>CALMXK010000026.1 GCA_937871165.1 uncultured Actinomycetes bacterium
CCCTGGACGTCGTTCGACGACTGTCTTGTCGCCGCCACCGACGCCGGCGAGGTCATCGGCTGGGCCAATCTGGAGTCGTTCGCCTCGACACCGGGCGTCGCCTGGAACGGTTTCACCGGCACCCATCCCGACCACCGCGGCCGAGGAATCGCCAGCCACCTGAAGGTCGCACTGCTGGAACGCGCACGGCAGCGTGGGTTCCGTGAGCTGCGCACCGAAAATCACGAGAACAACGTGGCGATGCGCCACATCAATGCCCGTATGGGGTACGTGCCCTCACACACCAACGAATGGTGGCGGCTCGACCTGTGACGCTCAGGCGTCGGCGGTGTCGTCGTCCTCGTCGGTTCCGTTGATGAAGTCGATGAGGTCGTTCACCGTAAAACGGCCGGACTGCATTGCGGCAACCAGGCCGTAGACCGTCGGCGAATGGGGCCGGTCCAAGACGAAGGCACGAATGGCCTCGTTGGCCCGCTGCTCGATGTCGTTGACGCGTGCGATGGCCACGGGAGTGCGTTCCATCCCGGTTCCACGCACAACAAGAAGCTCTTCCAGTGCGAGATGACTGCACAGCTGCGCCACCTGGTCCTTGTCGGCACCGAAGCGCTCGGCGAGGTCGCCGATCGGGACCGGCACGTCGGAGCGCACGACCTCACGCAAGATCAGGTACATGCCGGAGGTCAGGTGCGCGTCGGCGATCGTCTCATCAAGCACGCCTGCGAGCTCTGTGAGCAGTGCGATGTCGTCCGGGGAGCGGTACACCTACTGGCCGCTGCGATGGGCGGGGGCGGGACGCAGCGCGTCGTAGGTCGCGCCAAACCAGACGTGGCCCGTGATCCCCAGGTCGTCGATGATCCGAAGCGCGGAGTGGACGACGCCGGCGGTCGCACCGTGTCCGCTCGTGTTGGCCACCGTGATCTCGAAGTCGTGGCCGGCGCGCTCGCGGACGGGGCGCGCGTTCGCCCGTGCAAGACCGACACGTGCGTCGGTCAGGCGAAGCGGGTCGTCAACGGTCAGGTAACACTCGAAAAACGTCCAGTCGGCCGGTTGTTCGGCCACCAAGGCGGCGAAGTCATCTGCAAATGCCATGCGCTCACGCTAGCATCAGCCGCCCCTGACGCGACTTCCCGGGACCCGCCATTTCGCGCTCAATCGGCCCCGCAGGGCCCATCGGCAGGGGAGACGGTGACGGACGGCGCGCAGTTCCGCGACGGGGCTTGATACCGTACCCGGCATGGTCGATTCGATTCTTTCCCGCGCCGCTGACGGCGAGCGCATCACCGCCGAAGAGGCGGTCACCCTGTACCGTGACGCCCCGCTCGAGGATCTCGGCAAGGCCGCCGACACGGTTGCCCGGCGTCGACATGGCGATGTCGTCACGTACAACGTCAATGCGCACCTCAACCCGACCAACATTTGTGTGGTCGGTTGCGGGTTCTGCGCGTTCGCCGTGTGGACCGACAAGGATGAGCGTGCGTACGCGTACAGCGTCGACCAGTTGGTCGACCGCGCGCGCCAGGTCGCCGATCTCGGCATCACCGAGCTGCACATCGTCGGTGGCATGACGCGCGAGTACAACCTCGAGTACTACGAGGAGCTCTTTCGGGAGCTGAAGTCCTCGCTGCCGCACGTGTCGCTCACCGCACTCACCGCGGTGGAGATCGACTTCGTGGCGCGCCTGTCGAAGGTGTCCTCCAAGGAGGCGCTCGAGCGCACCATGGCGGCCGGCCACGACACCATGCCCGGTGGTGGCGCAGAGGTGTTCAGCAAGCGGGTTCGCAAGATCATCGCCGACCGCAAGGTTCCGGCCGAGACGTGGCTTGCGGTGCACCGTGAGGCGCACAGCCTCGGCATGCGCACCAACGCGACCCTCCTGTTCGGGCACTTCGAGACACCCGAAGAGCAGGTCGACCACATGCGTCAGCTGCGTGAGCTGCAGGACGACACGCAGGGCTTCCAGGCATTCATCCCGCTCCCGTTCCTTCCTGGCAACACGGAGTTCGCATACCTGCCCGGCCCGTCGCGCGAAGAGAAGCTCCGCACCATCGCGGTGGGACGCCTGTTCCTCGACAACTTCTCCCACATCAAGGGACACTGGGTCATGCTCGGCGAGGAGATCACCTCCGAGGCCCTGAGCTACGGCCTGAACGACCTGTCCGGAACGCTCACCGAGGAGCGCATCGCACATGCCACCACGGTCGAGACGCCGCTTGGTCTGACGCAGGATCGCATCCGTCAGCTCGTCGTCAATGGCGGAAAGACCCCTGGCGAGCGCAACACGCTCTACGGCACCATCGACCGCGAGCAGCTGACCCCCGCCTGACCGGTCAGCTCGTCAGCGCGCGCAGCCGCGTGAGCTGACCAACAGGATCGTCGCCCGCGGGCGTCACCATCAGTTCGGTGACGCCCGCGGCGCGATATGCGTCGATGCGTGCACGTACGTCGGCCGCCGACCCGATCAGGTTCGTCAGCGCGACCAGCTCGTCCGGCACTTCTGCAGCGGCCGCGGCGGGGTTCCCGGCCAGGAACAGATCTTGCACCCGACCGGCGGCGTCCGCGAACCCGTAGCGGCAGGCAAGGTCGAAGTAGAAGTTCGCGCCACGGGCACCCATCCCACCGACGTAGAGGGCCAGTGTTCGGCGCGCTGCGCCGCGGGCCACCTCGAGGTCGGTGTCGATCGCGACCACACCGCCCGCCACGATCGCAAGGTTGTGCAGAGCCGCTGCGCGCTTGGCGGTCCCGTCGGCGATGGCCTGGCCCCAGACCTCATGCGCGTGCTCGGGCAGGTAGAAGATTGGCATCCACCCGTCGGCCAACTCGGCGCTCAGGCGCACGGCGGCCGGACCGAGCCCCGCGACGACGATGGGCACCGCATGACGCTCGGGCAGGTTCAACAGACGAAGCGGTTTGCCGAGGCCACGTCCGCGACCCTCGGGCAGCGACGCGGAGCGATCGAGCGGGGCGCGCTTCACCACCGTCCGCACGACGTCGATGGTTTCGCGCAATCGCCTGATCGGGCGCTCGAACGGCACCCCGTGCCATCCCTCGACGACCTGCGGTCCCGACGTGCCGATGCCGAGCACCGCCCGCCCGCCGCTCAGGTGATCAAGGCCCGCTGCCGTCTGAGCCAGCAGCGCGGCCGACCGTGAGTAGACGTTCACGATGCCTGAGCAGATGTCGATGCGCGAGGTGCGCGCCGCGATGTACCCCATGAGCGTCGGGCTGTCGAATCCCCAGACCTCGGGCACCCAGACGGCGTCGATGCCGGCGCGCTCATACTCGGGGACTCGGTCGGCGCCGTCCTTCGGGCGACCGTCATACGGAAGCAGTACGGAGATGCGCATGAGGCGATCGTCTCATGTCGGTGCCGGTGTCGCCCACCGACTTCCCTCACCGTTCCTGAACCATCCCGGCTGGCATGGGCTCGTGGGACCGCGTACAGTGGATTGCGGTGACGGGGCCACTCATACAGGTCGATGATGTGGTCGTCAGCTACGGAACGCACGTAGCCGTCGATCACGTCAGCGTCGACATCGATTCAGCCGCCACCGGGCTCCTCGGCGCCAATGGCGCGGGCAAGTCGACGCTGATGAAGGCGATCCTCGGCCTGCTGACCCCGGCATCCGGACACATCCGCATCCTTGGCCACGACACGGCACACGCCGGCGACTTGGTGCGCCGCAGGGTGGGCTACATGCCTGAACACGACTGCCTCCCACCGACGATGACGGCGGCCGACATGGTGGTGCACCTTGCGCAGCTTCGGGGTCTGCCGCGTCGTGACGCGGTTCGCCGCGCATCCGAGGTGTTGTTCACCGTCGGACTCGAAGAGGAGCGCTCCCGCTTGATCGAGGGGTACTCCCAAGGTATGAAGCAGCGCGCCAAGCTCGCGCAGGCGATCGTGCATGGCCCCGAGGTCGTGTTCCTCGATGAGCCGACCACTGGGCTCGATCCGGCAGGGCGCGCCGAGATGCTGACCCTCGTTCGTCGCATCGCAACAGACCTCGGGATCCACGTGGTGGTCTCGTCGCACATCCTCGACGACATTCGTCGCACCTGCGACAGCGTCGTCGTCTTGCGCGAGGGCAAGCTCGCGACCGCCGAGACCCTCGAGTCGTTCGCGCCGACGTCCTCCCAGGGAATGGTGGCGGAAGTCGGCACCAGTGCGAACGCGGACAAGCTCGCGGCCGCACTTGCGGCCCGCGGTCTTCACGTCACGCGCGAGGGCGAACACGGCATCGTGATCTCCGATGGCTCCGACGCGGCGATGGACGTTCTGCGTGACACGGCCGCCGATGCCGGGGTCGCACTGCGACGGCTCGTACCGGCCGGTGGTTCGGTTGAGGATGCACTCGTGACGGCGATGAGCGAATGAGCGCAATGCCCGACCGACCGTCGAACGCGCTGACCGAGGCGTCGAGCGGCACCGCGCAGATCCATGACATCAGCTTCGCCGGATATGACGGCGAGCGTACGGCCGTCGCCAAGGTGCCGCTCATCCTCGCCTGGTGGAGTGTCCTGCGTGCGTTCGGTCGCCGTCGCGGGTGGGTTGCCAAGTTCGTACCGTTTTCCCTGCTCGGGCTGGCATTCATGCCGGCCGTCGGCGTCTTGACGGTGCGTGGGTTGTTCGCAGACACCCTGGATGAGATCCAGCTGCCGGTCGAGATGCTGCCGTACTCGGACTACCTGGGGATCATCGGGACCATGATCGTCCTGTGGACCGCCCTCGTGACCCCCGAACTCGTGTGCCCGGACATCCAGCACCGGGTGACCAGCCTGTACTTCGCGACCGCGGTCTCACCGACACGGTACGTGTTCGGCAAGTGGCTCGCGTCGTTCGGTTCCCTGCTGGCGATGACGCTGCTTCCCGTGCTGCTGCTGTGGGTCGGCAACATCATGTTTGCGCCCTCGGTCACCGACGCACTTCGTGCCGACCTGGACCAGCTTCCGAGAATCGTTGGCGCCGGGGTCATCGTCGCCGTGTTCTTCAGCACGCTCGGCTTGGCCATCGCCGCGATGACCGGGAGGCGTGCCTACGCCATTGGCGCGCTTGTCGGTCTGATCTTGGGGTCCGGCGTGCTGTCGGGCGTCGTGAGCAACGGGGGAAACGACCGCCTCGGCGCGGCCGTCAACCTCGTGGGCGTCCCGTTGGACCTCGCCCAGCGGCTCTTCGGGGACAACGGCATCTCAGTTGTGACGCACGCAGTGTCCTACGTGATCATCGTCGGACTGTCCGCGTTCGTCCTGCTGAACCGCTTCAGGTCACGCGCATGAGCATCCGCGTCGACAAGATTTCGCGCACCTTCGGCGACACGGTGGCGCTGTCGCAGGTCAGCTTCACCGTCGGTCCCGGGATCACGGGGCTGCTGGGCCACAATGGTGCGGGCAAGTCGACGCTGCTCAGTTTGCTCGCCGGCTACTCGTCACCCGACGAGGGATCCGTGCGAATTTTGGATGGCGATCCCCGAACCGACCGTGCACTGCATCGGCGTATCGGGGTCGTGCCAGACGGACAGGGACTGTGGTCGCATCTCACCGCACGCGAGGCGGTGACCGCACTCGCGAAGCTGCGCGATGTACCCGATCCCGCTGCAGCCGCCGCGGCCGCACTTGATGAGGTCGGGCTCACGGACGCGGCGGATCGTCGGCTGGGCCAGTACTCCAAGGGAATGGGGCAGCGGGCCAAGCTCGCACAAGCGCTGGTCCACGACCCGGACGTGCTCCTGCTCGACGAGCCGCTCAACGGCCTTGATCCGGCGCAGCGTCGCCACATGATCGATGTGGTGAGCAACAGGGCGGCGAACGGTTGCACCGTGCTCGTCTCGTCCCACGTCCTGCACGAGGTGGAGCGCATGGCGCCCCAGGTCGTGGTGCTCGTCAACGGACGAGTGGTGGCGGAAGGGGAGACTGTCGGAATCAAGGCGTTGCTGCGTGACCGGCCGCAGACCGTGCGGGTGACGTTGGCCGGTGATCCGCGTCCGCTCGCGTCGGCCCTGGCAGGCGCGGTCTCGACACAGGCGATCAGGGTCTCCGAACACCGCGTCGAGGTCGACACACTCGATCCGGAGGCACTTGGCCTGGCCCTCTCCCGCGCCGCCGCGGCCAGTGGCACGACACTGCGCTCCATCGAGCCCGTCGGTGACGACTTGGAATCGCTGTACGCGTATCTGACAGCACGGGCCCGGGGAGCGGCGCGTTGACCATCGCCCGCATCGTCTTTACACGCATCTTCCGTGCCAAGCGGACGTGGGCGATCGCGCTCCTTCCCGCCCTCGGCGTGCTCACCGCCGTCGTCGCCCGCAACTCCGGGCGCGGCGCCGAGGCGTACGGGCACCAGGTGCGCAACCTGGTCATCCCGATCATTCTCGCACTGGTCGCGCTCGTCATCTCGACCTCGGCCATCGGTGATGAGCGCGAAGATTTGACAATCCTCTACCTGACACAGACGACGGTGCCGCGGTTGCGGATCGTCGTCGAGACATGGTTCAGCGCGTTCATGGCGACGCTGGTGCTGATGACACCCGCAGTCGTCGCCGAGATGGCGCTTGGCAGCTCGGTGGGGGTCGGTGGCGGAGCGCTCGCCGACCTGGTATTCGCCATCGTGCTTGCTGGGGCAGGCTACTGCGCCCTCGGCGTCCTGTTGGCGCTGCTCACCAAGCGGGCCGCCCTGGTGGGGCTGGTCTACGTGCTGCTCTGGGAGGGCACCCTCTCCGGTTTTGCAGCCGGTGCGCGCAACCTCTCCATCGCCCAGCACGCGCGGTCGATTGTGGCCCGCAACGTCGATGCCCTCACGCGTTCAGCGATCGATCCGCCGTCGACTGGCGCCGGGGCGGCGGTCATCGCGCTGCTGGTCGCCCCGGTCGTCTTGCTGGCACTCGGACAGCGCCGACTGCAGCGGATGAACCTGCCCTAGCGGACGGTCGCCGACTCGCGCCGGCGACCAGTCAGTTCAAGTTGCGCTGGCGGATGCCCACGAAGCACAGCCACAGCAGGAACGCGCACCATGCGATCGTCCAGACGACCGAGCCGATCGTCGACGGGTGAATCGGAACCGGAACGCTGTTGATCTCAAACTGGGGAGCGGCCGGACCACCTGCGTCGCGGTTTTGCATTTCGGCGATCATTGGCGAAACGATGGTGTGCGGCAGCATGTTGTACGCCACCTGGGCGAGCCGGTTTGCATTCCCGAGCCGACCGACATCCGCGGCGGCTGCCAGGTTGACCGTGGCCTGCGCCGTGATGTGCATCATCAGTCCGATGATCGCTGCAACCCACGGTCCAAGCACCGTGCTCGCCGCAGCGGTCGCGAGGAGCGTGAGCGCCAGCGTCAAGAACTGCGCCAACGCATGGACGACGAACGGCCCGTGCAGACCGAGCCCGGACACCAGCGCTCCCACCACGAGTGTGACCGTCCACACTGCGATCGTTCCGGCAAGAAGGACCAGGCGCGACACGGCTCGACTCGACGCGATCGCACCACGGGGCGCGCCGGTGGCGGCCACGAGTCCCAACGCCCCTGACTGAATGTCGCGCCAGAAGGCGGTCGCGCCGAGCCCGAGTGCCGCGACAAGGCCGCCGAGCAAGAGAACCGAGGCGCCACCCGCGCGAAACGCGTCGTCGTTCTGCGAGGCCATCGTGGCGCCGATCGCCACCATCACCGACGCGACGAACCCTGCGACAAGCACGCCGATGAACCACCGGCGACGAACCTCCCGCATCATGTCGACGCGAACCAACAAAACGAAGGCACTCACGCTGCCACCCCGTCCACGAGCGTCAGCGTCCGGCCGAGCAGCGATGGCAGTCCACCTGGATCGTTGGATGCGGCCACGACTGCGCCACCGCGCGCTCGAACCGCGCTGATCGCGGCGACGGTCTCCTCGAACTCCCACGGGTCGTCGAGCACCACCAGGCGCGGGTCGCCGACAACGGCGCACGCAAGCGACGTGCGGCGAACGATCTCGACGTCATTCGTGACCCGGTCGGCCACGGTTGCTTCGATGCCCGCATCCTCGAGCGCACGGGCAACCGTGGCGGCGAGCGTGTCCGAACCCGTTCTGCGAAGTCGCGCAACCATTTCGACGACTGACCGTGGCGACTGCCCGTCGGCGAACCCTTTGCCTTGCGGCCCCCAGCCGACGTGGGCAGCAACCGCCGGCGTGCCGGGATATCCGCCGAGCACGGTGAGCGCACCGCCGAATCGGATGAGTCCGAGAAGAGCGCGAAGCAGCGTGGATTTGCCCGATCCGGGCTCGCCCACGACCAGCAGGCCCTCACCGGGAGCGACGGTCAGATCGATCTCATCGATGGCGGGCGTCGCCCCACGCTGGTACACAACTTGGAGGGACTCGGCGATGACCAGTGCGTCTGAAGGCCCCGCAGCTGTCGTCATGCGCCCTCGCGGATGATGGCGAGGACCTCGTCGCGGCGCCGTTCCATGTCGGCCTCCGAAACGAGTGATTCCAGGTTCAACCGAACGAGCGGCTCGGTGTTGGATGAGCGCACGTTGAAGTGCCAGTCCTCGTACGCCACCGAGAGGCCGTCTTGCTCGGTCTGGGTGCCGTCGGCGTAGCGCTCCCGAAGACGCTGCAACACCGCCGGCGAGTCGGCAACCGTCGAGTTGATCTCGCCCGAGATGTGGTACTTGGCGCGGAACCCGGCGATCAGCTCCGACAGCTTCTTGCCGGAGGTGGCAAGCAGTTCGAGGATGAGCAAGGCCGGGATCAGGCCGGTGTCGGCGAACGAGAAGTCCTTGAAGTAATAGTGGCCACTCACCTCGCCGGCGAAGATCGCATCAACTTCACGCATACGACGCTTGATGAATGCGTGTCCGACGCGGAACTCGTCCGGCGTGCCACCGGCGGCGATGACCGCGTCGCGCACCGCCCACGATGCCCGCAGGTCGTAGACGATCGTGGACGGACCGTGTTGGCGCAAGATGTGGTCGGCAAGCAGCGCCGTCAAGAAGTCGCCCGGCACGAAGTTGCCTGCGTCGTCGATGAAGAAGCAGCGGTCCGCGTCGCCGTCCCAGGCGATGCCGAGGTCGGCCTTGTCTTCAACGACCTTGGCCTCGATGAACTCGCGGTTCTCCTCGAGCAGCGGGTTGGGCTCGTGGTTGGGGAAGTTGCCGTCGAGCTCCAGGAAGTAGGGAACCACGTCGATATCGAGCCGCTCGATGACACCGGGCAGGTAGCGCCCCGCCATGCCGTTGGCCGCGTCCATCACCACGCGAAGGCCCGTGATCTTGGACACGTCGACGAACTTCAGGCACGCCTCGATGAACCGTTCGGTCAAGGTGTCGTCGCGCGTGAGCGTGCCGGGCGTGTCAGCCAGGGGGAGGTCCCCGTTCATCGCACGCCGGCCGACCTCACCGATGCCGGCGTCACCCGACAGCGGCACCGCTCCGGCGAGCACCATCTTGGCGCCCGTGTACTTGGGAGGATTGTGGCTTGCCGTGATGGCGGCGCCGCCGTCGTACCCACCCTCGGCGACGGCGAAGTACACCATCTCGGTGGCGGCGAGGCCAAGCTCGCAGACGTCGGCGCCCGCCTCGCGCGCGCCCTTCACGAACGCCGCCGCGATGCTTGGCGACGACAACCGACAGTCGTGTCCCACGACGATGCGTGTGGCGCCCGCGACGCCAGGGAACGCGCGGCCGATGAGCTCCGCACCGGCCTCGTCGATCTCAGTGCCGTACACCCCACGCACGTCGTAAGCCTTGAACACACCGGGATCAAGCGTCATGAGTGAAACCGCCCTTCAGGAGCGCGTAGGTGTCGTGAAGATCCTGCGGGATGACGCGCGTCTCACCGATCGCAGGCATGAAGTTGGTGTCGCCGACCCATCGTGGCACGAGGTGCATGTGCAGGTGCTCCTCGATGCCGGCCCCCGCAGCACTCCCTTGGTTCATCCCAAGGTTGAACCCGTGCGGGTTCATTTTCTGCTGAATGATGTCCTGAGTACGCGAGGTCAGCTGCACGATCTCCGCGCCAACCTCGGCGGGGAGATCCGTCAGCCGTGGCACGTGTGCGTAGGGAACGACCATGATGTGCCCGTTGTTGTACGGGTAGCGGTTCATGATCACGTAGGCGTGGACGCCTCGGTGCAGCACGAGCATCGCGGCGTCGTCACCTGCGGTGACGGCGTCGCAAAACACGCAGCCACTGGCTGTCGGCTTGTCACCGGTGACGTAGCTCATCCGCCAAGGCGCCCAGATGATGGCACGGGGCAAATCCCTACAACCACCGTTTGCGGTGGAAGAACCAGACGAAGCCCGCGCCGATCAGGACCATGATGCCGAGCACCATGAGGGCACCCCACCAGTGTCCCGCACCGGCAAGTCCGCCGACGTTCATACCGTAGAACCCGGTGACCAGCGTGAGCGGCAGCAAGAGCGCGGACAGCAGCGTCAGCACCCGGATCAGGTTCTCCTGCTTCTGGCGCATCACGGCTTCGTTGGTGTCGTAGAGCGCTTCGACGACCTCTTTGAAGTTCTCGAGCTCGTCCCAGATCCGCTCGTTCTTGTCGACGATGTCGTCGAAGTACAGCTCGAGATCATGCGGCGCATAGCGCTGGGTGTGGCGTTCCAACCCGCGCAGGGTCGGGCGCTGCGGCTTGATGATCTTGCGGAAGTTGATGATCTCCTGCTTGGTGTTGGAGATGTCGCGCAGCACCTCGTCGCCCTTGTCCTCGAAGATCTGATCCTCGATCCATTCGAGTTTGTGACCGATCTTCCCGAGGATCGGAAAGCAGTAGTCGAACAGGCGGTCCACCAGCTCGTACATGAGGTGTCCCGAGCCCTTGCTCATGTGGCGCGCCTGCTCCTCGTCACGGGTGCGAAGCTGCGTCCACATCGCCGAGAGCGGCTTCAGCGGCTCCTTCGGCAGGGTGATCAGCAGGTCGTCCGCGAGGAACAGGTCGAGCTCGGCCGCTTGCATGCGCTGGGTGCGCTTGTCGAAGCGCGGAAAGTGCAGCACCATGAACACGTAGTCGTCATACGGGTCGATCTTGGAGCGCTGCTGCCGGCGGGAGAGCACGTCCTCGATGTCGAGCTCATGGAAGTCGTAGTTTGAGGACAGCCACTGCGCGTCGAGTGCCATCGGGCTCTCGATGTTGAGCCAGGTCAGTCCGAACGCTTCGAGGCGCTGGACATCCGCCGTGGTTCGTTCAGCGGGTTGGGCGGCGTGCGTCGACAGCCGTGAGCGGCGGATTTTGGGAAGGCTCGCCATCGTCGCCCCGTCCCATGCTCAATGTGGTTGTCGTCGCCGTCTCGCGCATCGCCAGACAGCATAGCCGACGGGCATTCGCATCTGGCTGGACTACTCGATCAATCCGGCCTTGTAGGCGTACCGGGTCGCTTCCGTCCGGTTGCTGACGTTGAGCTTGCGGTAGATGTTCGACAGGTGGAATTTGACGGTCTGCTCGGTGACGAACAGACGGTTGGCGATGTCCATGTTGGACAACCCCTCGGCAACGAGCTTCAAGATCGACATCTCGCGATCGGTCAGCGGGCTGCTGCCGCCGCGGGGCCGAGACTGCTGTGTGCTGACCGCGCCGGCCGGCACGGCGACGGAACGAAGATGCACGTTGCCTTCGACCACCTGCCGGATCGTCGAGGGCAGATCCAGCGGATTGATGGACTTGACGACGTATCCGTCGGCGCCACGCTGCAGCGCCTGGTCGATGTGGTCACTGTCGTCGAACATCGACAGGATGATCACTTTGAGACCGGGATGGGTTTCACGGATGCGCGTCAGGGTCTCGAGCCCGTCGCCGTTCGGCATGCGCAGGTCGAGGATGACGACGTCGGCCTCGATCGTCGGCAGGAGCCGCAGCATTTCGTCACCGCTCATGGCTTCACCGACCACGGTGATATCCGGGGCGGTTTCAAGTGCACGTTTAATGCCGTCGAGCATCAGGCGATGGTCGTCGGCGATGGCAACGCGCATCGGGGTACGGGATGTCACCGTGGCGCCTCCAGGTTCACGCACAGGCTAGCGCAGCGCTGCGGACGGTGAGACTTTCTCATGATTCGTCTCCACCATATCTGCGCACGACATCCACAATTTCGTTCGCGGTCGCACCTTTCACCATGTACTTGGCGGCACCGGCGGCAAGGCCTGCGGCAACCTCCTGCGGCTTGTTGCCGATGGACAACAGCACGACCGAGATGTGCGGCGCCTCGTCTCGAAGTTCCCGGGTTGCAGCGATTCCGTCCAGGCGCGGCATCGAGACATCCATCAGGACGAGGTCGGGTTGCTGGGCGATGGCGGCTTCGACCGCGCTCCGCCCGTTGTCAGCCTCATCGATGACCTCGATGTCGGCTTCCCGTTCGAGAAGGCGGCGCAACACGGCGCGGAATTGACCATTGTCGTCGACGAGCAGGACGCGGATCATTGTGAGCTGGCACGGCAGGGCATGTCCCACTAGCATTGCAGTGCAGATGGGTGAGGTCCAGCCACACGACGACCCGGGGGTCAACGCCCTCGTCGCGGTCACCGACGTCAGCGCCGATCCTCAGGACGTGGCCGGCGAGATCGGGCGGCTGCTTCGCGTCATCATGGAGGCGCTCGCCGCGCAGGCGGTGGTCCTGCAAGCCGCCGATCCACGCGCCGGTCGGTTCACGGTCCTCGACAGCGTGAACCTGGACGACTGGTCCGACGGCATGCACAACGCGCCGCTCACCGAGGGTGCGGCCGGACAGGCCCACTTCGAGGGCACCGAGATGGAGGTCGATCAGGCGGGCCTTCCCGGGGCGCTTCGCGAGGCCGGGTACCGGTTCGCGATCGCGCTGCCGGTTCGCACCGTGGAACGCTCGCACGGGGTGATCTGGGTTGCCGCCGCCGATCCGCTGGCTGACCATCACCTGTGCCGCCATGCGGCGCGCGTCGGGGCCGAGCGCATCGCAGGGCTGCTCGAACAGGAGCGTCTGTCCGAGACGCTCGAACGGGCGATGGCGCAGATTCTCGAAGGCGACGAGCGGATGCTCGGCCGCATCGGCCTGGACATCCATGACGGCCCGACCCAGCAGCTGTCGGTCGCCCTGCTCGAGGTCCAGCTGCTCGAGGCCGACCTTGACGACGAGGAGGACAAGGGCGCGGTTTTGCCGGACAAGCTGCGCCCGTCACTCCAGCGCATCTATGAGACGCTCGGCGGCGCGCTGCAGGAGATGCGGGAGCTGATCGGCCATCTGCGTCCGGCCCAGTTCGAGGACCGCGACCTTCCGGAGATCCTCCAGATCGCGGTGCGGGCGTTCGAAGCCCAGTACGGCGCGACGGTCGACTCGGAGGCGATCGGGGAGTTCCCCGATGCGCGCGTCTCACTGTCCCAGAAGATCACCTTCTACCGCATCCTCCAGGAGGCGCTGAACAACGCCGCCCGCCACGGTGGCGCCACGGAAGTGGTCATGCGGCTACGGGAAGGACCGGCGGGCATCACGATGGAGGTGCGCGACAACGGCCGGGGATTCGAGGCGGACGATGTTCGCAGGCCGACGCCCGGCAACCCCCAGGCGCGCTTCGGACTCTTTGGCATGCGCGACCGCGCCCAGCTGCTCGGCGGCTCCCTCGATGTGTGGAGCCGTCCCGGCCAGGGTGCGCTGATCACCGTCTTCCTGCCCCGGTGGCGTGCCGCCGAGCGGGGGCGCGTCAGCCCTGTCAATGCCTGAGGCCCCGCGGATCAAGATCTGCGGTCTGCGCGAGCCCGCTCACGGGGAGCTCGCCGGTGATCTTGGCGTCTGGGCCATCGGGTTGATGTTCGCACCACGCTCGCCGCGGCTTGTCGACGTCGAGACGGCACGTACGATCGTGCGGGCGACGGCGAGCGCCGTTGCACGCGTCGGCGTGTTCGTCGGCTCGTCGGCCGACGAGATCGGGCACATCGCAGACGCAGTGGGTCTCACGCACGTGCAGGTGCACGGCCAGGCCGACGTCACCGCCATCCGCGAGGTGACGGGCCGACCGGTGCTCAAAGGATTCGGTGTCGCAGGACCGGACGACCTCGACCAGGTGAGCCGCTCCGACGCCGACCTGGTGCTGCTTGACGCGAAGGTGGCCGGGCAGGACGGCGGTACCGGCCATGTCGCAGACTGGGACGTGATCGCCGCGCATCGACCCACACGACCATTTCTGCTTGCGGGCGGGCTTACCGTGGACAACGTCGGCGAAGCGCTCGCACGTGTGCGACCCTGGGGGGTGGATGTGTCCTCGGGCGTCGAGCGCGCGCGCGGGGTGAAAGACTCAGCGCTGATCGCGGCGTTTGTCGCGGCGGCTCGCGGTGCGGTGAACGACGATGGGAGCAGTGGGTGAGTCAGTTGACGACGACACGGTTCGGTGACTACGGCGGGCGCTTCGTGCCCGAAACGGTGATTGGCGCGCTCGACGAGCTTGAGACCGCGTTCCAGCACTACCGTGAGGACACGGAGTTCTGGTCCGAGTTCAATCATCTGCTCACGAGCTATGTCGGCCGTCCCACGCCGCTCACCCGGGCACACAAACTTGGCGAGCACCACGGAATCGACACGCTCTATCTGAAGCGCGAGGACCTGTGCCACACGGGTGCGCACAAGATCAACAACGCGCTCGGCCAGATGTTGCTCGCAAAGCGGATGGGCAAGGAGCGGATCATCGCCGAGACCGGTGCCGGCCAGCATGGTGTGGCGACGGCGACCGCGGCGGCACTGCTCGGCTTCAACTGCGTCGTCTACATGGGCCGCACGGACATGGAGCGCCAACACCTGAATGTGGTGCGGATGCGCATGCTCGGCGCCGAAGTGCGTCCCGTGGATTCGGGCAGCGGCACGTTGAAGGACGCCACCAGCGAGGCGATTCGCGACTGGGTGACCAATGTGCGCACCACCCACTACGTCATCGGCTCCGCCGTCGGCCCGGCGCCGTATCCGAACCTCGTCGCTGAGTTCCAGCGTGTCATCGGAGACGAGACCCGGGAGCAGATCCTGGCGCTCGAGGGTCGACTGCCGGCGGTGGTCGTCGCATGCATCGGCGGCGGGTCCAATGCGATCGGGATGTTCCGCGCGTTCCTGAACGACCCCGACGTCAAGCTCATGGGTGTCGAGGCCGCCGGTCACGGCATCGACTCGGGCAAGCACGGGGCGCCGCTTTCGGCCGGCAAACCCGGAGTGCTGCACGGCTCGTACTCGTACCTGCTGCAGGACCGCGACGGCCAGGTGCAGGAGGCGCATTCGATCTCCGCCGGGCTCGATTATCCGGGCGTCGGGCCGGAGCACTCGTATCTGCGCGACGCGGGACGTGTGCGCTACGTGAGCGCCACGGATGTGCAGGCGGTGCAGGCATTCCAACGCTGCACACGGCTCGAAGGAATCATCCCGGCCCTTGAGACGTCCCACGCGCTTGCAGTGCTGTCGCAGGCCGGTGCCGGGGAAGATGGTCCCGTGATCGTGTGCTTCTCCGGTCGCGGGGACAAAGATGTGGATTCGGTTGCAGAGCGATTGGGGATGATGTGAGCGTGCCGAACGGAATCGAGCGGTTGGACGCGGCATTTACGAGCACCTACGGCACGGCGTTCATTCCTTACGTGATGGCCGGTGATCCGGACATCGCTCAGAGTCTGCGCTACGCCGGGGTGCTGGCGCGGTACGCCGACGTGATCGAGCTCGGCATCCCGTACTCCGACCCGTTGGCCGACGGCCCCACGATCCAGGGCGCAGGGCAGCGCGCGCTGCAGGCGGGTGTCACTTCGCAGGATGTGCTCGACATGGCCGAACGCCTTCGCGGCGGGCCGCCGATCGTGATCATGACCTACCTCAACACGGTGCTTGCACCGGGGGTCGAGCGGTTCCTTCGCCGTCTGGCCGACGCCGGCGTTGCGGGGCTGTTGATCCCGGACCTGCCGATTGAGGAGAGCGACGACATCCGTCGCCAGACAAACGAGGCCGGCCTTGCGCTGATCCCGTTCGCAGCTCCGACGAGCAGCGACGAACGGTTGGAGCTGATCGGCCGCCACGCGCAGGGGTTCGTGTACTGCGTCGCCGTGACCGGCGTCACGGGCAGCGACATCGCGATCAACGAGGAGTTCGCCGCCTTCATGGCGCGCTGTCGCCGTTTCATCACCGCGCCGATCGCCGTGGGGTTCGGTGTGCGCACGCCGCAGGACGCCAAGCGCCTCGCCGAACACGCCGACGGCGTGATCATCGGCAGTGAGATCATCCGCATCGTCGAAAGCTCGGTCACAGCCAAGGAGGCCGAAGTCGCGCTCGACGACTACTCACGCCAGATCAAGGTGGCCCTTCGTCCGTAGCCGGTAGCGGTCGGTGGCGCTGGGTCCCGGACGGGCTGAGCTGTCCGGTGACAGCCTCCGAACTCGGTGCACCCGTATCGATCGAGTAGCCTCGCCGAGGCTCGACCGTGGCGCGCCCCGGTCTGGTCGGAGTGCTCCGTGACACCGACGTCGGATCCCGCCTGCCTTGACCGCCACTGCTCGACGATTCGGTGTGCCACTTCTGCTGGCGATCGCGCTCTGGCTGGGCGGCGCATCGCCCGCGTTCGCCCACAATGAGCTGACCGGGAGCGAACCGGCTTCAGGGGCACAGGTGTCGCGGGCTCCCGGGCGGATCTCGTTGCGATTTCTCAATCCGGTGCCCCTCAACACGGCCACCGTCGAAGTGATCGACGCCAAAGGTGCGCGAACGAAGATCGCACGCCTCGCACACGGGTCGTCCGGCGATCGCGAGGTTGTCGCGGTGTTGCCGACCCTCACCGCGGGTGCGGTCAGCGTTCGGTGGCGGCTCGTCGGACCGGACGGCCATCCGGTCTCGGGACGTGTCGCGTTCACGATCGTCACCGGTGCTGGCGACGGAGCGTCGTCGACGGTCCCCACCGGGCAAACGGCGCGGTTCGACGATCCCTGGCGGGTGCCCTCCGCCCTGCGATGGGCGATCAGGTGGGCGTCGTATCTCGCCCTCGCCATCCTGGTGGGCATCCTGGGCGTATGCGCATGGGTGGCGCCGACGATTGCGACGAACCCCAGGGTGCACAGCGCGCTGAAGGGCTCATTGATCGCGATCGGTGCACTCGGCGCACTTCAGCTGCTGATGCTTGCCGGCGACATCGGCGGTGTTTCGCCGCTCACCGCATGGTCATCGCTTGGAACGGCACTCGGGACCACCGCCGGAGCGGCGTTTGGCGTACGTGTCCTTGCCGCCCTCGCGTTGGGGTGGCTTGTGCGGACCAGACCGCGTCCGGACCTTGCACGCTCGCCGGTGACCGCCGCTGTCACGCTCGCGCTCTTGGCCTCCTGGGCGTTCGCTGGCCACGCGGCGTCGATGCGCTGGTCGCTCATCGGGGTCCCCCTCGACATTGCGCATACCGCGGCGGCGGCGGTCTGGGTCGGTGGTTTGATCGTGGTCGCACGGATCGTGTTCGACGAGCGCGACGTGCCAACGTTGGCGGCGACGATGGTTCGCTTCAGCCGAGTCGCGCCGATCGCCGTGGGTGTCCTGGTCGGCACGGGTGTCGTCCAGTCGTTGCGCCTGAGCGGGATCCCCGACCTGTCGCTCGGCTCGACCCACACGCGCCTGCTGCTCGTCAAGATCGTGCTTGTCGCGGTCATGCTCAAGGTTGCAGATGTCAATCGCGGGCGGGTGCGGCGTCGGTTCCATGATGCGACGCGGGTGACACCACGGTTGCGTGACGCCGTGCGCCGAGCGATGGTGCTCGAATTCGTGTTAGGACTTGCCGTCATCTGGCTTACGGCAGCGATGGTTGTGTCGTCGCCACCCGTGCTCGACGGGCTCGTCACCAACGCACCCGTCAGTCCGGCCGCCGTCGGCGGTCCCATCGTTCAAGGAGTCTGAATTGACCGTTCGCCGCGCACTCTCAGTGGTCATGCTTGTCACCGTCGCCGGGGCCGTCGCCCTTGGGTGTGGGGGGGGAGACTCGGCCGGAACGACCCAGTCGTCCGACACGTTCAATGACGCGGATGTGACCTTCGCCCAGGGAATGATTCCCCATCACGAACAGGCGATCGAGATGGCCGACATCGCGCTTGATCCCCAGGTCGGCGCGTCCGAGGCGGTTACGACGCTCGCCACGCAGATCAAGGCTGCTCAGGACCCCGAGATCGTGACGATGACCGCATGGCTGAAGGCGTGGGGAAAGCCGATGATGGGCTCGGACCACTCCGGACATGACATGGGCGGGATGCTGTCCAGCCAGCAGATGAGCGACCTTGACGACGCCCGTGGCACGGCATTCGATCGGATGTTCTACGAGCTGATGATCAAGCACCACGACGGCGCCATCGCCATGGCGACGACGGTCCAGAAGGACGGGACCAACGCGGAAGTTCGCGCGCTCGCAACCCAGGTGATCACCGGCCAGACGGCGGAGATCGAAGCGATGAAGCGCGCGCTCGGCTGACGGTCGGGTCCGCGCGAACCACCTGCGAGCGCAATTGGGTGGCTCCCGAAGGAGCCACCCGTCCGCCGTGTGCGCGGTCGTTGTGCTACGTGAAGATCGATACACCACCGGGGCCGACAATCAGCCCGACGACGATCAGCACCGCTCCCCAGAGCATCTCTTTGCGAAGGAGCGCACCGACTCCCGAGACGACGAGAATCACTGCGAGTAGCCAGAGCACGATTTCCATGTGCCCTCCCTTCAGTTGTCTACGAACTACAATACCGGAATTACAGAACGTATGACGGAGGCCAGGGTGAGTCGGGACCTGGACTCGCCAGCAGGCACAGTTCGGAGGCCGGCCGTGGGAAACGGCTGACCTCCGAGTCTGCCGGGCAGGGTAGAGGCCCCTTCCGACAGTCGATTGCGCGGCAACTTTGGTGCCTGCGCGAAGCGGGGATTCGTCACACGATCCGCCAAGCTCCTCGGGTAGGACTCGAACCTACAACCCTCCGGTTAACAGCCGGATGCTCTACCATTGAGCTACCGAGGATCGCTGAACGCCAGGCAGTGTATCGGATTCACTCAGCCGACACTGAACCCCGAGTTCGTGTCAGTTTCGCGCCAGTTGGTGAAGATGGATCGTGGAGCCGGTCTCGTCCCGACGCCCGTTGAACTGCACGTTCGTCTGGGTGTGCGTCCAGCCACCGGCGCGCATGGCATCGAGAAACGCACCCGCGTCATTGCGCCGTGGATCGGCGATCAACGCCGACCCGTCCGTCGCGAGCAGGCGTGGCACCAGGTCGACAAGCGGGGCGACGTTGCGGGCCTCGTACAGCACGTCGGACGCGATCAGCAGGTCGAACGGCTCGGCGACGAGCTCCTTCGGGGGGTCGCGCCAGTCGACCAGCATCGTCTCCACGACGACGCCGGCCCGCGCGGCGTTCTGACGGACGAACGCGAGTGCCGGCTCATACCAATCCGTCGCGACGACATGGGCACCACGGGCCGCGGCGACGAGCGAGGGCAGTGCAAGACCGGCACCGAGTTCGACGACTCGCATGCCGGTCAGCTCACGCGATGCCAGGTGTTCCGCGAGAATTCGCCCGCTCGGCCACAGGTCGGCCCAGTACGGCAAGCGCTCGTCGACCGCGTATTCCTCCTCGTCGATCAGGTCCTCAGCCGACGTCGGCCGGGTGACGACAAAGACCAAATCGTCGACGAGAACCTGCTCCTCGACCGTGACAAACCCGTAGGGTGATGAACTCATGGGCACAATCCTTTCGCATCTGGGCCCAGTATCGCTATCCTGTCGCGACGCAAAACCACGAGGAGCCACGGAATGAGCGAGGACGTCCAGGACGCCACAAATGAGACCCCGGTCGACGAGACCGTCGCCGAAGCACCGGTCGAGGCGACGGAGACCGCCGTTGCCGAGGCCGAGCCGGCTGCAGCGGAGAACGCTGACGACGTCGTCGCCGAAGCCGTGACCGAGGACGAGGCGCCGGC
>CALMXK010000027.1 GCA_937871165.1 uncultured Actinomycetes bacterium
TGATACGGCGACCACCGAGATCTACACTAGATCGCTCGTCGGCAGCGTCAGATGTGTATAAGAGACAGGTCCGGCGATCTGCGGTGCGGCGAACGATGTGCCGCTCCACATGGCCCACGGACGGGTGGAGCGGAAGTCTTCGGGTTTGGGATCGCGTGCGGTGGATTCGAGTCCGTGGACGAAAGTGCTCACAACTCCCGCCCCCCGCGTGGACATGTTGACCCAGGGCCCTCGGTTCGACCACGGCGCCGGCGCTCCGCGCTCGTCCAAGGCGGCCACGGCGATGACGCGTTTGAACGCCGCCGGCCAGTACGGCCGCTCGCTTCCTTGGTTGCCGGCCGCGGCCACGACGACCACGTGATCGGGAATCGCCTCGAGCGCAGCCTCGATCGCAACCGGTGGCCGGTCCTTGTACGTCTCGGTGCCGAGCGAGAGGTTGATGATGTCCGCTCCGTCGGCCGCCGCCTGAAGGATCGCGCAGGCCACGCTCTCCTCCGTGCCGATTCCCTCGGAATCAAGTGCCCGATAGACGCTGACCACACTGTCCGGCGCCACTTGTCGCACGATCCCTGCGACGAAGGTTCCGTGCCCGGCGCCGGCATCCAAGGTCGCACCGCCGAGCGTATTCAGCTCGTCACGGTTCTTGGTGGTGCGGGCGATACCGCGAAGCCAGGCCCGCCCCCACGTGGTCTTGTCGCAGTTGATTCCGGTGTCGATGACCGCGATGCGGACGCCCATCCCGGATTCGGCGGTCGATCGCGATTGCCAGTCGGGCACGGTTCCGGTTGGGTGCTCCGGGGTGTTCTCACCGCCCTTGACGAACGGGCCGCTCGGCGTGATGTACGAAAAGTTCGCTTCGATCCCGGCGTCCCAAAGCAGGTCGAGGACTTCGGTGGTGAGTGTCGCCGTCGACGGGGCGGAGAATCGCGCGATGCCGAGGGGGACATCTCCGCCACACTCGACCGGCGTCGGGCCGCTCCATCCCGGGGCGTGCGCATTGAGCAGCTGCGCGGCACGGTCGGCGTGTTCGCTCCGGACGAGGACCCTGGACGGGGTGACGACCAGCGGCACCTCATCCTCGACCTCGATCCGCTGCAGCAGGGTCCGCTCCGGGATCTGCGGAGTGGACGGGGCCGGGCTGCGGTCGGCGAGCATCGCATCGATGATCGAGGCCTGTGCGGCCGGTTCAAACGATGCGACCTGCTGAGCGATGATGTCGCTGTCACTGCGCTTCGTAGCCATCGTCGCGCCCCCCGGCGTCGGTGAAGTTCATAGGATGACGACACCCGTCGGAGCGCCGCAATCAAACAGAACGAGTTGGACAATAGCCTGCTGATACGTGCGCTCACGGCCTGGAACGCCAGCCGAGCCGATCCCGAGCGCGCAGAAAGCGCCGCACGTGCGGTGATCGCAGAGTGCGGTGCGGGAGATGCCGAGGCGCTGGTCGTCGGGCTTCGCACCTGCGGCTGGCTTGCGCGAATTCGCTTCGAGCACGAGCGCGCGCTCGAGACACTGGCGGAGGCGTATCGCATCGCGGTGCGACACGGACTGCGTCACCGGGCGGCGGACGTGCTCATCACCCGTGCAGGGGTGCATCTCGAGACCGGGAGGTCCGGTCACGCCCGGCGCGACCTGGTTCGGGCACGCACATTGCTCGACGGTGCTCGGTCCGCTGCGCTTGAGAACCAGTTCGGCGTGCTTTCAGCCAAGGTCGGCAATCCGGCCGTTGCGGCGCGGCATTTTCAGGCGGCGGTCGACGCGGCCACCGGGGAGTCGGACCCGGTGGTGCTGTTCATGGCACTCAACAATCTGGGACTCAACCTGACGAGTCTGGGTCGGGCGGACGAGGCGGTCGCGACGCTCGTGGCGGCCGAGGCCGTGGCAGACCAGGTCGGCGACTTCGCCCGTGGCGCGACCATCCAGTCACTCGCCGTGGCGCTTGTCGCCGCCGGTCGTCTGCCCGACGCGTTGCGGGAGTTCGGGCGCGCGGGGCGTGTGCTCCACGACAGCGGGTGGCCGGCCGGTGAGGCGTATCTGGAGCGCATTGAGGTGCTTGCCGGCCTGCGGTTGATGCGCGAAGCCGATCGGGCGGCGTCGGAAGCGGTGCGCAATCTGCCCGGCCCGGGCGGCGCAATGCTTCGCGCCGACGTGTCGCTTGCGCACGCACGGGTGCTCTTGGCAAGCGGCCGTCTGGAGGAGTCCGCCGAGGCGGCCACCACTGCGCACGACCTGTATCGCGATCAAAGGCGGGCGACGCTGGCCGCCGCCGCATTGGTCGTCACGGTGCGAGCCGATCTCGCCCGGGGCCTGGTCCAGGACGGCAGCGCGGCCCGCGTGGCGCGTGCTGCGCCGCGCTTGGAACGGGCCGGATGGGTGGAACACGCCGCCGACGCGTTTCTGTGCGTCGCCGAGATCGCGGGACTTCGCGGTCGCCGTGCCCGGGAGCGGGAAGCGCTCGCCGCCGTCGTCCGGTTGACCCGGGACGGCCCGACGCTGCTTCGCCTTCGCGGCGCCGTCGCCGAAGCCCGCGCCGCTGAAAGCTCCGAGGCGGTGGTGACGGCGACGCGGCGCGGCCTCGCGGAGCTTGCACGATTTCGGGCGACCCTTCCGACCCCCGAGCTGCGTGCGCTGGCGTCGGGGCACGGCCGTGAGCTTGCCGCGATCGGGCTTCGTGCGGCGGTTGCCGGGAAGCGTCCCGGCGTCGTGCTCGAATGGATGGAACTCGGAAGGATGGCGTCGTCGCTCGTGCATGCGCCGTTGCCGCAGGACGACGTGGTGGACGACGCTCTGGCTCGTCTGCGTGAGATCCACGCCGCTCGTCGGGCGCCCGACGCCGACGTGGATTCGCCGGGGGCGCTCCGTATCGCCGAAGGCCGACTGGAGCGGCGCATTCAACGCCGGTTGCGCAGCCTTCGGGTGGACGGCGTCACGATTGACGAGTCTCCAGGCGCCGGCACCGTCCTCCAGGCGTTGGAACCGTCGGCGTGCCTGGTGAGCATGGCCGACTGCGACGGTCGGCTGCATGCGGTCGTGGCGCGCGACGGCACACTGAGTGCGCACGATCTTGGAGCGAGCGACCGGTACCGGACCGCCACCGACCAGCTGCTCTTCGGCCTTCGCCGCATCATGCGCGCCCGCTCCGCCGCGTCGGCCGCAGCTGCGCGCGCCGGGGTGGAGGCGTCACTTCGCGAGTTCGACGGCCGTCTTTCGGACGTGCTTGGCCACCGGCTGGCGGGGTCGTCCCACGTGATCGTCGCTCCACCGCCGGCATTGCTTCCCGCACCCTGGCATGCCCTGTCGGGAATCGGCGCGGACGTGGTGTCGGTGGTCCCGTCCGTCGCGCTGTTTCTGCATCGCCGGGCGGCGAACAGGCCGCCGGGAGACGTGGTCGTCGTCGCCGGGCCGGATCTGCCGGGAGCCCTCACAGAGGCGACGCGCCTTCGTCGCATCCATTCGAACGCACGTGTCCTTCGCACTCCCAAGGCCAACGTCCGTGCGGTCGTCGACGCCCTTGAGGGCGCCCAGCTCGCGCATTTGGCCTGTCATGGGCGCCTTCGGACCGACAACCCGTCGTTTTCGAGCTTGCGTTTGAGCGACGGGGATCTGACGATGCTCGACATCGAGCGACTGCTCAGTCCTCCCAGGGTCATGGTGCTCTCGGCTTGTGACGTGGGTGCAGCGACGACACTGCCGGGCGACGAACTGCGCGGATTCCTGAGCGCCGCACTCACGATCGGGACCCGTGCGGTCGTTGCCAGCGCCGTTCCCGTGCACGATCTGGCCACGGCCGATCTGATGGCGGCGTTCCACCGGGGTCTTGTCGCGGGTCGGTCCGTCGGCGTGGCGCTGCGCGAGGCGCAGTCGGCGTGCGACGACGGGTCGGCGGGCGCCTTGGTCGGGCGGCTCGCGTTTGCCTGTTACGGCGATGCCACGACCGTCGTCGCGAGTGCTCCGTAGGATCGGGACGTGGACCTCAGACACCTCGTCACGCTTTGCGCGGTGATCGACCGCGGCTCGTTCTCGGCAGCGGCGGAATCGCTCGGCATCTCACAGCCCGCCGTGTCGTCGCAGATCCGGTCGCTGGAGGAACGTCTTGGTGAGCGCCTGCTCGACCGGTCCGGTCGTGGGGTGCGGGTCACCGAGGCGGGGCGTGTCGTCGAACGCTACGCGCGCCAGGTCATCGCACTGGAAGACGAGCTGGAGCGCGAGCTCGGTGACGTGGATGGACGGATCGCAGGGCGTCTTGAGCTCGGCAGCTCCACCGGTCCGGGTGAGGTGATGCTCCCGGGTGTGCTCGGTCGTTTTCGGCGGGCGCATCCCGATGTGACCGTGAGCCTCGTGGTCCACGACAGCCGCACGATCTGCGACATGGTGTTGGACGGGGCGCTGGATCTGGGGATCGTGGGTGCGGTCCGTGAGCAGCGCGGCCTGACCTTCACGCCGTTTCTTCGCGACGAGCTGGTTCTGATCACCCCGCCGGATCATGCGCTGTCGGCCGCGGCGGCGATCTCGCTGAACGACCTGGCGTCCATCGAGCTGATCTCGCAGCAGGCCGGGTCCGGGGTTCGAGACACCCTGGAGGCGGCGTTTCGCACGGCGGGCCTGCCGATCGTGCGCGCATCCATGGAACTTGGTCTGCAACAGTCGGTCAAGGCCGCAGTGCTCGACGGCCTCGGTGTGAGCGTCATCTCGCGCGGGGCGGTGACCGCCGAGGTGGCCGACGGGCGTCTTGCCGCCGTGCCGGTGGAGGGTGCCGACCTTGTGCGGGACTTCTCGATCGTCCGCGCGTCCGGTCGGACCCCCGCCACGCTCACGACGGCGTTCTTGTCGTTCGCCGCGGATGAACTCGACATATAACCGTTGTCTATTACGCATATTCGATAGACTTGTCGAATGCCCGTCGCCTCCCACGTGATCGACGTCCTGGTCATTGGCAGCGGTGGCGCCGGATTGAGTGCCGCCCTGGCTGCCCGTGACCGGGGTGCGTCGGTGCTCATCGCAACCAAGTCCGCGCTCGGGGCGTCCAACACCGGACGCGCCCAGGGTGGGATTCAGGCCGCGGTCGGACCCGGCGACACGCCCGAGTCGCACCTTGCCGACACCCTGGCCGCCGGGCACGACGCCGGCGACCCTGCCCTCGTGCGCGCCCTTGTGGAGGATGGACCGCAGGCCATCGCATGGCTGGCCCGCCACGGCGTCGCGTTCTCGACCGAGGACGACGGCCGATACCGCGTCATCCGGTGCGGTGGCGCGTCCCGGGAGCGGCTGTTGCAAGCCGGGGAGCGAACCGGGGCGGAGATGGTGAAGGTCCTCCGCGCCGCGGTGCGTGGCAGCGGTGCGGACGTGTGGGAATCGTCGACGTTGACGTCGCTCGAGCAGGTGGGCACGCGGTGGCGCGCGCACATCGACCGTTCGGGGATCGCGGCGACCGTCGACTGCGCTGCCGTTGTCCTTGCCGCCGGTGGCGGGCTTGCCGGTGAGGCCGCAGCGCGCGGCATCGGCAGCACCAACCACCCGGACGCGACACCTGAGGTGCTGAACCTGGCGATTGCGCTCGGCGCCGAAGCGGTGGCGCTTGACTCATGGCAGTCCCACCCCACCGGATCGGTGTGGCCGCAGGCACTTGCGGGCTACGCGTTGCCCGAGACCACCCGCGCCTACGGCGCGACCTTGCACGACGCGCACGGCGAGCGGTTCGTGGACGAACTCGCCCCGCGCGACGTTGTTGCACAGGCGATCCTCGACGTGGTCGATGCGGGTCGCGGAGCAACGGCGCCGAACGGAGCCCCGGGCGTGTGGCTCGACACGTCGGCGATCGATCGCGAACACGGCGCGGGATTCACTGCGGCGCGCCTTTCATATGTCCAGCGGCGCTACCGCAAGGCCGGCATCGACATCACACGCGAGCGGGTGCTGGTCTTTCCCGTTCTTCACTACCGCAACGGTGGTCTGGTGATCGACACGGACGGGCGCACGACGCTCCCGGGCATCTTCGCCGCCGGCGAGATCACGGGTGGTGTGCACGGCACCAACCGTCTGATGGGCAATTCCCTGCTTGACACTGTCGTCTACGGGCGCCGCGCCGGACGCGCCGCCGCGGAGGTTTCCCGATGAGTTCACCATCCTTTTTGACGTTGCCGTCGCGACCGGACAAACCGCGCGAATCCGGGCTGACACACGTGCTCGACAAGGGGCTGACGCTCACCCAGATCGAGGAGTGGTATGCCACGTGTGGCGACTACGTCGACATCGTCAAGTTGGGGTGGGGCACCTCGTACGTCACGCGCAACCTGCGCGAGAAGGTCGCCCTCTACCAGTCGCTCGACGTGCCGGTCGTGCTCGGTGGCACCCTGCTTGAGGTCGCGATCTCCCAGGGCAAGGTGGACGAGTACCGCCGGTGGGTGACCGATCTGGGGCTCACTCATGTCGAGGTGAGCGACGGCATCGTCGAGATGGCGCAAGACGACAAGCTTGAGTTGATCCGCTCGCTCGCCACCGAGTTCACGGTGCTGAGCGAGGTCGGATCAAAGGACTCGACGGCTGTCGTGGCGCCCTACCGGTGGGTGCAGGCGATCATGGCCGAGCTGGAGGCGGGGTCGTGGAAGGTGATCACCGAGGCGCGCGAGAGCGGCACGGCCGGCATCTTCCGGCCCGACGGCGAGGTGCGGCAGGGCCTGGTCGACGAGCTGGTGCACTACTTCGAGCACTCCCGCCTGCTGTTTGAAGCGCCGCAGAAGGCGCAGCAGGTGTGGTTCATCAAACAGTTCGGCGTGAACGTCAACCTGGGCAACATTCCGCCCGACGAGGTGATTGCGCTCGAAACGCTGCGGCTCGGTCTTCGCGCCGACACGCTTGGGATCGTGAACGAGGTGGCCGAGGCCTGAGTCGGGTCGTGCGGCAGGGGTGAACGTCTACACTCGGTCCCGTGCCAATGTTCATCTGTCCAGGTTGCGGTCGTCGCACCGCGGGTGATCGCCACCTGGGGCATCAGCCGAGGGGGTGCGAGTCGTGCGGGTTCGGGTTCCTGTTCGAGCTTCTCGACGACTACTACCCGAGTCCCAAGACCGCGCTGATCGTGTGCGACCAGTCGCGCAAAATTCTGGCCCTCGGTCACGCGGCAACGGCCGTCACCGGGTTCCGCGAAGGTGACCTGCTCGGCCACGAGGTGGTGGAGCGCCTTGGGATCGTCTTCACCGATGGCACCGACCAGGTCGCCCACTGCCTGGAGTGGGGGGTTCGCGGCAAAGGATTGGACGGAACGTTCCGTCCGAGCGGGCTCGCCGAGCACCGCGCGGCGACGTTCGATCTGTTTCCCGCATACGACGACGACGGCGGCATCATGGTCGCCCTGACACCGAGGTAACACATGCAGACGCGCCACCTTGGCACCACCGACCTGCAGTTGTCGGTCATCGGGCTGGGAACCTGGGTCTTCGGCGGTCGGTGGGGTGGTGCCGACGACAGCGATTCCATCGCCGCCTGTCACGCCGCGCTCGACGCCGGGATCAACTGGATCGACACCGCCGACATCTACGGGCAGCACCGTGCGGAGCGCATCGTCGGGACGGTCCTGAAGGAACGTGGCGAGCGGGTCATCGTGGCGACCAAATGCGGCGTCGCATGGTCCACGGATCCCAGCTTCCACATCTGGCGCGAGGCGAGCGGCGACTACATCCGCCGGGCCGTCGATCGCAACCTTCAGGCGCTCGGAATCGACCACATCGACCTGTTCCAGGTGCACTGGCCGGTCAAGTCGACTCCGGCGGAGGAGACGATGGCGGCCATGGTCGATCTGAAGGCGGCAGGCAAGATCGGGGCGATCGGCGTCTCCAACTACGACGTGGACGATCTGGAACGGGCACACGCCGTGACGCCGCTCGACAGCTTCCAGGTGGGCTATCACGCGATGCGCCGACAGGTGGAGGACGCGGAGCTGCCGTGGTGTGCGCAGAACACGGTCGGCGTGCTCGCCTACGGGCCGCTCGCGCACGGGTTGCTGACCGGGAAGATGGACGCCTCCACGACGTTCGGGCCCGATGACTGGCGGTCCGAGAGCGCGTTCTTCGCCGACGAGGCCTACCCGCAACGTGTGGCGGTCGCAGATGAGCTCACCGAAATCGCGCGTCAGGCCGGCCGGCCGGGCGGGTTGGCGGAGCTGGCGGTCGTGTGGGTGCTTCGCCGCCCCGAAGTGACGAGCGCGATCGTGGGTGCGCGCAACGCGGCGCAGGCAAGCGCCAATGCGCTGCTTGCCGGACGTCCACTCCAATCGGACGAGGAAGCGGCCATCGAGGCGGTGCTCGCCAAGTACCCGAACGCCGCCCGTCCGTACGGTCACGGTGAGCCCCCGGAAAAGGACTGACGGGTCGTTGCGAGGATGGTTCGCGTCGCCGTTGGCGAATGCGTCACCGTCTGGCACGCGTCGAAGGAATTGGAATGGCAGGACAACGGCGTCGGCGAATCGATGAACGACGCGATCCGGGGGACATTCCGGCGCCCGAGGCCGACAGTGAGTCGCTGACGCGCGGCGCGGTGTCGGCCATGCTCGACGAGGTGCTTGTCGCGGCCCATGGTGCGCGCCGGGCGGTCACCGTGGTGGTGGCCGAAGCGCGTGGAGGCGTCGCCACGATTCCACCGAGCCTTGGTGACGTTGTTCGTCCCCATGTGCGTGACACCGATCTCGTCTGGCCCACCGGTCCGCGGGCGGTCACGCTGGTACTCGTCGACGCGGACGGGCCGAGCGGAGAAGTTGCCGTGGCGAGGATACGTGGCGAGGTGACTGCGCGGGCGCGTCTGGGCATCGCGCTTGGACGCGCGACGGCGGCACCGGGAATCCAGGGTGGCGACTTGATCGACCTCGCCACGGCAAACCTACTGGGACTCAAACCCTAACGTTCACGTTGAGGGTGAGTTCAAGGGTTTGAGTGTGGTGGTGGGGCGTGGCGCGCGTACCCGGCCGTTGCTCTGACAGGATGGCGCCCATGAACATCGCAGTGATCGGCTCAAGCGGGATGATCGGCTCAGCCGTGGCGCGCGCGCTCGTCGATCGTGGCGATCGCGTCCTCGGGATCGTGCGCACAGTGGCGGGCGGCACGCGTCCGTGGACCGAGCGCACCTGGGACCCGTCGACGGCGGCCGGGCCGCCCGGCATCGTCGACGACTGCGACGCCGTGGTCAACCTGGCGGGGGCGCCCATCGCCCAGCGCTGGAGTGATCGAGCCTGGTCGGAGATCGTCGCGAGCAGGGTGACCGCGACGGAACACATCGCCGCTGCCGTGGTTGGCGCCGGAGTGCGAACCTTCGTGAACGCCAGCGCCGTCGGCTACTACGGCAGCAGCGAGCAGCCGGTCGACGAACGCGCTCCCGTCGGAGCGGGTCCGCTCGCCGAACTGTGCGCGGCCTGGGAGGGCGCCACGGAGCCCGCCACGAACACTGCGCGCGTTGTGCTTCTTCGGACCGGCGTCGTGCTCGCGCGCGACGGTGGGGCGCTCGCCAAGATGCTCACGCCGGCGAAGTTGGGGCTCGGTGGCCCCATCGGCGATGGCCGGCAATGGTTCCCATGGGTGCACATCGACGACGCGGTGGGGCTGATCCTCTGGGCGGTCAACGGCCAGGTCGCCGGGCCGCTCAACCTCGTGGCGCCGGGCATCGTTCGACAGCGCGACTTCGCATCAACCCTTGGCGACGTGCTTGGTCGGCCGGCGCGGCTCCCAACGCCCACCATCGCGCTGCGGGCCATGCTCGGCCGGGGCGCGAGCGTCGTGACCGAAGGGCAGCACGTGGTTCCCAGGGTCGCCATCGATGGCGGCTATGCGTTCGCGTTTCCCGACCTGCCCGCGGCCCTGCACGATCTGCTGGACTGACTACCCCTCGTCGGACACCGGGAACAGCTTCTTCAACTCCGCCCCGATGACTAGCCAGTTCTCGCGAACGTAGGTCGTGTTGACGTGGTACTTGGCGCCCGGAAGGACGCGCGCCAGCTTGATGTCGTTCGGGTCCGGGCGGCGCTGCTCTTGCATGTCGGCGAGCATGTCCCGGTAGGACGCGATCATCTCGGCCATCTCGAAGTGCTTGAGCATCTGCACGTCAAGCAGCCGGTCGATCTTGGCGAACGCCTCGTCGTTGGTCTCGTCGCTCATGCTGCAAAACACTACCGATGCGGCGACCAACAGACGCCGTGGCGGGTGACCCGTCAGCCGGGCCACCCGCGACGCGCTACGGCTGTGTCGGGATCTCGCGGAAGCTGTCGACGGTGTACACGTGGTCGAGCAGCGGGAAGTACGGTGGCATCAGGAACTGCAGGTTGGGGTCGTACTTGTAGATGCGACTCGGGATGACAGAGATGTTGCCGCTGAACGGGGTCACCGCCGAACCGTGGGTGATCATCTGGGTGATGCCCGGGGGACCGGCGCCCGCGGCATCGGTCTTGACCCACCACGTCACATTCGGATTGCTCACGAGGAGCGATCCCCACCATTCCCAAATGGAGCCGCTTGGAATGTTCTCCTTGGCGTAATAGGCGAAGTTGAACCCGATCGCCGGGATGTACCCAATGGTGTCGTCGAGGCCGTTGACGTAGTTCATCGGGCCTTCGAGCATGATGTCCGAGTTCGAGCCGATCGTCGCGCGTCCGTTGATCGTGCCGTAGGTCATGACGAACTGTTCGGCGAAGATCGCGCCGTTCGCCGGCACGGGCCGCACGGCCGGTGCCGCGGGTGCGCAGGTGCGCTGGGCGATGGCGTAGTAGTGCAGGATGGAGTCCCGTGTCGTTCCGGCCGCGGCGTCCGTGCACTTGTAGACCTCGACGTTGCCGTCGGGGCGGAACTTGAGTCGCCACGCCTTCGCGCCGCCACCGTTCAGGTAGATGCCGCCGGCTTGTGCGGCGTCACGCAAGACCGATGTCTGGACCTGGAACTGGGTGAAGTCGATCGGTTGCGGGATCTTCGAGCGGATGTCCTGATACGGCGCAGAGGAGGCGTAGAACTGTGCACCGTTTTGCAGGGTGGGCGTCGCAAGCACCTTCTTTTCGCCGAACACATCCGCCTGTGCGATGCCCGGATGGGAGATGTCACCGCCCACGTAGATCTTTCCGTTGGTCGTGGCCGTCGACGCGTAATAGCCGTTGCCGGCGATCATCATCTGATAATCGAGCACGCTTGCGGTGCGCAGTGTCGCCTCATAGGTGCGCACGTACTTGGTCGATCCGATCTTGCGTCCCGTGGCGTACACGGTGACACCCGTCTCGCCGGGCTTGGGCGGCTTGACGCGCAGGCTGTACTCGTAGCCGTTGGTCAGCTTTCGCCAGGTGACGGGTGCGTTGGCAGCGTAAGTCCAACCTGGTGCGCCGCTCCATGGGAACCCGCCGGAGGTCTTCGCGGCGCTCGTGGTCGCGGTGCGTTGGCGTTCCGCGGGGTGGACCCACTGCATCGGGTATGCGGGGTTCTGCGTGAGCTTCGAGACGAAATCGTCGACGCCGGCTTCGGCGGCCTGCGCGGCGCTCGACAGGTACACCTGCCGGCTGCTCTGGTTCGTCTCAATCATGCTGACGCTCATGATCAGCGTCGCGAGGATGATGAGGATGACGCCGACGAAGATCGCCGCGACAAGGGCGATGCCCTCCTGCCCCGCGCGGGACGTGCGTGTGGTCACTGGATGGGCTCCGATCGCATTTCAACGGTGTCTTCGAAGATCTGCACCGCGCTTGGGCGCTTGAGCGCGTTCACTTCGATATGGACGAACAGGCGCTCTACTTGGCCGACCATCGACGGTGCCGACGTGACGTCCGTGCCAGCTCCGGTGAACGCCCGGAAGTAGGAACGCGACGCGGCGGTCGCGCTGTACGGACGAAGGTTCGGCGCGACCACGACGGTGGGAGCCGCCGTCGTCGGGAACGTCCAGGGCGGCGATTGATTCGTCGAGGTCGTCACCTGCCGCGTCAGCGTCGTGCCGACGATCTGATAGGTGATCCGGCGCAGCTTGTAGAAGCCGATGCCCGTGGGGGATACGACGGTCTTGTCTGGGCTGTAGTACGTGATCGACGTGGGCGACACTTCGGCCACGTGGGACATCCCTTGCACGCGCGTTTGCGCCTGGCGGAAGTCGCGGATCAACGTGTCGACGGCCTGGCGTGTTGTCGCGCGGGCCTCGGTGTTCTTGCGCAGATCGTTGCTGCCGGTGTTTGCGCGCAGCAACGTCATGAGGATCGGGACGAGCACGACCATGAGCAGACTGACCACGATGATCAGTTCGATCATCGTGTAGCCGGCGCTCGCGTTTTTGCGGGTGCGTCGTGGCATGTCAGAGGACGACCGGAACGGTCGTGAGCGCGTTGACGGAGGTGTAGAAGGTCGTGGCGCCCGAGTTGCCGCTCTTCGGGTCGGTCACCTGCACCGTGTAGCCGGTGCCGACGGGGGCTTTGAAGATGACGGTGCCGGTCGCCGGAGTCGACGCGACCATGAAGATCGGCACAGGGCCACCCAGCAGGCGCACGATGGCGCCGGTCACGGGAACCCCGTTGCGCACGACGGTGATGGTCACCGTTCCGACGGTCGAGGCCGCAGAGTACGGCGTCATGACGATCGGCGGCACATTGAGCGAGGAGGCGTTCGTGCCGTTGACGGGAGCCGTGTAGCTCACGGACTTTCCGAAGTAGAACGTCGTGCCGATCTTGACGTTGGCCGAGAAGATGTAGCTCTTGCTCGCGACGATGGGAAGCGATCCGAACGTGGGACCGGTGTAGGTGCCGCCACTGACTGGCTGTTGACCCCACGTGAGGCCGTCCTGGGTTGCGATCTGCACCTGGGTGGGCGCAGTGAAGAGCGTGCCGCCGCTGGCGTTTCGCAGGGTCACCTTCACGCCGAGCGGCTTGGAGAGGTGGATCACACGTTCGACGACCGACGTGGCCGCGATCCGCACCAGCGCGTTCGGCATCGGCGCGACGTCGGCGGGGTCCACGATGTATCCCGGCTTGCTCGCGGTGATGACGTACTGCGCGGCAGGTGACGGGTTCGGGGGCAGATCGGCAAAGACGACCTGGCCGTTCTGATCGGTCTCATCGGTCCGGGTGCCGCCGGAGACACCACTCAGCTGGACGGTCACGCCTGCCAAGGTGGAATTCGGCCCGGCCTCGAGGACGGTCAGCTTCAACACGCCCTTGTCGGTGAGTGGTCCTGTCGGCGGAGCGATCTTGGTTTCTTCGACGGCGATCGTCTTGCCTGACTGGGTGACGATCACCGTGATCTTCACCCGCTTGTAGTCGCGGTAGGTGTTGTAGCCGCCGGCCGCGGGGTCGTCGACGTAGGAGACCTTGGTGACGACGGTGTAGTCGCCCACGAACTCCACGGCGGGAATGATCCCGGGCGGGTTGCCGGATACGGTGCCGATCTGCGCGTAGTCGAGCAGACGGACCTTCTCCATGCGTGCCGTCGCAAGCTGTTGCGCATCGGTCTTGTTGGCCGACTTGACACTCTCGCGCGACGCCGTGCCGAAGATCATTGCGAACCCGACCAGCACGAAGGCGATGACCACGGTGGCCATGAGGAGTTCGATCAGTCCAAACCCGTCTTGTGCACGGGGCGTGCGACGGGACGTCGCGGCGCTCGGCGGTATCGCCATCGTGGTGTTCTCCATCCGTGGGTCCTTCGGGGGAGGGTCGCGTCATGCGATCCGATCAGTCCATGGTGCAAGACATCGTTGTCTGTGGCAAGCAGTTTTTCGGACTTTCACGGACCTCTTACATCACGATTGGTCATCGGCCGGCAGCTCCGTTCACTTGAGGGCGAACACGGTGGACTTCGCCCGATGGCGAACTGGATCGACGCCCGTTTCGCCCGGTGGCCAACCATTCGATGTGCTGCAGGCGAAACCGTCGCAGTTATTCGCCCGATGGCGAACATCCGTGCCCGAACGTTGCGCGATTGGCCAAAGCCGTAGATGGAGTGTGACTCCTACGGTTCTCGTTGTCATGGCCCTGTCTCTTATACACATCTGACGCTGCCGACGAGCGATCTAGTGTAGATCTCGGTGGTCGCCGTATC
>CALMXK010000028.1 GCA_937871165.1 uncultured Actinomycetes bacterium
GGTGTACAGCTCGGGCATGTATGTGCGCCTCGGGTTCGCCGTGGCCGTCAACATCGACCCCGAGGTGCTGCTGATCGATGAGGTGATCGCCGTCGGCGACGAGGCCTTCCAGCGTAAGTGCTTCGACTTTCTCTACGAGCTGCGCAAGGGCGGCGCCACCGTGGTGGTCGTGACCCACAGCCTGTCGGTGGTGGAGACCATGTGTGATGGGGCCGTATGGCTGAGCGGTGGCAAGGTGCAGGAGGTGGGCGACTCGTCAGCGGTGGTCGCCTCGTACCTGGACCGTGTCAACCGGGCCGAAGACTCCCGCTCGGCCGGAGACGGCAGCACCGGTGTGGCACACGGCGGCTCGGGCGAGCTGGAGGTGATCCGCATGGAGCTGTTGAACGGCGCCGGCGAGAAAGCCAGCTCGCTCATCTGCGGCGAGCCCGGGACGCTGCGGTTCAGCTATCGCTCCAACGCCTCGGTCGAGGCGCCGGTGGTTGGGTTTTCGGTCCACCACGAGTCGGGCACCCACGTGGCCGATACGTCCACCTGGTTGGAGGACCGCCGTCTGGGCACCGTGAGCGCCGACGGTTACCTCGAGTGGCACACCGACAGGATGCCGCTGGCGCCGGGCACCTACGAGCTGAGCGTCGCCGTGCGCGACGAGCACAACCAGCACTTCTACGATCGGGTTGACAAGGGCTTTCGTCTGGTCGTTCGACAAGGCTCACGGCCCGTGGGCGCCGGCCTGATCGACCTGGAGGGTGCCTGGGGCGAGGCCATCGCCGACGGCAGTCGCCGGTGACACGGTGAGACGCCGGGTTGGACAGCTGGGGCTGATCATCGCCACAGCCCTGGCGGTGACGGGGCTCTTTGTTTTTCACGGCACCGCGATCGCAGACCCGTCCTATTCCCTCAGCGACCCGGGTCGGGCGGCGGCAGCCGCCGCATCCGCGTGAAAGCGTTCGGCGATGAGTGGAGACGTGGTGGTGCCCATGCCGCGAGTATGGGGCCGCACCGTCAACATTGAAAGCTATGAGTTTTGATCTTTATCATCACTTCTGATGATGATCAATCAGGCGGTGACACTGCTGCAGCTTCGGGCGCTCGTTGCGACCGTCGATCACGGCGGTATCGCCAAGGCTGCGGCTGCGCTCGGCGTTGCGCCGTCGGCGGTGAGTCAGCACCTGTCACTGCTCGAACGTGCGGTGGGGATCACGCTGCTTGAGCGGCAGGCGGGTCCGGTCGCCGCGCGCCCGACAGCGGCCGCGCAGGTGCTTGTGGAGCACGCACGCGAGGTGCTGCGGCGTCTGGATGTCTTCGGAGCCGATGCGGTGCGCCTGCGCGACGAGCAGCTGGGGCACATCCGTCTTGGGTGCTTCATGAGCGTCGGCGCGCGGATCCTGCCGCGGCTGCTGGTGGAGGTGCGTCGGCGCCACCATGCGATCGCCATCGACCTGGTGGAACGTGATGTCGACGAGGAGCTTGTGGAGGGTGTCATCTCATGCGACCTCGACTTGGCCTTCGTCACCCTGCCGTTGCGGCCCGGGCCGTTGGCCTCGCGTGAATTGCTTGTGGACCCGCACGTGCTGTTGGTGCCGGCCGACCATCGACTTGCCGGGCGCCCGGCCGCGCCGTCGGTGGCCGATCTCGCGGCGCTCCCGCTGATCGGGTTTCGCAACGACTCGACTGAGGAGCGCCGCCTCGAAGGCGTCCTGCGGTCCCACGGGCTGACTCCGCGTGTGGTGCTGCGCACGGACAACAACCTGGCCATCCCGGAACTCGTGGCGCGAGGACTGGGTGTCGCCGTGGTGCCACGCCTGACCCTGCCCGAACAGATGGTCGACGACCGCTTGGCCGTCGTGCCAGTCCCGCCGGAGACGATTCCTCCGCGTCGAATCGGCTTGTGCTGGCATGCCGAGCGGCACCTCGGGCGGGCTGCTGAAACGGTTATTCAAATCGCGCAAGACGTCTGTGGCCCACCGGTCGACGCGGACGTCGGAAATGATTCGGTCTCCCCGTAGCCGCGCACACTTGGCGCTGCAATAATTGCCCACCTTCAACGTGGGGAGCGGATGTGAAACGCAGTGCCGTCGTTGCCGCCGTCGTCGCGTTCGTCTGCTGGGTGCCGTCGGCACTTGCGTTCGATACGTCACCCCACTTCGACATCACACGGGATGCGCTTCAGAGCGAAGGGTTCGGCAGCGATGCCGTGCGGCTGGCGCAGACGAACAACTGGTTCGTGGACCTGTACGAGAACTACGAGAAGCTTCCGAACAGCGGCCACTCCGGCGCGCTGCTTCGATTCCTCGGAACGGCCGTGTTCACCGAGAGCTGGGATTTGAAGGTGGCGCGTGCGGCAGACCGCTCGCACTTCGACCAGACCAACGGCGGGTTCGCCACGACAGCCGCGATCACGGCCGAGTGGGATCGCCTGCGTCGAACCACGGCCGCACTCGCAATCGAAGCCCGCAATACCAGCGATCCGAAGATGCTCGTCGCAGTGCTCGGCATCAGTCTGCATCAGGTCCAGGACTTCTATTCGCACACCAACTGGTTGGAGCCGGGTGGGGCGATCGGTGGCACCGGACCCAACTGGGAGGGCCGTGGCTACGGCCGCACGCCGACGTGGTTCGATATCCCGGCATCGGTGCGCGCCACCGCCGACCTGTACTCGGCCGGCAGCACGGGACGGCCACGCGATCACGGCGGGTGGAATGCCGACGGCAACACCAACCTGTCGCACTCGATGGCGAAGGATTGGCCGGGGCGTCCGCTCTACACTGAGGCGCACATGGCGTCGTACTTCGCGTCGCGTCAGTGGGTGCAGGCGATCCGCGCCTACGTGAACGATGAGGCCTTCTGGGCGCGGGCCATGCGCGTGAGCGGCTCCAGCGGGTTGAACCACGACCAGAGTGGCGCCACCAACATCTCGCTTGCGAGCGGTCATTGGCTCGGCCAGGGCGAGCCGTGTGATCCGTCTTGGTCACTCTCGGCGTTTTGCGGGTCGCGCAATGGGCCGGGCGGCAACCTGATCGATCTGCGCGGTGCCACCAAGTCGTTCTTTGCCGGTGGACGCACCGAGGACCGCCGCCGCTGGGAGCGCCTTATCGTGCGCGTCAACAACCAGACGGTCACGTCCGGCCCCATGTTCGAGCCGCCGTCCAGCCAGTCGATGCAGCACAACACGCGGTTCGTCGAACTCGCGATCAAGCGCTTCGCGGAGATCGACAACCTGGACATCCCCGGTCGTGCCGACTTCTTCGCGCGCATCACCATGGCGAATCAGCGCTACCTGACCGGTGTGATCAACGACCGTGACCTGTTCTCGTTCCTGCGCCCAAACAAGCCCTACCGGTTCTTGAAGGCGGTGTCGCCGAACGCCACGTTCGCGGCGGCGTTGAAGGACATCCGTGTCCGGATTCGCACCGGCAGCGCCAGTGGGTCCGGCACGAACGACACCGTCTACCTGCGTATCAACGACTCCAGACGATTCGCGCTCGACAAGCGTCTGTACGACGATTTCGAACGCGGTGACGACGACATCTACAGCGTCCCGATTGACGATGCACTGTGGGCGGGTCTGACGCTCGCCGACATCAAGTACCTGCAAATCGAGAAGTCGTCCGACGGCGCGGGCGGTGCGTGGAAGCTCGGTGGCGCACAGATCTGGGTCAACGGCGCGGTCGCGTATCCGTTCACCGGGATCGGCAAGTGGCTTCAGGGGAACCGTCGGACGTGGCGCATCGCATATACGCCGTCTGCTCCGGTGTCACAGCGCGTGACGATGCAGCTCAAGCTGTACGAGATGGACGCGGCGATCCGGGGCAACAACGATCTGGTGGACATTCACCCGTGGGATCGTCGCACGTCGGTCATGCGGACCTACCAGCTGGGCGCACCCATCATCGGCACACGCGAGCGGGGAGCGAGCGCGTACTCCGGGCGTCTCGGCGATTCCGATCGCGGGTCGATCGACTGGACGCTTCGAACCATCGATCCACGGCCCGGCATCCTGCTCGACCCGCCGGAGACGCGGATGCCGGATCTGATCGTCACGAACTACCAACTCGGTACCGTGACGATCAAGAACCAGGGGCGGGTCGCTGCGGGAGCCTTCACCGTCCAGACCACGGACGGTGGGTCGTTGGCGTTCACCGGACTTGCTGCGGGCCAGTCCGCGACACGGGTATGGACTGCGCCCGGATGTACGGAGGGCCACCATGAGGCACGTGCGGACGCCACCAACACGGTGCAGGAGTACGACGAGGTGAACAACACGGCCGGGTTCGACGTGATCTGTTGATCTGAGGGCGGGTTCCGTGTGCGCGCCGCACACGGAACCCGCCTGAGCGCCCCACCGGTCGCTAGTTCGTCCGCCAGGGGTCGATCATCAGGTCGTCGATCTGCCAGGTCGCCGCCGTGTTGGTGGGGAAGAAGGTGATCTCCACCCACTGCTGGCCGGAGGCGTCACGGATGTCCGGCAGCATGATGCGCTCCGACACGCCCCAGCCGGCTGTTCCGCCGCCGACGGTGTAGTCGTTGGTCGCGACGTTGACGCCACTGGTGACACGGATTGCGACGCGCAGTCCGGCGCCGACGGTGCTCGGCCGTTTGAAGAAGAAGCGGATGCTGTCCTCGTCGCTGTTCACGCAGAACTTCTCCACGCGAGCGCTCGCTCCCGACGGGAGGCGCATCGACCGGGCATGGAGCGACCCGTTGATCTTCCACGGCTCGTTCTCGGCAACGACCGATGCGGAGCCGCCCAGGAACCAGTTGGCTGTTCCCGCCTCGAAGCTGCCGTTGGGTGCGACGAAGTACCGGTTCGTGTCGTTCCACGCCTTGAACGGTGTCGTGGTCGTTCTGCTTTGACACGGCACGTCGGCGTGCGCCGCCGTCGGCATGACCATCAGACTGGCGCCGATGGCCGCGATCGCAGCACGGGCGACACGCCCGGTCGGAGCGATCCTTGCTCTCATCTGGCTGTCTCTTATACACATCTCCGAGCCCACGAGACTAAGGCGAATCTCGTATGCCGTCTTCTGCTTGAAA
>CALMXK010000029.1 GCA_937871165.1 uncultured Actinomycetes bacterium
TTTCAAGCAGAAGACGGCATACGAGATTCGCCTTAGTCTCGTGGGCTCGGAGATGTGTATAAGAGACAGGGTGATGCCAGCGGTCGACCGGCCGACCAGGTGGTCGCCGTGGGCGCGATGTTGTACGAGATGTTGACGGGGCAACCGCCGTCCGGAGTCGACGCCCACTCGGCCCTGCGCCTTCGCAGCGACATCGATCCTCGTCTGGCCGCCGTTGTCGCCAAAGCCTTGTCGGCGCAGCCGTCGGCGCGATTTGCATCGCCGCGGGAGTTTCGCGACGTCCTCGACTCGCTTCGGGTGTCGCTGTCGGGGTCCACCGAACTTCGTCGAGTGTCGCTTGAGCCCGCGGGCATTACCGGGGTCAGCGCCCCGGCGCTTGTACGTCAGTCACGGTGGCCGATGATTCTGACGGTACTGAGTCTGCTCGTGGCGGGCGGCCTGGGGTTCCTGTTCTTCTCGAACCGCAGCGACGATTCGTCCCCGTCGACGTCGGTGGCGGTGCCGAACCTGGCCGGGATGCCCTCCGCCGACGCGGAGAAGTCGCTCCTCGCGGTCGGGTTGACGTCCAAGATCATCCTGGAGCCAAGCGTCGCCGTCGCCCAGGGCAACGTCATCCGCTCAAGCCCGCCGGCCGGAACACAGCTGGCAAAGGGAGCGCAGGTCATCGTCGTGGTCAGCGGTCAGGCGGTGCCGGGCACCGTTCCGGCGCTCGTCGGTCTGGGTCAGTCCGAGGCGCAAAGCATCCTCAGCCAGTTTGGGTTGGTCGCCACATTCGAACAGGCGAGCGACAGTGCACCTGCCGGCACGGTCATCCGCCAGACGCCCGAACCCGGGACAACCGTGGCGGCAGGCTCGTCCGTGACACTGACGATCAGCTCCGGACCCGCGGTCGGAACGACCACCACGACCACGACACCCACGACAACCACCTCGACGACGACAACGACGACCGGGGCCGGCGCTCAGGTTCCGTCACTCGTCGGCCAGATGTACGAGACGGCATCGAGCATGCTCACACAGTCCGGACTGGTCCTCGGTTCGATCACCTACCAGGCGTCGGTGCAGCTTCCCGGCACCGTCATCTCGCAGACGCCGGCCCCCGGCGCCTCGGTGACCGAGGGGAGCGCGGTGTCAGTCGTGGTTGCCGAATAGCCCGGAGCGCCGGGCGATGACTGCGGCCAATACCGACCCTGGCTCACTGCCCGTCATTCGTCGGGCGGTCAGCGTGATGGTGTCGGTCCCGACCAGGATGTCGTGATCGAGCGGTAACCGCCGCATGCAGCAGCGGGTGAACGCGATCGCCTGGACCTCGGCGGGATCGGTGACTGTGGTGTTTACGCCCGGTGGCGGTGTGGTGGCCATGGACCTCCTGACGGTGCTCGTATCCGAGGGATGGACCCCCCGACGTCGAAACAGAGCCTCGGGACGCGCCGAGAATACATGTACGTGCAACGATTGCCGCACCACCTGGTTGTGGCGCCACGTCACTCATCGCACTCCCGTAAGCAAGCAACCTGTCGTGCGGTAACCGGATCGGGGTCGGGAAGATGAGTGAGCGTCGCGCGGTAATGGTCAACGGAACGGTCTACCCGGACGGGGAGGGCATCCCGATCGGTCTGGACGACGGCCTGGTGCGCGGCGACGGCGTATTCGAGGGGATGCGGTTCTACGATCGCGTGCCCCGTTCGCCGGAGCTTCACCTGGACCGGCTGGTGCGGTCGGGTGAGGGCACCGAAATCCCGGTGGACGTGCCGCGTTTGCGGCGTGAGATGCGCCACTTCTGCGAGGTGACCAACTCCCCCAACTGCGGCGTCCGGCTGATGCTGACGCGTGGTGGCCACGTGATTTGGCGCGAGGAGCCGTTCGCGGTCTTCACCGACGGCGAGGATCTGTTTCCGGTCGCCAACCGCGTGACCCCGCTGCTCATCGGCGTCAAGACGTTGAGCTACGCCTCCAACATGCGGGCGCTTCGGATCGCCAAGACCAACGGCGCACACGATGCACTGTGCTACCGCGCCGACGACCGCGTCATCCTGGAGGGCCCCACCACGGCCTTCGGCTGGTTGGAGGGCGACACGATGGTGTTCCCGCCGCTTGAGATCGGTGTGCTCGACTCGATCACGCGACGCCTGGCGATGGAGGCCGTCCCCGCGAAGACCAAGGAGATGCCGATCGATGATCTCGCGAACGTGGACGGTGCCTTCCTGATGTCGAGCTACCAGGAGTGCGTCCCCGTGCGGAGCGTCTCGGGGATCGCAACCTTTGCAACCGATGGAGCGGTCCGAGCAATGTGCGATACCGTCAACGCGTACCTTCGGACGAAAGTTGAGCAGGTGACGGTATGAGTGAGCGCGTTCGTCGGCGCGTGATCGTTCGCGGTCACGTCCAGGGCGTGTGGTTTCGGGAGTCGACGCGCCAAGAAGCGGAGAAGGTCGGGGTCACGGGATGGGTTCGCAACCTGCCCGACGACACCGTGGAGGCGGCGCTGGAGGGCGATCCCGAGGCGGTTGAGCAGGTGCTCGCGTTTGTTCGCGTGGGTCCCGCGGCGGCCGATGTGACGAGCATCGACATCCGGCACGAGACGGTCGTCCACGAGGTCGCGTTCGAGGTTCGACCCACTCCAGCGGCCGACTGACGGCGCGAGACGCGCGACGCGTCTACAATGCTGCTCCCTGCCCCCATCGTCTAGTGGTCCAGGACGCTGGCCTTTCACGCCGGTAGCACGGGTTCGAATCCCGTTGGGGGTACTGGGTTTGCCACGACGCCCGGTTGGTCTGTCCGGTGCGACTCACGCGGAACCCGGAGTCGGGCTTGAGGGCCAGATGCAGCCGGAGCGCGTCGTCCAAGCGCTCCATCGTCGTCGGAGCAAGACGCCCGACGGCGCGGCCGATTCGCTCGACTGAGACGGAACGCACCTGCTCCGCATGCGCCTTCGAGTCGCGATCAAGTCCCGTTTCGCTGCGACTCAGCAAGACCTGGAACGGGTAGACATGCTCAACGTTCGAGGACCTGAAACAGGAGGAGACATCCGATGAGCGCCAGAGACGACAGTGAGCCCAAGACCACAACTGTGGAGCCGAAGTCCGAGCGTGAGATCCTCGTCACGCGGGCCTTCGACGCTCCGGCGCGCGTCGTCTTTCAGACGTGGACCACTCCCGAGCTGTTCGAGCGGTGGTGGGTACCGAAGTCGATGCCTCTGGCCTTGCTCTCCTACGAAGCGGATATCCGCACGGACGGCACCTACCGGCTCGTGTTCGACCTCGACGGCACGAACACGATGGCGTTCTTCGGAACGTACATCGAAGTGACACCGCACTCGCGAATCGTCTGGACGAATGACGAGAGCGGCGAGGACGGAGCAATCACGACAGTAGCCCTCGAAGAGCATGGCGACCAGACACGCATGGTGCTGCAGGATCTGTACCGCTCCAAGGAAGCGCGCGATGCAGGCCTCGCCTCCGGGGCATACGACGGTATGGACGAGACCTTCGGACAACTGGACGAGATACTCGTCACGCTGCACCCGGGTGAGAAGCGGATGTGAAGTGGTCGATCGTGTGGTCTGCCGCATGGGGTTTGACCGGTGATCTTCCGCACGCAGAGGTCGCACGACCGGGCTTCTGTAGCGAACGCCCTGTCACATGTTTGTCGATCAGGTAACACCTTCAGAAGAAGGCCTCCGACGAGTTGAAAGCGCCTTGGGCACTCCGTACGGTTTGTTCCGAGTTGTTACTTCAAGGAGACCACTTGTGAACAAATCGGACCTGGTCGAGGCGGTCGCCTCCCGCACCAACGGCACACAGCAGGCGGTGCTTGACGTGATCGAATCGGCACTCGCGGTGATGCAGGACGCACTCACCGACGGGCAGGAGATCATGCTCCCGGGGTTTGGCAAGTTCACCGTTGTAAGCCGTGCAGAGCGGACGGGCACAAACCCGAACACCGGCAACGCGATGGTCATTCCGGCGACTCGCTATGCGCGCTTCACCCCTGGCACCGCGCTTCGTGCCGCAGTGCGTGGTTCGTCTCAGTCCAACGACTCCGGCCCGGTTGGCGATCCGCTGCCGCAGGAGCCCGAGTCGATCACCGAAACCGAAACGGAGGCTCCTGCGATGGCGAAGAAGAAGGACAAAAAGAAGGACAAGAAAAAGGGCAAGAAAAAGAAGTAGCCCTGCTGTGATCTGGATCGGCCCGGGAGCAATACGACTCCCGGCCATCCAGGTATGAACCCCGTACCGGTTGCGCTACACCATCGGATACGACGGGGTGCGCAGGGCCGCAGCGGCGGCCAGGCGCTCAAAGTGCTCATCGGTATCGACCGTCGGTCGTCCGAGGAAGTAGCCCTGCCCGAGTGGGACGCCCAGTTCGCGGAGCGCCATCAGTTCGCCCATCGTCTCGATGCCTTCTGCGATCAGGGATGCCCCGAGGTCGTGCGACAGTCGGAGCATGTTGCGCACAAGCGCATGCTTTCCAGGCTCCAGATCAAGGCCGGTGACGAGCTTGCGATCAAGTTTGATGAAGTCCGGTTTCAGCTCGATCAGGTGCGACAGCGATGCGTGTCCGGCGCCCATGTCGTCGACCGCGATCTTCGCACCACGGCCGCGCAGGCCCGCGAGGCGTGCCGCGAGCCGCGGATAGTTCAGCACCCGCTCGTGTTCGGTGATTTCGACGACGAGGCCCGTCAGGTCCTCACTGTCGATCGCGTCGGCCAACGTCTCCGACATGATCGCTTCGGGGCTCAGGTTGATCGCGATGTGGGCGACGCCACCGATCTCATCCCTGCGGCGCCACGCCCGTCGAGCACACTCGATTTCCAAGTCCGTGCCAAGGCCGAGAAGTGTGGCCTCTGAGATCCATTCGTCTGGGCCGTGTCGCGGGTCGGTGTGGAATCGCGACAACGCCTCGAACCCGCAGATCGTGAGCTGTTCGATGTGCACGATCGGCTGCAGAACAATCTGAATCGACTCGGTGCTGGCGATCAGCGCTTGGATCTTTGCGCGGCGTGTCCCGAGGCTCGCGTAGCCCGGAACCGGGCTGAGGCCGTCCATCCCACCGGAGGAGTAGGCCACCACGGAACGTCCGCCGGCCGATCCGGCGCGGAGTGCTTCGTCTGCGGCGTCAAGCGCCTCGGCGGCAGCGGACGCATCACGGGGAAGTTCGACGATGGCGGCTCGTGCAGTGAGCGGAGCCGCAGCTTTGGATGCCACACGTTGCAGCAGGTCAGCGCGCGCACGATCACTCGCAGCTCCGTACGACACGGTTGTCACCGCGAAGCGATCCGCGCGGAGTCGACCCCAAGCCGCGGCCTCCGGGCCGTTGATCTCAAGCACTTTCGCCACGTCCATCAGCATTCGATCGCCTGCGGCATAGCCGTTTCGCGCGTTCCAGGCACCGAACCCGCTGAGGTCCACGACCAGGAGCAGTCCTGGCCGTTCGGCGCTCGAGAGCTGAACGACACCGCCGAGGTGTCGTTCGAATGCCCGCGATTCCAGGAAGCCGGTCAGCGAGTCGCTGTCCGAGTTGTCGCGTTCACTGAGGATCGTGATGGTGCGCCAAGCCAGAATGGCGCCGGCAATAATCGCGAACGGACGCAACGCCGTCGGCGCAACATCGAACGCAATCCCGGCGAGGGCAAGACCCCCAGCAGCAACGATTCCCGTGGTACCTCGCACCCGGTTCTGCACTTCCGCCACCCGCAACGGACGGCGAGATGCCAAAGCAATCAAGATCATGGCGACGATGTATCCCGTGGTGGCGATGCCACCCAACACAACGTGTCCACGAACGAAGAAGGCTGTGAGGGCAATGTCTGTCCTGTCTCTTATACACATCTGACGCTGCCGACGAGCGATCTAGTGTAGATCTCGGTGGTCGCCGTATCATT
>CALMXK010000030.1 GCA_937871165.1 uncultured Actinomycetes bacterium
GGAGATGTGTATAAGAGACAGCCCCACCACTCGATGCCGCCGACGACGCGCTTGTCGACCGGGAGTTGGAGGCGCTCGGCGACGGCTGACCGGGGTCGCATTCTCGTCGGGACCGCGTCCTGGACCGATCCGGAGTTCATCAAGGCCGGGTGGTATCCACCGTCGGTCAAAAACGACTCCGAGGGACGGCTTCGCTACTACGCCGAGCGGTTCCCGATGGTCGAGGTGAATGCCACCTTTTACGCCCTTCCGACGCGTGACACGACAGCGGCCTGGGCTGCCCGGACTCCGGCGGGGTTTCGGTTCCATATCAAGGCACATCAAGTGATCAGCGGCCATCCGTGCGAGCCGGGGCGCCTTCCAGCGCCGCTGCGGAATCTGCCGTATCAGGCCGACGCCAAAGGACGTATCCGCAAACCCTCACGGGACCTGCGCGACGCGGCGATCGACACGCTGCTTGAGGCCTGCGGGCCCCTTGACGACAAGCTCGGGGCGATCCTGCTGCAACTCCCGCCGTTCGTGGTGGCCGGTGAGCCGCAACGCGACGAGATCGCACGGATCGTGGAGCGGATCCGCCCGATCCGTGTCGCGGTCGAGTTCCGTCACCGCTCCTGGGCGCAACCCGCGCAGCGACAGATCACGGCGGCCATGCTGCGCGAGCTGGATGCGGCCTGGGTCTGCGTCGACACGCCGGACCGGGACGTCGCGTCGATCATGCCGCGGATCGTCGAGGTCACCTCACCCCGGCTTGCGTACGTGCGCATGCATGGGCGAAACGCGGAGATGTGGACCAAGGGCCGTACCGTTGCGGAGCGCTTCGACTACGACTACACCGACGGGGAACTCGAGGAGTGGGTGGCACCGGTGCTCGACATGGCGGAGATGGCGCAGGAAGTGGCGGTGGTCATGAACAACAACGCCCGCGATTACGCCCTGCAGGCGGCGGATCGGTTCGCCGACATTTTGTCGCGGGCTCGGGCGGCGCACGGGTGAACGTGGATCGGCGTGATTGCCGACGACCGCGCTATCCTTCGTGTATCCATTCGTACGGAGGTTGATAGTTCATGGTGACGCTCACAGCGACCGCAAGCGACAAGCTCAAAGGTCTCATCGCCGAAGAGGGCGAAAGCGGCGACGGGCTGCGCGTGAAGGTCGTTCCGGGGGGCTGCTCGGGATTTGAGTACCAGCTCACCTTCGACAAGCCGTCGGATGCCGACGAGGTGTTCGAACAGCACGGCGTGCGAATCATCGTGGATCGCATCAGCGCGCCATACCTCATCGGCGCCGAGTTCGACTACGAACAGAGCTTTCAGGGTGAGGGATTCGTGATCAACAACCCGAACTCCACCTCGAGCTGCGGCTGCGGGAAGAGCTTCCAGGCCTAGTGGTTCGCCGCCGAAATCGCTTGGCGGTCTCGGTGGCGAGCACGCACGTCATTGCGGCGAGGGCGCTCCCGGCCGAGCGCCGACCGACGATCGTGCCGGCGCGCTGACAATCGTCGACCGTTCGACCACCGCGCCGCCCGGTGGCGGCGGGCACATCTCGGACCGGTTCCTCGGTCGGGTCGACGTCTACGACAAAGCGCGGCCCGGATATCCGCCGTCGCTGATGGCATGGATCGCGCAGGCCGTGCGCCCTGGGGCGGATGTCGCCGAGATCGGAGCGGGCACCGGGCTGTTCACGGAGCCCCTGCTCGGGCTCGGCACGCGAGTCACGGCGATCGAACCCAATACGGAGATGCGCGTGGTCCTTGGTCGGCGGATGGCGTCGGCCGTCGCTGCGGGAAAGCTGCGGGTCACCGGGGGGACCGCCGAGCACACCGGGCTTTCGGAGGGTGCGGTCGACCTGGTGGCCGCCGCACAGGCCGCGCACTGGTTCGCTCCGGCCGAGGCTCGTGCCGAATTTTCACGGGTGCTGCGTCCGGACGGGCAGGTGCTGCTTGTCTGGAACGACTGGCGCGAGGTCGCGAACCCGATCAACGTGGCCTACGGCGAGGTCGTCCGCACCTTTCTGACGCCGGGCAACGAGCACGTCGAGACGCGCGTGCCCGATGAGCGGATCCCGGAGCTCCTGCCCGAACGGTGGGAGCGGCGGGTGTTCGTGAACGCGGTCGAGATGACTCGGGAGCGGCTGCACATGCTTGCGCTCAGCGCGAGCTATCTGCCCGGGCCCGACAGTCCGCACGCGGACGCGCTGCGTGACGCGCTCGACGTGCTGTTCGCGCGGCACGAACATGGCGGACACCTCACACTGGAGTACCGAACCGTCGCCTATCTGGGACGGTGACGGGTGTGTGCGACCGCAAGCGGCCGCACACGGATCCGTGAATCAGCCGCCGAAGTCGGTGGTGTAGACCGTCTGGTCGCAATTGGATGCCTGAACCACGGCCAGCCCGACGTAGCGGTAGCTCGGGTCCAGGAGGTTGCGGCGATGGCTCGGACTGTCGAGCCACATGCGGATCATGACCTTCGATGCGTCCAGTGAGCAGCCGCCGATCATGCCGAGGTTCTCCCCGACGGCCTTGCGGCGCGAGTAGCCGGCGCCGTAAAGGCGCACGTAGAAGGGGTTGCCGTTGGCGGCGTCGTGCTGAAGGAGCCCCGTGCGGGCGAGAAACTGGCTGTGGCGCACGGCCGGACGGTTGAGGACCCGCGACATCCGCAGGGGACGCAAACCGTGGCTGACGCGCGTGGCGTTCATTTCCTTGAGCAGCGTGACGCGGCTCGTCATCTCAGCCCGCGTTAGCGGGGCGGCCTGTGCGGCGGGGACGCCGATCGCAGCCGAAGCGAGCGCGCCGATGAGCAGCGCGGAATGAACCCGTCCAAGCGGGGTGGATGCCATGACTCCGGACCTCCGTGTCCGCAGAACGTTGACGACATGTCAAGTATCGGCGGACGAGAGGAAAACTTGAGCGTTGGGGCCGGTGCTATCCGGCGAACTCCGCGGTTGCGAACGTTGCACCGCACCGGCCACGGAGGGCTGTGCCCGCACCGATCATCCGAAATGACGGGGAGAGGATGTTGCGCCTGTGGGGAGCGCTCGCCATCCACATCTTGACGATCACGTTGGTGCTCGACGGGCTGCACCCGGTGATGTAGCCGACATTTTCGCCTGCGGTCCGCAGGCCCGGGATGCGGGCGGCACTGATGCGCTGCGAGAAGCCGTTGTGGTGGATCTTGCCGGAGCGCGCGAGGTTCGTGGAGTGGTTGCGGGCGGCTGCGGACAGGCGCGGCATCACGCGAAGTCGTTTGAGGCCTTTCCCGGCACGGATCTTGTTGATCTGGGCGGCGATGGCATCTCCGGTCGTTGCTGCTTGGGAGGACGCGGGGACGACACCAAAAACGGACGCAAGAAGGGAACCCATCAGCAGACGGGCGAAATTGCGGCGTGGCACAGGCCACCTCCAGTGTGTGTGGTGCGGGGCAGCGGGATGCCCCACACGCATTTACTTCGCATTCACCGGTCGTCCAGATCGGTGAACGTCTTGGGCCAACCGTAGGTGAAGTTCCTCGATTTCCAAGTGATCGAGGTGGCGGGGTGCACGATGCGAGCACGAAACTTCAATTTGTGCACGAAGGCCTACGCAACCTCCTACAAATGATTAGCGTGCGAACGAATTGAGTGTGATCGACTCCCGCGCCTGAACAGAAATCGGGGCGTTATCGACGTCCGCGCCCGAAATGTTGCCCAAGCGGTGCTGCGGCACGGATGCGGTGGGTCTCATCGGTCCGATCGGCGGATCTGGGCACAGGCGCCTGAGCGATGGCGGTTGCCAAGACGTTGATATTGCGGCCGCGGCGCTCAAGTCGACCCTGAATGACAAGGAGCGGCTCCGTCCGCAGCAACGTGCGGTGCTCATCGAACAGTCGAGGCCGTACGATGACGTTCATCAGGCCGGTCTCGTCCTCGATCAGCAAGAACACGATCTGTCTCTTATACACATCTCCGAGCCCACGAGACTAAGGCGAATCTCGTATGCCGTCTTCTGCTTGAAAA
>CALMXK010000031.1 GCA_937871165.1 uncultured Actinomycetes bacterium
GGGTGAAGCCGTCGCGGTCGTGCTTGGCGACATCGACACGTTCAAGTCGATCAACGACGAGCACGGGCACGAGGTGGGTGATCGGGGTGTCGCCGGCGTCGCGTGGGTCATCACCCAAGCAGTGGGAGCGCAGGGGCAGGTGTTTCGCTACGGCGGTGAAGAGTTTCTGGTTGTGCTCGTTGGTGAGGCCGCGGCGCAGGCCGACGCCATCGCAGCGGTCATTCGCGAGCGCGTCAGCAGAGCCCCGATCGCCGGTGTATGGACCACGATCTCGCTCGGGGTGGCACACGCCGCCGACGGCAGTTCGCGGTTTGATGAGCTCTTTTCACAGGCGGATGCGTGCCTGTACGTGGCCAAGGGCGACGGCGGCAATCAGGTGGAGCATGCGTCGGTTCTCAGTGCGTCCATCGCGGCGAACGCGTCGACGCCACGGTCCGCGGCGCGTCAGGTGCGTCCCGCCGACGCCCGTGACGTGCGCGACGTCCTCGATCGGCAGCACCTCGCCACGATGACCGAGCGGCAGATGGAGCGGAACCTGTGGGCGTACGGACTGATCTTGGTGAGTGTGGCCGCCTGCTTCCCGATCGTCGGATGGCACGTGTTCGCCCCGGCTGTAGCCGGTGGTCTGATGCTCCGCTTCCTGCAGGCGCGAGTGCGTCGTTTCTCGCACCCCGAGTTGGCGGTGGCGACGTGGTGGCTCGGCGCGCAGGCGTTGAACCTTTGGGCGTTGACGCTCGCCGACATCTCCGCGGTGCAGGCGTTGACGGTCGTGGTGCCATCGGTGGCGGGCCACTACGCGGCGCTTCCGCGCCGGGTGGCGAACGTCTCCATCGCGCTGCTCGGTGCGATGACCGTGGCCGCCGGATTTGCCATCGACGCGGCCGCCGTGCAGCAACACCCGCAAGTGCTGCTGGTTGCCATCGCGCTGCTGGCGACGGCGGGCATCGCCGGGCGCGCGGTCGGCGACATCGCCTCCGAACTTCGATCCGATGCGTCGCATGATCCGTTGACCGGCTTGCCCAATCGCACGGCATGCTTCGCCGCGCTCGACCAAGCGCTTGTTCGCGCACAGTCCACGGGCGACGCCATTGCCGTGATCATCGGTGACCTGGATCACTTCAAACGTGTGAACGACGAGCACGGACACCAGGCCGGTGATGCGGTGATTGCCGGAGTGGCCGACTGCATCGCCGCGCGTATCCGGCCCGACGTCGCCTTCTTTCGGATGGGCGGCGAGGAGTTCGCCCTACTCGCGCCGGTCTCTCATGCACGCGACGCCGTCGCGCTGGCGGATCGGCTGCGTCTTGCGGTCAGGCGTGCCCCGATCGCTGGACTTGCCGTGACGATGTCGTTCGGTGTGACCCTTGCCGATGCCGAGGCCCCGGACGCGTCGGCGGTGTTCAGTGCCGCCGACCAAGCGCTCTACCTGGCAAAGCGTGCGGGCCGCGATTGCGTGCGACTTGGTGGCACGCCGGACGAAGGAATTCCGGCGCCGATTCCCGCGGCGGTGCGATAGCCGTCCACCCTGGTGTCCATCCTGGTGCCCGGCACCGCACCGGACACGAGCCACGCGACCAGTGGGCGCTCGCAGCGCCCACTTGTCACAGCTGGTGGTCAGTGTCCTTCAGGAGCGCCTGTTGGTCGATGACTTGTCGAGCGACGGCGGCAAGGGTCAGGTTGCGGTCGCGGGCGCTTTTTTGGATGCGCTGAAACGCACGCTGTTCGCTGAGACCGAACGTTTCCATCAGCAGACCCTTCGCGCGCTCCAATACCTTTCGATCCTCAAGTGCTTGGACCGCTTTGTCCACCTGGGCCTCGAGCGCGCAGAGCTCCGAATGGCGCGCGGCGGCGAGCATCAGTGCTGCGGCGAGCTGGAGGTCGTCCACCGCGACCTGGGGGCTGAAGGCCTCCTCGTAGGCTTCGGTGAACTCCACCCCGCGCGCCTGGCTCGGGATCCCTCGCACGGCCTCGCCGAAGCCGTCCTCCCAGGTTCTGGTGGCCGCCTCGATGCGGGCGGTGATCCGGGCCTCCTCGTCGTCCGACCCGTGCGAGCCGATCGAGAGCCGGATCACGTAGAACAGCCGTGTCAGAACCGATTCGGAGACCAGCGAGGTGTACTCCAACGATTCGCCGGACAGTTCGTCCATCACCACCTGGGACATGCGCTGGCGCACGGCGGTGTTGTAGCGGTCACGGGGAAGGTAGACCAGCACTGTGGCGAACTGGCCGTGCCGGTCGCGGCGGACGAAGGCTCGCACCACCCGGCGCTCCCGAAGCGCGGCGACCGCGAGGACGATCGGAGCCAACTCGTCAAGGTCGGCTTGGAAGAGCTCGTCCCGGGGGTAGGTGTTGATGGCCTGCCAAACGGCGTTGCCCCCATACGAG
>CALMXK010000032.1 GCA_937871165.1 uncultured Actinomycetes bacterium
AATGATACGGCGACCACCGAGATCTACACTAGATCGCTCGTCGGCAGCGTCAGATGTGTATAAGAGACAGCGGTCACATAGACGATGCCGGCATCGGCCTCGCCCAGACGGACCTTGGCGACCACCCCTGCGACAGAGTCCTCGTTGGAGACGATGTTCGTGAGCGCTCCCGCCAGCCGCAGTCGCGCGAGGGCACCGCGTGCATAGCCGCCCACCGGCACGGACGGATTCGCCAAAACGAGCCGAACGCCGCGGCGGGCCAGGTCCGCCGGGCGCGCGATCGCTGCGGGATTGTCCGCCGGAACGATGATCGCAAGGCGGTTGGTCGCGATCGACACGGGAGTGTCCACGATCCCGTCGGCGACCAGCCGGGTGACGATCGCGCTGTCGGCCAGCACGACGACGTCGACCGGTGCACCTTCGCGAAGCTGTGTCGCAAGGTCGCCTGATCCGCCCACGTTCAACCGCGCGTCCCCGATGAGTGGCGGCAGGACGTCGCGAAGCGACGCGGCCGCCGACACTGTGAGCGTGGTGTCGGATCCGCATCCGACGAGTGTGAGGCTCGCGGCGACCAGCACGAGACGACCAAGAATACCTATGCGATGCATATGCATTGCGGTACTGTACGTGACGCTGACGGAAGGAGTGGCGATGGGGGAGCACTACAGTGCGCGGGAGGCGGCGCGAGCGCTTGGCATCAGTCTCGACACGCTGCGTCGGTGGGACCGGCAGGGGCGGATTCACACCGAACGCGACGCCGCGAATCGTCGGATCGTCGCGGTGAGCGAAGTTGAGCGCCTGGCCCCGAGCACCGAGGGTGATCTGAGCGCACGCAACCGGTTTCGCGGAATCGTCCGCTCCGTGGAGATCGAGGGATTCCTCGCCCGGATCGAGATTCAGGTGACCGAACCTTCACGCGTGGTGGCCATCATCACACGCGAGGCGGCGGAAGCACTCGCTCTGGCACCCGGGGCGGGTGCCACGGCGATCGTGAAATCCACGTCGGTCATGGTGGAGGGGTGAACCCGTCCGCAACACGTGGGCGCGCATTTTCGCTTGCAACGTGGCTGGCGGCCATCGTCGTCGCGCTGTTTCTGACGCTGCCGCTGATCGCGATCTTCCTGCGTACCTCACCGGGGACCCTGGTCGGTCGGCTCGCAGACCCGGTGGCACGCGACGCGATTGTGGTGACGCTGCTCGCCAACGTGATGGCACAGGCCCTCGTCCTCGTGATCGGGACGCCGGCTGCGTATCTGATCGCCACACGGCGGTTTCGCGGACGCGCGCTGGCGATGACGCTCATGGATCTGCCACTTGTCCTGCCACCCGCCGTCGCCGGGATCGGACTCATCGCCGCATTCGGTCGCAACGGGCTGGTCGGCGGTGTGCTGCATGACGCGGGGATCGCGGTCACCTTGACCCAGGCAGCCGTCGTCATGGCCGTCGCCTACGTCTCGAGCCCGTTCTACCTGCGCCAGGCCGTGGCGGCGTTCGAGGCGGTGGACCCGGCGCTGGTGGAGGCCTCGCAGACGCTTGGCGCATCACCCGCACGCACCTTCCGTCGGGTGGTACTCCCGTTGGCCGCCAGAGGACTCGGGGCGGGCGCCGTGTTGTCGTTTGCCCGCGGAATGGGTGAGTTCGGCGCCACCATCATGTTCGCGGGCAGCCTGCAGGGGGTCACGCAGACCCTGCCGCTCGCCATCTACGCGCAACTCGCCGACGACTTCGACCTGGCGCTTGCACTTGGGGCCCTGCTGGTCCTCGTGAGCGGCGCCATCCTGCTTGTCGCACGACTTCTGGTGTCATGGACCGCATCCACATCGATCTCACACTCGCGCGCGGCGACGTTCATCTCACGCTGACGCTCGGCATCGGAGCCGAGACGTTCGCCGTCGTCGGACCCTCCGGGGCCGGCAAGTCGACCCTGCTGCGCGCCGTCGCGGGCCTTGAACGTCCCGACAGCGGTCGCATCACGATCGGCGAACAGGTCGTGTTCGACAGCGCACGCGGGATCGACGTTCCGCCCGCCGATCGCGGCGTCGGCATGGTCTTCCAGGACCTCGCGTTGTTTCCGCACATGAGCGTCGCCCAGAACGTGGCGTACGGGGGCGGCGACGCCGGAGCGCTGCTCGATCGATTCGCAATCGGCCACTTGGCCAATGAACGTCCCGGACGGCTCTCGGGTGGGGAGCGGCAGCGGGTCGCGCTCGCCCGGGCCTTGTCGCGCGCGCCGCGGGTACTGCTGCTGGATGAGCCGCTTGCGGCACTCGATGCCAGGACGCGGGCCATGATGCGGACCGAACTCGCCGACCATGTGGCGGCGGCGGATGTTCCGGTCATGCTCGTGACCCACGACTTCGACGATGCCGTCGCGCTCGCCGATCGCGTCGGGGTGCTCGACGGCGGCACCCTTCGTCAGATCGGCACGCCGAGCGAACTCGTGGCGGCACCTGCTGACGCGTTCGTGGCCAGTTTGACCGGCGTCAACCTGCTGACCGGTACAGCTCGGGCAGGCGACGAAGGGTTGACCATGGTCGTCCTCGACGATGGCCAAACCATCTGGTCGAGCGACATTGCCCGCGGCCGGGTGAACGTGGCGATCGCCCCGTGGGAGATCGCCGTCGGTCGACACGGCTCCGACGACTCCGCGCGCAACGCCCTGAGCGCGCCGGTACGGTCGGTGGCGCACTTCGGCAACCGCGCCCGCATTGCCATCGGCCCGCTGGTGGCGGAGATCACGGGGGCCGCCGTCGCGGGCCTCGGGCTTGCGCCCGGCGACATGGCCGTGGCCACGTTCAAGGCGACGGCCACGCGCCTGCTGCCCATCGATCCCCCGTGAGGCGGGCTATCCGCCGGTCTGTGAGAAGTGCTGGTAGTCCTTGACGCCGGTCCACCAGCCACCCCAGTCCCATCCGACGGCCGTGAACGCGCGAACGAGCGACCCGGACGGGAGGGCCATTCCGCGGCGCGGGGTCCGCGAGATGTACGGGCGGCTGCGCGGATGGCTGGTCATCTGGGAGCGGGTGACATACGGATTCTCGATCGGGTTGATGTCGATCGCCTTGCCGTAGGCGTGGTTTGACCAGCGTGTCGTGCCGTCGACGTAGCGGCAGTTGAAGGCGCTGGTGTTGTCGGCCTCGATGGAGCGGAAGTCACTGCCGCCGAACCGTTCGATCGGCGCCATCCACCGGATCGGGAACTTCGCGGCGTAGAGCCGCCGGAACACCGTCACCACATCCTGGGCGGCGTCCTTGTGGACGACGAGCCTGCCGGGGCGCACACGTCCACGAAAGTCGTAGCGAAGGACGGTGACCAGGCGCAGCTGACCAAGTCCGACCGGGCATCCCGGGCGCCACACGCTCGGCGTCATCGCCGCACGGCGCGCCGGCGAGAGCACTGAGATCTGTGACGTGAAGGCCGGTGCGGCGCTCGCCCCACCCGCGCCGACCAACAGCGCGGCCGTGACCGCGGTTGCGATGGTGCCCGTCAATTTGCGCATGTGAATCCTTTCGTCGCACCGACGACGAGGCCTGCGACGGCCCGGTGCAATTCAGGGTACCCGCCGCGCCTCGCGGCTGTCAGGGGCATGGGTGCGCCCAGGGTCGTAGTCCTGAAGTCCAATTGCGAACTGCGACCAGGGCAAGCCCAGACTTCATCAACTTCCCGCACGACACATCGGATGGCATGCCCCGCTACCTCTTCAGCTCCCACGACGGCTTCGGCCTCGGCCACACCCGCCGAAACAGCCTGATCGCCCATGCGCTGCTCGACGCGGACGAAACGGCCGAGGTGGTGCTGGTCACGGGCCTTGCAAGTGACCGCTCGTGGCTTCGTCACCCCCGTCTGCGGGCCGTCGAAGTTCCGGGGCTCGTGAAGGACGGCAGTGGCGCCTACTGCCACCCCACGATGTCGGTGCGTGCCGCGGTCGCCCATCGCGCCGCGGTGTTCACCCAGCTTGTCGACGCGTTCAAACCGGATGTGGTGATCGTGGATCGCCATCCGTACGGAACGTTCGGCGAACTGCGACGCGGACTGCTTCGTGCGCGCCTTCGCGGTGCAGCGCTCGTGCTCGGTCTGCGTGACGTGCTCGACGAACCGGCCCGCGTGTCGGGTGAGCTCGATGGTGGCTCATGGGTGGGAGTGCAGGAGATCTACACCGATGTGCTCGTCTACGGATCGCCAGACATCTGCGACCATCAGAGCGAGTACGGCCTGCCCGTGGAGCCGCACTACTGCGGGTGGGTCGCCCCTGCGCCGCCACCGGCCGCACAGGTGGATCCACACCTGTTGGTCGTCGCGGCCGGTGGCGGTGCCGACGGACGCGCGGTCTATCGACTGGGCGCCGATCTGACCGTTGAACGCCCGCAATGGCACGCAACGATCCTGTCCGGACCGTTTGCGGGAGGCGACCGCGTTGACACGGGCCGCGTCCGGCACGTCGTCGACCCCCCGGACCCGTTGGCCTATCTCGCGCGCGCCGGAGCCGTCGTTGAGATGGCCGGCTACAACAGCACCGTGGAGGCGCTGGTGTCCGGTGTTCGTCCGATCCTCGTCCCACGGCGCGCCCCCCGACGCGAGCAGGCGATCCGCGCGCAGCGACTGATGAGCCTGGGCCTCGCCGACATGGTCGACGCGGAGGCGGGTGCGGCGGAGGTCGCGTGGCTGCTCGACAAGCCGCGCCGACTCGCGCCCGACGCCCTTGCGCGTGCCGGTGTGCGACTCGACGGGGCGCGCACGGCAGCCGATCACATCGCGTCGCTTGCATGGGTGACCGCATGAGTGCACAGCCGCTTGAACCGCGTTCCGCGCTCGACACGATGCGTCGGCTCGGCCCGTATGCCCGCCCGATGCGCCGGAGCTTGATCGTCGGCGTGCTGTTCGCCCTCGTGGAGGTCGCCATCGGACTGCTCCAGCCATGGCCGCTTCAGTGGGTGGTCGACAATGTCCTCGCGCCGACCGAGCGCGGCGCCAACGCGCCGGTCGATGGCGAGCGGCTGATCATGATCGCCGCGGGCGCATACCTGGCCATCGTTGCGGCCGGGGCACTCGTCGACTACTGGTCCACGCGCCTGCTGTCCTCGTCCGGGCTGCGTCTGGGCAACGGACTTCGCATGGCCGTCTTCGACCATCTGCAGCGACTGTCGCTTCGCTACCACGGCCGGCACGCGATGGGTGATCTGTCCACACGGGTCACAGGCGACGTCGATCGCACCCAGGACATGCTCGTCCAAGGGCTCGCCGTCTTGCTGCCGAACGCCGCGTTGATCGTCGGGATGGCCGGCGTCGTGATCGTGATCGACCCGTGGTTTGCGATGCTCGCGTTGTCGGCGACTCCGCTGCTCGCCTTTGCGACCTACCGGGCGACGGTCGACCTGAAGGCGTCGTCGCGCCGTGCGCGCAAGGCCGAGGGACAGGTTGCGGCGGCAGCCACCGAGAATCTCGGCGCCATCGAGGTGGTGCAGGCGTTCTCACTCGAAGACGTCCAGCAGGAGCGTTTCTCCGGGCTCACCGGGGCGAGCCTGTCGGCCAATCTCGAGACGGTGCGTCTGCAGGCGCGCTTCAGTCCCATCGTGGATCTCACAAGCGCGGTGTCCGTGACGCTGGTCCTGTGGATGGGCGCATACAGCGTCATGGCCGGGCGAATGAGTCTCGGCGTCCTGCTCGTGTTCATGAGCTACCTGGCATCCCTCTACAAGCCGATCAAGCAACTCGCCAAGCTCGGCACGACCCTGGCCAAGGGTGGGGCGGCGGCGGAGCGGGTGTTTTCGGTGCTCGACACCGATCCGGTCCAGGCCGCATCGACGCCGCGGGTGTCTCATGGCCGGCTGCGCGGTGAGGTCGATCTGGTCGGTGTCGACTGTGGCTACGACCGTGAGGTGGTCCTGCACGGTGTCGACCTGCACATCGAAGCGGGCGAGCGCGTCGCGCTCGTCGGTCGCACCGGCGCTGGCAAGAGCACGTTGGCATCGCTCATCCCGCGTCTGATCGATCCGACCCGGGGACAGGTGCTGATCGACGGCATCGACGTACGCCACATGAACCTGATCGATCTGCGCAGCCAAGTCGCGATGGTTCTGCAGGACACCGTGCTTCTTCGCGGCACCCTGCGCGACAACATCAGGTGGGGGCGCCCTGATGCACCCGACCATCTGGTGGAGATGGCGGCTCGGGTCGCACTCGTCGACGAGTTCGCCTCGCGCCTTCCCGACGGTCTCGACACCCCGGTGGGAGAACGCGGGCACGACCTCTCCGGCGGTCAGCGGCAGCGCATCGCGATCGCGCGCGCCGTCCTGCGCGACGCGCCGATCCTGATTCTCGATGAGCCGACGAGCGCGCTCGACCCCCGATCCGAAGGGCTGTTGGTGCAGGCCCTCGAGGCGCTTCCCGGCGACCGCACCACACTCGTCATCGCGCATCGCCTTTCCACCATCCGGGACGCCGACCGGATCGTGGTGCTCGAACACGGACGTCTCGTCGAGCAAGGGACCCATGACTCGCTGCGGGCGAGCGAGGGCGGCATCTATCGCGCAATGAGCGACACGGCATTCATCCCCCAGGAGGTCATCGCATGAACGTGCTCTATGTCCTGAAGCGATATCCGCGCCTGTCGGAGACCTTCATTGTCCGTGAGATCGTCGAGCTCGAACACCGGGGCGTCGTCGTCGGCATCGACGCGCTGCTTCCGCCCGAGGCCGGTCCGCGACACCCGATGGTCAATCACGTTCGCGCCAGGGTGCGCTACCTGCCCCGGCGTCCGCATCTGATCGATGCGCAGGCGCTGCGCGCCCACCTGGTTGTCGGGCTGCGACGCCCCATCTCGTGGGTGCGTGAGGCGCGGCGTGCGCGTCGCGACGACACGTGGCGGCGATTCGTGCAAGCCGGCATCGTCGCGCGTCGGGTGCGGCGCGAGGACGTCGGCGTCATCCACGCGCACTTCGCCACGGCAGCGGCGGAGGTGGCTGGACACGCAGCTGCGCTTGCCGGCGTTCCGTTCACGGTGACCGCACATGCGAAGGACATCTATACCCGCGAGAACGCCGGGCTGCTCAGGCGCCGTGTCGAAGACGCGTCGACGGTCGTGACCGTCACCGACCACAACCGTCGGCACCTGAGGACGGAGCTGCCGAATACCCGCGTGGCCCTGGTTCGCAACGGCGTCCCGGTCGGCGACGCGCATGGTCCGGTGGTGGGCGGTCCGATTCTCACGGTTGCCCGCCTGGTCGAGAAGAAGGGGCTCGATCTGTTGATCGATGCCATGGTGATGGTTCGAACACTTCACCGCAGTGCCCGCCTGGAGATCATCGGTGACGGCCCGCTGCGCGCCGAACTCGAGCTGCGCACCGTCGAGCTTGGACTTGCCGACTGCGTGCGATTCCTCGGTGCGCAACCCTCGACGGTTGTGGAGGCGGCGTATGGCACCGCAGCGATGGTGGTGCTGCCGTGCCGCGTCGCGTCCGACGGCGACCGCGACGGGCTTCCGACGGTCCTGGTCGAGGCGATGGCGCACGCCGTCCCGGTGATCTCGACCGACGTGGTCGGGATCGGAGAGTTGATCGACGACGGGACGACCGGTCTCCTCGCCACGCCTGACGACCCTGCCGACCTGGCCCGAGCCATCGTGACCCTGATCGACGACCCGGTGCGAGCGGACATGCTCGGTCGCGCGGGTCGCCAGCAGGTGATGGCCGCGTTCGACCCGGCCATGAGCGCGCGTGAGCTCGAAGCGGTCTTTGAAGGAGTCGCACGATGAGGATCGCCGTGGTGTGCGCGGATCTCGGCATCCGTGTTCCCGGACCCAAAGGGGCGTCGCTGCACCTGCAGGCGATCTCGTCGGCGTTTGCGGGCCTTGGACATGAGGTGCTGCTGGTTGCCGTCGCCGGGCACGGCGACGCGACACTCGGGCACCAGTCGTTGCTGCTGCCTCATCCGGGCCGAACCCACGGGCTGCGCCGCGAGCTTCGCAAGTTGCGGTTCATGGCGGCCCTGCCGGGACGTATCCAACCGACACTCGAGGGCTTCGCACCCGAGGTGGTCTATGAGCGATTGTCATTGTTCGGCGCACGCGGCCGGGCGATCGCCGATCGATTCGACGCCGTGCACGTTGTCGAGGTGAATGCGCTTCTGGCGCGCGAAGACGCGCAGTGGCGTGGACTTCGTCTGGCGAGTCTCGCCCGTCGACGGGAGCACGCTGCACTGTCGCACGCGGACCTGCGTGTGGCTGTGAGCGACGAGGTTGCCCGCGCGGTCGCGGACGTCGCACCCGGGCCGCGTGTGCTCGTGGTCCCAAACGGTGTGGACGCGTCAACCTTCGCGGCACTGCCCGACCGTGACGGAGCGCGTGCCCAGCTTGGGCTGTCGCCCGAGGTCGTCTGGCTCGGCTTCAGCGGAGCCCTGCGGCCCTGGCACGGACTCGACCGTGCCGTCGACGCGCTCGCTCACCTGCCGCGCCACATCCACCTTGTGATCGCCGGCGACGGCCCGGTTCGCGCGTCCATCATCGTGCAGGCGCGTTCGCGCGGTGTCGCCGATCGTGTGCGCTTTCTCGGCCAGATTGCGCACAGCACGATGCCGACCTTCCTTGCGGCGATCGATGTCGCGCTCGCGCCATATCCGGACGCCGGGGACTTCGCGTTCTCCCCGCTCAAGGTCTATGAGTACCTGGCCGCAGGTGTGCCGACGGTCGCAAGCGACATCGGGCAGTTGCACGACCTGCTGACGGCGATGCCTGGTGCGCTGCGCGTCGTTGCGGGCGACGCCGTGGCCCTCGGCAACGGGATCTTGCACGTGGTGAACGACCTCGCCGCGTGGCGCGGTGCGGCGACGATGGCGCGCGACAGGGTGCTTGCCGATCACTCCTGGGAGCGCCGCGCCGAACAGATCATCGAGGCGATCGTCGGACGGGACACCCATGCGCTGGCCGCCTGAGCACCCCGTCCTGCACGACAGCGCGCTCAGCCCATTCATCGGCGCGGCGAGCGTGCTGTGCGCCGATGGCCATCTGGGAGACGTGCTTCGACATGTGCCCGGTCGGCGCATGGCGCTTGCAGTCGACACCCCCGCCGGCCCCGGCGTGCTCAAGATCTACGCGACACCGCGGGCCCGGGGAAACCATCGGCGGTTGACCATGCTGGATGCCACGTCGGCCCGCGGGCACGTGCCGCAAAGTTGGGGCTGCGACCCCACCGGACACGTTGGGCTCGTCAGCTGGCAGCCGGGCGACACGCTCCACGACCTGCCCGACGGGCCGTGGGCGCACGCCTGTGGTGCGGCAGGGGGCGCATTGGCGTCCTTGCACGCGAGCGGTGCGCAGTTCGATCGCACGTGGTCGGCCATGGACGAGCTTGCGCAGCTTCGCCGTTCGACGGCGGGTCCGGAGCGACAGCTCGTGGCCCGTGCCGACGCCGTGTGCGGCCGGCTGGCCGACGCCCTGTCTCTTATACACATCTCCGAGCCCACGAGACTAAGGCGAATCTCGTATGCCGTCTTCTGCTTGAA
>CALMXK010000033.1 GCA_937871165.1 uncultured Actinomycetes bacterium
TTTTTTTAAGGATACGGCGACCCCCGAGATCTACACTAGATCGCTCGTCGGCAGCGTCAGATGTGTATAAGAGACAGGTACCGGCCCGCTCTTGCGCCTCGGCGATCGCGACCTGCGCCATGGCGGCGGCGAGCTCGCCGCCGATCTTGCGTGCGCGAAGCAGAGCGCTCTCTGCGGCGTAGGTGTTGATGACGCCGTCGGCGATTGCCGCGAGCACCTCCTGCTCCTGCTCGAGTTTGGTGCCGAAGCGCTGCGCAGCGGACCCCGCCATCAGCAACACCAGCCGCTTCAGGTCTGCCACCGCAGCCAGCTGCGGATCGGCCGGCTCGTCGAACGACGGCTCGAGCAGCTCCGACTGCAGCTTGGTGGCGGCGGCGATGAGTGGCAACGTGCCCTTGAGCGCCCGCTTCAACAGCGTTCCGGGAATCAACAAGCGGTTGATCTCGTTGGTGCCCTCGAAGATGCGGTTGATGCGGCTGTCGCGATATGCGCGCTCGATCTCGAACTCGGCGCTGAACCCGACGCCGCCGTGAATCTGCACGCCCTCGTCAACGCAGAAGTCAAGGGTCTCGCTGCCGAGCACCTTCAGGATGCTCGACTCCACCGCGTACTCCTCGACGCCTGACAACACGGCTTCGGCGCCGTGGCGGCCGGCGATGGCGGTGTCGATCAACCCCATGGTGCGGTAGAGCGCGCTTTCGAGCGCGAACGTGCGCACGGCCATCTGGGCCAGCTTGTGGCGCATCAGGCCGAACGATGCGATCGGCACACCGAACTGGTGGCGCTCCTTCGCATATGCCGCGGCCAGGTGCATCACGCGCTTGCTGGCCCCGAGTCCTGCTGCGCCGAGCTTGTAGCGACCGACGTTCAGCGCGTTGAAGGCGATCTTGTGACCCTTGCCGATCTCGCCGAGCAGATTGCCCACCGGCACCTTGCAGTCGTCCAGGTTCAGGATGCGTGTCGACGAGGAACGGATCCCCATCTTGTGTTCTTCCTGCCCCAGCGACAGCCCCGGTGTGTCGCGCTCCACGAGGAATGCCGTGAACTTGTCACCGTCCACCTTGACGAACACGGTGAAGATGTCCGCGAACCCGGCGTTGGTGATCCACATCTTGGTGCCGTTCAACACGTAGTGGGTGCCATCGCCGTCGAGCACCGCCGTGGTCTTGGCGCCAAGGGCGTCGGAGCCAGAGCCCGGTTCGGTCAGGGCGTATGCGGCGATGCGCTCGCCCGATGCGATCGACGGCAGGTACCGCGCCTTCTGTTCGTCGGTTCCGAAGTACACGAGCGGCAAGGTGCCGATGGATGCGTGCGCGCTTTGGGTGACCGCGAAGCCGCCGGTGGGAGCGAACTCCTCGGCAATGACGGTGGACACCGTCTTGGACAAGTCAAGGCCACCGAACTCCTCGGGCACCTCGACGGCAAGCAGCCCGAGCTCGCCGGCCGCACGCATCAACGTGACGTTGTGTTCGAGCTCACCCTGCTCCATCTTCGGGATCAGCGGCATCACCTCACCGTGGACGAATGCCCGTGCGGTGGCGGCGATGTCACGGGTGACGTCGTCGAAGTCCTCGGGGGTGAAGATCGCGTCGGGCTCGCCGAGCAGCCAGCCGCCGCCTCGTGTCATGATCGTGCTGTCGGTCATTGTCAGCCTCTCAGTTCGCGTTCACTTCGATGATTGCCGCGGCGCCCATTCCGCCACCGATGCACATGGTCACGAGACCTGTGCCGCCGCCGCGCCTGCCAAGCTCATGCACGGCTTGCACGGTCAGCTTGGCGCCGGTCGCGCCGAGTGGATGGCCGAGGGCGATGGCGCCGCCATTCACGTTCACGCGCTGTTCGTCGAGTCCGACGTCGCGGATCACGGCGAGCACCTGGGACGAAAATGCCTCGTTCAGTTCGATCACGTCGATGTCCGCGAGCGACATCCCGGCGCGGGCCAGCGCCTTCGGGATGGCGGTGATCGGGGCGATGCCCATCACTTCCGGCGCAACGCCGGTCACGCCAGTGGTGACGAATCGGCCGACCGGTGTCAGCCCCAGCCGCTTCACCGCCTCGCCGCTTGCGAGCACCACCGCCGCGGCGCCGTCGGAAAACGGCGACGAGTTGCCGGCGGTCACAGTGCCGCCCTCCTTGAACACCGGACGCAGACTTGCGAGCTGCTCGGCCGAGGTGCCACGGCGAACCAACTCGTCGGTGGCGAACGGGGTTGCCTGCCCAACCTCAACAGGAACGATCTCGTCGACAAACCGCCCGGCGTCCTGCGCCGCCGCGGCACGCTCATGGCTGCGAAGCGCCCATGCGTCCTGGTCGACGCGGCTGACGCCGTAGCGCCCGGCCACGTTCTCGGCCGTGTGGCCCATGCTGATGTAGGCCTCGGTGATCTGCGGATGAAGGCGCGTGTGGTAGCCGCTCATCGGCACTTGACTCATCATCTCCACGCCGCCCGCGAGCACCACGTCGGCCATGCCGCACATGATCGCCTGGGCACTGTTGGTGATGGTCTGAAGCCCGCTGGCGCAGAATCGGTTGACGGTGGCGGCGGGCACCTCGACGGGGAATCCGGCCCGCAGCACGGCCAGTCGGGCGACGTTCAGTCCCTGGGCGGCCTCGGGCATGGCGCAGCCCCACTGCACGTCGTCGAGCGCGGCCGGATCGAGTCCGGCGCGTTGCACCGCCGCCTGCATCACCGCCACCGACAGGTCGATGGGATGAACGGCCGCCAGCGTGCCGCCGGCTTTGCCGCGCGCCACCGGTGTGCGGGCGGTACTCACGATGTATGCGTCCCTCAACTCCATCGGTGATCCTCGGTCGTGGTCGGCGTCATGTCAGTTGCGCAGGGGTTTGCCGGTTTTCAAGGTGTGGGCGATGCGCTCACGTGTGGCCCGTGTGCCGAGCAGTCGCAGGAACGACACGCGCTCCAGATCGAGCAGCTCGTTCTCGGTCACCATGCGGGGCGGACCCTCGCCGCCGGTCATGATGAGCGCCAGCTCATTGGCGATGCGCACGTCGTGGTCGCTGATGCGTCCCGCCTCCTTCATATCGAAGGCGGCGTAGCGCAGGTTGCCCAGCGCCTGATCGCCAAGCAGGGTGACGGTGGGTGGTGCCGGCGCGACGTAGTCGGGCGCCAGGTCGAGTACCCGCGCCTTCGCATCGGCGATCAGCAGGTCGCGGTTCATGGAGACCCGGTCACGGTCGCGCAGGAAGCCGAGCACGCGCGCCTCATCGGCGCTCGTCGACGTCTGCGCCATCGCGATCACCATGAACGCCCGGCGCACCGCTTCGAACGGATCCGCCTCCACGTACGGGGCCAGGTCGCTCATGAACCTGACGATCAGTTCCTTGGTGCCGCCACCCGCCGGGATCAAACCGACACCCACCTCCACCAGCCCCATGTAGAGCTCGGCGTGCGCCTGGACTGCATCGGCGTGCAGGACCACCTCGGCCCCGCCACCGAGCGTGAGACCGGCCGGGGCGGCCACCACCGGAAACGGCGCGTACCGCAAGGACGTGGTGCCCCTCTGGAATCGGCGCACCACCAGGTCCACCTCGTCCAGGTCGCCCTCCTGCGCCAGCATGGCGATCAGTCCCAAGTTGGCTCCGGCGGAGAACGCCCGGGCGTCCTCGTTGGCGATCACAAGTCCGGCCATGCCGTCGCGCTCGACACGTGCGAGGGCGGCGGCCATGCCGCGCAGGATGCCGTCGCCGATCGCGTTCATCTTGGTGTGAAACTCAAGCAGCGCGACCCCGTCACCCAGGTTGAACAGCGTGGTGTCGGATGACTGCTCGATCACGTTGTCGGCGCGCAGCGGTGCCAGCACCACGGCGCCGGACACGCCGGGGTCGTCGATGCCGAGTGGGCCGCGCTCCCATCCGAATCCCCATCGAAGCGCGCGGTCCACGTCCACCGGTTCATGGGCGATCATCGGCGCAAGGCGCTCGGCGTATGCGGCGGTATCGTCCATCAGCCGCGTCACGAACGGTCCGTACGGCGCAGGCAGTGCGCGCGCGGCGGCGATGCGCTCGTCGAGCGGCAGGCCCCTGAGCTGGCCGAAACCGGGCACGTCGACGCGTCCCCGCTCACGGTAGTCGCCCTGCTTCGGATCGAACACCAGGATGTCGCCGCCCGGACCGCGGGTGAAGAAGCCCGCCTTGGTCTTTTCGCCGAGCTTGCCGTCGGCGATCAGTCCGTGCACCCAGTCGGGCAGGCTGAAGTCTTCGCCCGTGGCCGAGGCCAGCTCGGCGGCGACCGCGGCCAGCACATCGAGGCCGGTCAGGTCGGCGGTGCGGAACGTGGCCGAGCGTGGCCGACCGAGCAACTCCCCGGTCAGCGCGTCCACGTCGTCCACACTCAGGCCGAGCTCCTCCATCAAATGGATCGCGTGCACCATGCCGAACACGCCGACACGGTTGCCGATGAATCCCGGCTCGTCGTTTGCGAGCACCACGCCCTTGCCCAGAATGCGCTCACCCACTTGGCGGATGAACGCCAGCACATCCGGATCGGTCTCGGGCGTCGGGATCAGCTCAAGTAGATGCAGGTATCGCGGCGGGTTGAAGAAGTGCGTGCCCAGGAACCGCCGCCGAAATCCTTCCGAGCGCCCTTCAACGAGAAGCTGCATGCGGATGCTCGACGTGTTGGTCGACACCACTGCGTCGGGCCGCAGCACATCTTCAAGCCGGGCGTACAGGTCACGTTTGGCGTCCAGCCGCTCGATGATGGCCTCGATCACCCAGTCGCATTCGGCCAGGCGGTCAAGGTGGTCGGACGTGTTGCCGATCGCGATGCGGCCCATCGCGGCGGCGCTCATGAACGCGGCCGGCTTGGACTTGGCGGTGCGCTCAAGGCCACCGCGGGTGATCGCATCGCGGTCGTCGCCGTCGGCGGCGATGTCGAGCAGATGCACCGGGATGCCGGCCGAAGCTGCAAGCGCGGCGATGCCCGCACCCATGGTGCCGGCGCCGACCACGCCCAGGCGGCGCAGGCGACGGTGGGGTGCGGTCGCGGTGGCGTCCGATGTCGTCATTGTCCGATGACCTCCTCGCGGATGGCACGCCGCAGCACCTTGCCGACCGGCGTCTTTGGCAACTCCTCGCGAAACTCGATGCGATGGGGGACCTTGTAGGCGGCAAGGTTCGCTCGCAGGTGGGCACGCAACGTGTCGACTGTGAGCTGCGGGTCGTTGCGCGTAGCAAACAACGCCACCACCTCACCGGTCGCCTCGCCTGGCAGGCCCACACAGACGGCTTCGAACACGCCTGGGCACCCCACCGCGATCTCCTCCACCTCGTTGGGATAGACGTTGAATCCCGACACCACGACTACGTCCTTCGCCCGGTCGATCACGCGGACCAGGCCGTCGTCGTCGATGCGGCCGATGTCGCCGGTGAGCAGGAACCCGTCGGGGCCGATGCACGCGGCCGTCTCATCGGGGCGGTTCCAGTAGCCGAGCATGACCTGCGGCCCGCGAAAGGCGAGCTCACCAACCTCGCCCACGCCCAGGTCGGCGCCGTCTGCGCCTCGGATGGCAAGCTCGGTCGAGGGCACGGGCACGCCGATGGTGCCGGTGAACTCGGTGGTGTCGAGGCGGTTGCACGTGACGACCGGTGACGCTTCCGTCAGACCATAGCCCTCCGCGATGGCCTTGCCCGTAACCGCCTGCCACCGTTCGGCGACCGGGCGTTGGGCTGCCATGCCTCCCGCGACACACAGTCGAAGATTGCTGAAGTCGAGCTTGTCGAAGCCCGGCGCATCCAGCATGTGTGCGAACAACGTGTTGACCCCGGTGATGATGGTGAACGGGTACTTGCCGAGTGCACGGACGAAGCCCGGCATGTCGCGCGGATTCAGGATCAGCAGGTTGTGGGCCCCGCAGCGCAGCATCAGCAGCAGGTTCACGGTGAGCGCAAACACGTGGTAGAGCGGCAACGCGGTCACCACCACATCGTCGCCGTGGCCGAGGACCGGCCGGAACCACTCGTGGCACTGCAACGTGTTGGCCACCATGTTGCGGTGGGTCAACATTGCGCCCTTGGAGACGCCGGTCGTTCCACCCGTGTACTGCAGAAATGCCAGGTCGTCCGGACCGACCTCGACGGGAGAAGGGGTGCGCCCGTGCCACTGCTTGAGCACATGCCCGAACATCTCCGCCGCGGGCAGATCGTAGGTCGGCACCATGTGCTTGACCCGCTTCACGACGACGTTGACCAGGTGCCCACGCCGGCCCATGGCGTCACCCACGCGTGCCACTACGATGGCGCGAAGCGGAAGGTCGACAACGGCCTCGGCGAGGGTGGCCGCCATGTTCTCGAGAACCACGACGACGGTCGCGCCACTGTCCACAAATTGCGCGCGCATCTCTCGTGCGGTGTACAGCGGGTTGGTGTTCACCACGGTCGCCCCCGCGCGCAGTGCGCCGAACAGTGCGATGGGGGAGGCGAGCACATTGGGCATCACGAGTGCGACACGGTCGCCCTTCGCCACACCCAAGTGCGTCTGAAGATATGCGGCGAACGCCTGGGTGTGACGGTTGAACTCCGCGAAGGTCAGACTGGAACCAAGGCCGGTGAACGCGGTGTGATCGGGGAACGTGGCGACGCTCTCGTCGAGCAGGTGCACGAGCGTGGGAACCGTATCGGGGTCGATGCGGGTGGGGACGCCGTCGGGGTAGTGGTGGCGCCAAAGTGTCGGGTCGATGCTCATCCGAGATCCTCCGGTTGCACGGCGATCAGGGTGCAGGTGACGGTGGCGTGGGAGATCTGTTTGCCGTGCGCATCGCTGATGCGCGCCTCCGCCAATGCGGTCGTGCGTCCCGACGAGATCAGGCGACCTTCGGCCGTCAACGTGCCGGACGCCATGGTTGCAGGTCGCAGGAAGTTGATCTTCATCTCAAGCGTCGGCGTGACCACCCCGACCGGCGCGATGCTGAGCACCGCGCATGAGGCGACCGTATCGGCCAGTGTTGCGAGAACGCAACCATGCACCGTGGCGAGCCCGTTCAGGTGAAATTGCCGCGGCTCGAACGAGCCGATGACCAGGCCTCTGTCGGCCCGTTCAAGGCGGATGCCGAGTTCGTGCACGAACGGTGGCACGGGGGTCGTGCCGTCCATGGCGTCGCGCAGCCACTGCAGCCCGGTGCGATGGAGCGCACCGTCAGCCAGCGTCATCGCGGCATCCGCCTGACCACGCGCTGCATCGAACTGTGGCATCACACCGCCTCCCCGAGAGGTCCCCGCGTCAGCGACAGGACGGACCGTTCGGCAAACATAGTCCCGATACCTGAGTATGTCAAAC
>CALMXK010000034.1 GCA_937871165.1 uncultured Actinomycetes bacterium
CGTTCACCAGGGCGTCGTGCTCCTGGTCGGTGGTTCCGGTGGCGCGCGCCTGCGCGGCACGCTGCACCGCCTGCTCCAACTGTGCGCGGGCCGCGGAGATCTGATCCAAGATGGCGCGCTCGGGCCCGGCCCCCACCTCCATGGGGTCGGGCTCACCGACCGCCAAGCGCGCCTCATCCCAAAACGTCGCGGGCTTTTGCGGGGAGCGCTCACCCATCTGGTAGGTGGAGAGCACCAGGTGGCGGCGCGGTCGGGTGAGCGCCACATAGAACAGACGGCGCTTCTCGGCGATGTGTGCGTCGCGGCCGCGTTCGATGGACTCGGGCAGCAGGCCGTCGGGGATGTCGGCGCCGCGGCGGTCGCGGCCCGGCACACGCGACGCCACCAGCCCCACGACGAACACCACGTCGAACTCGAGGCCCTTGGACTGGTGGATCGTCGACACCTGCACACCCATGCGCTCCGGTGAGCGCTCCACGCGACCGCGGTGGCCCACCTCGGCAAGCCCGACGAGCTGACGCACCACGCCCGAGGCATCCAGGTTGGGGTCGCGGCCTGCGAGGTCGGCGCCCAGGCGCTCCAGGGCCGCCAGGCCGGCAAGGCGGGCGGTACCCTCGGCGCCACCCAGCGCCAGTGCCCGTGAGCGGATGCCCGTGCGGTCGATGACGTCGCGCACGAGCATGTCGGCCGGGCCGACGATGGACGGGCCAACCTGATCCAGCATCTCGATCAGCTGCGGCTTCGCGTGTTCGGTGGCAACGCGCACCAGGGCGCCGGTCACCGTCTCACCCCGCTCGGCGGCCATCGCCACGGCGTCGGTGCTGACACCCCACGGCAGGCCGAGCTCGGCCACCAGCCGCAGGTGCGCCTGCCCGTCGTCGGGGTCGGCCAGGGCGCGCAGCCAGGCCATGGTCTCACGCACCTCGCGGCGCTCGAAGATGCCGAGGCCGCCGTGCACCTGATGGGGGATGCCGGCAGCCTCCAGCGCACGCACGAACGCGGGCGCCTCGGTGCGCACCGAGTCCATCAGGATGGCCTGCTCCTCATAGGGGATGCCGTCGGCGGCGTGCTGGGCGATGGCCTCCGCCACCGCGCGGGCCTGCCCGATCTCGTCGCGCGAGATCCAAAATTGCGGTACCGGACCAGCGGCGTCGGGCAGTGCGACCAGCCGTTTGTCGGCGCGGTCGGGCACCTGGCTGACCACGGCGTGCGCGGCGTCGAGGATCGTCTGCGTGGAGCGGTGGTTTCGCTCCAACCGGATCTCCTTGCGACCCGGGTAGCGCAGCCGGAAGTCGTTGATGTTCTTGGTCGACGCGCCGCGGAAGCGGTAGATGCCCTGGTCGTCGTCGCCCACCGCCACCAGGCTGTCTGCCTTGTCGCCGATCATGTACAGCAGCTGCGACTGGGCGTAGTCGGTGTCTTGGAACTCGTCCACCAAGACGTGGCGGATGCTCTCGCGCACCGCCTCCAGGCGCTCCTTGTTGGAGCCGAGCAGTTTGACCACGCGCACGATGGCCTCGCCGAAATCGACGAGCCCCTCCTCTGCTAGCCACTGGTCGTGCGCCCGGTAGGCGCGCGCAAACTCCAGGTCGCGCTCGCGCTCCTTGCGCTCCTTGCTGGAGGTGGCCTCCTGCAGCGCCACGGTGGAGAACTTGACGAAGTCCTCCGCCGACACCAGCTCGTTCTTGCAGCGTTCGATGCGCGCGATGATGTCGCCCACCACCTGGCCGGGGCTGCCGCGCAGGTCGTGGTGCATCAGGTTCAGCTCGCCGATGCGGTCGAGCATGATGAGCGCGCGCTCCTCCTCCGACGCCCACACCGCTTGCGGCAACAGGCCATGTTCCACGCCGTGCACGCGTGCCAGCTCGCCCGCGAACGAGTGAAAGGTCATGACGCGCAGCGCATCGTGCGCGCGACCCAGCAGACCCTCGGCGCGTGTTCGCAGTTCCTCGGCCGCCTGTGCGCTGAAGGTGAGCGCCACGATATTGGCCGGATCGACGTCGTTCTGCACAAGCCAGGCCAGGCGATGGGTGAGCACGCGGGTCTTGCCGGCGCCGGCGCCCGCGACCACGAGCAGCGGCCCACCCGGATGGGTCACCGCCGCGCGTTGCTCGTCGCTCAGGCCGTCAAGAATCACCCGCCGATGGTACGCGGGTGGACGGACGGGGGCCGGACTGGTGTGGCGCGAGGTTCCGTAGGCTCTTGACGTGGCGACTCTTCATCCTCTGCACCCGCTGCGCTACCAGACCGACGTGGTCGGCCCGCTGGACGGGCTTGTGGCGCCTCCGTACGACATTGTGGACGCGGCCGAGCGTGCGCAGCTTCAGGCGTCGAGCCCGTTCAACGCCGTTCATCTGGAGATGGCGGACCCGCCGTACGAACGGGTGGGCGAGCTGATCGCCTCGTGGGTCGCCCGGGGTGCCCTTGCGGTGAGCGAGCGACCGGGGGTGGTGGCGTGGACGCAGTCGTTCACGCTGGAGGGTGGTGCGCAGCGGACGCGGCGCGTGATCCTGGGGGCGGTGCGTGCCGAGCCGTACGAGACGCGTCAGGTGCGTCCGCATGAGCGCACCCATGCCGGGCCGAAGGAGGATCGTCTGCGGCTGCTGTACGGCGCGGGCCATCAGATCTCGCCGGTGTACGGGCTGTATCCGGATCCCGAGGGGCAGGTGTGGCAGGCGGTCGCTCCGAGCGGCGAGGCGCAGGCGCAGTTCGTCGGAAGCGACGGCACGCTCAACAGGCTGTGGTGGATTGACGATCCGGCGGCCGTCGCCGCGGCGGCGACGCTGATGGAGTCGCGCTGGATCCTGATCGCCGACGGCCACCACCGTTACGAAACGGCGGTGCGCTACTCGCAGGAGCGACGCAAGGCCGGCGCCGGCGCGGGGCCGCACGAGTTCGTGATGATGGGACTCACGGCGATTGAGGACCCGGGCCTTGTCGTGTTGCCGACCCACCGTGTGCTGTCGGCCGACCCCGGGGATCTGTCGGACCGGTTCACCGTGACGCCGGTGGTCGACCTGGCCGAGCTGACCGATCGACTGGCGCAGACGCCCGTGGATGCACCCGCATTCGGATTGGTGACGCCCGCCGGTGCGGCGGTGCTGACCTGCGATGCGCCTGATGTTCCCTCGCCAGCAGCACATCTGGATGTTGCCGTGCTCGAGGAGCTGGTGTTCCGGCGGACCTTCGGCCGCGATCAGGCCGAGCTGTCGCACGACGGCGTGCTGACCTATGTGAAAGACACGGCCGAGGCGTACGAGCTGGGAGCCAGCGGCAGTGCCGCGGCGGTCTTCATCCTGCGCGACATGCCGAAGGACGGCGTGATCGCGGTGGCCGAGGCGGGAGAGACGATGCCGCAGAAGTCGACGTTTTTCTTCCCGAAGCTGCCAACCGGGGTCGCGTTCCATCCGCTGACTTGACGATTTGTCCCTCTGGTGCCGGGCACCTCCTACACAATTCATACCGTTTTCATACCTTGCCGACCTGCGATTCGACCTCGCTACGCCGCACGTCTGCGTGCACAGCTCACCTGGTACTTGATCTGTCGTTCTGAAAGGCCCGACACCTCGGCAACATCGATCACTTCGTAGCCGAGTTCGATCGCCGCAACCGCACCCGACTGGACGCCGAGTGCGTCGATCAACGTCCCAATCGACGGAAGCTCGGCACCGGCGCGTGAGGGTGCGACGGCGGCGGCGATCAACGCCCGGTACTGCGCGTCGGCGACTTTGGCCAGGGGGCTGAGCATGGCCAGAAGCAGCGATTCGTCAAACGAGTCCAACAGCCTTCGCTGTCGATCCCGGTCGGAGTGGCTGGACCACCAGTACGCGTCCGGTTTCGATGCCAGACCGGCCTTGATGGGATTCAAAGCGATGTAGCGAACGGTGGCCAGAAACTGCTCATCGTGGTCAACGACAACCGAGCGAAACCGATCGGCGAACAAGTGGCCCGTCCGTTCGTTGAAGTGTCCGAACCGTCGCGAGTACTGCCCGAGGATCTCGCTCATGCCGTCCGACAGGTCGGCGCTCGGCGTCGTCGTCAGGAAGTGCACGTGGTTGGTCATGAGGCACCACGCATGGTGGCGCCACCCGCGTTCCAGACTCACCGTGTCGACGATGCGCAGGAACGAGAAGCGATCAGCATCGCCTTCGAAGATCTTGCGTTTGCCGCTGCCCCGGGCCATCAGGTGATACGTCGTATCGGGCGCGAGCGGGCGAAGTGTCCGTCCCATTTTCCGGCCTCCTCTGGAGACCAGATCAAAGCGGGAAGGATGTGTCACGTCTGTGACGCATCAGGACCAACTGTGTGTCGCCAACGTATGAATTGTGTATGAGGTGCCCGGCACCAGAGGGACAAAGTGGCTAGTCGCCGATCAAATGCAGCGCCAGCTGCCTCCGGTGCGGCCGCACCCGGTGCTCCCACACGTAGATGCCCTGCCAGGTTCCGAGCAGCGGCGCACCACCGTCCACCGGGATCGACAGCTGCGTCTGTGTGAGCGCCGTCCGAACGTGAGCGGCCATGTCGTCGGGGCCTTCCAAGGTGTGATCAAAGATCGGATCGCCGTCCTCCACCAGCCGCCCCATCCACCGGCCGAGATCACCCACCACATCCGGGTCGGCGTTCTCCTGGATCACCAGGCTGGCCGAGGTGTGACGGATGAAGACGGTCAGCAACCCGCGCTCGATACCGGTCGCGCGCACCCACCCACAAACCTCGCCGGTGACCTCGAACAGCCCGCGACCGGGGGTACGCACCTCAACAATGCCGACGTCCTGACGCATCAGAGCGACAGCCGAGGCTCGGCACGCCTCAGCACCTCCACCGGGTCACCAACGCGAATGGCACCGGCCCCGTCAGGGGCAAGGTTCGCGCCCAAGTACACGCCGGAGTCAAACCGGCGGTAGCCCGCCAGCGTCGTCAGCGGCTCAGTCCCCATCACGCCGGTCTGCGGATCGATCGTGGTGGCAACACACCGCGAGCACAGCGTCGCCCCGCGAAACTGCACCGCCCCAACCCGCACCGCCGCGAACGTGTCCTCCTCATATGCGGCGACATCGTCGAACACCAGGTTCGGGCGAAAGCGATCAACCGCCATGCCCGACCCAACCCTGGCCGACAGATCATCCACCGACGATCGCGACAGACACAAGAGCGGCCATGCGTCGGCGAACGACATGGGAGCACCACCACCCGGCAGCGACCGTTCCGACGTGCCCTCCACCATCCCGACAAGACGCAGCGGCAGTCCCGCCCAGTCGCTCAACAGCGCTCCAGCCTCCACATGCTCACGTGCCCACAAGGCGTCGCCCCAGACCCCGACGCGCACCCACGGCCCTTCGACCGGCTCGTGGGGGATGGCAAACGACGGGCCACCGGGCAGTTGCACGCCGTAGTCCGCATCCCCAATCGCCACATCGATGAACGACAACTGCGGCAACGTCCGCAACGTCACGAAGGTGCCGGTCCGGTCGACGATCATGTACCGACGATCATGCTGGAGCCCGCGCGCCTCCACGTTCGCACTCGTGCGCTGCACGGGGCGGCAACTCTTGATCGGATGTACGCGAATCTCGGCCAGACGCATGTGGCACTCCGGATCGGGGGTCAGGTGACGATACAAGTCGCCTCCACAGACCTTGCGCCCCGCACGACGGTACGATGGCGCGGTGAGTAGCGAACCCGATGATTGGGACTGGATCGAACGACTGACCGCGCGTGTCTTGCGCTGGGGCATCGTCGGCATCCCGAGCTGGCTCATCTGCCTGGCCGCGCTCAACGAGGGCTTGACCGGCATCCCATTCGCACTCGGCTTCGTGATCGCGAGCGTGATCGCGATGATCGTGGTCGTGGTCGACGATCACCGACGCCGACAAGGCCCTCGCGCACCGCTCTCGCGCTTCGGCCGCATCATGTTCGTGTGGGTGGCCGCGTTCTTGATCCTGGCCATGGTGATCGGCGCTGCAGGACGATCCGGAGTCGCAGTCATGCTCGTGCCCTTTCTCGGCGCAAGTGTGATCGCCGGCCTCGCGGAGCTCGGTCGCGAGATGGTCGTACGCACGCCTCGGCGCTGATCAGGGCGCTGAAAAGACCGACCCCGCTAGCCTTCGACAACCGGTCGCAGGGGCCGCGGCCGCCTGAAAGGAGCGCCACATGAGTCCACTGATCCCGATGGTCATCGAGCAGTCCTCCCGGGGGGAGCGCTCCTTCGACATCTACTCGCGTCTTCTCAACGAGCGCATCATCTTCCTCGGCACGCCGATCGATGATCAGATCGCGAACCTCGTAGTCGCGCAGCTTCTCCATTTGGCAAGCGACGATCCCGACAAGGAGATCTCGCTGTACATCAACTCGCCGGGCGGTTCGGTGTACGCCGGCCTTGCGATCTACGACACCATGCAGTTCATCAAGCCACCCGTGCAGACCATCTGCGTGGGCATCGCGATGAGCATGGGCGCCGTGCTGCTCGCAGGTGGCGCACCCGGAAAGCGCATGTCGCTGCCGAACTCGCGCATCCTGATCCACCAGCCCTCAAGCGGCTTCTCCGGCCAGGCCACGGACATCGAGATCCACGCCCGTGAGACGCTGGCCCTTCGCGCCAAGCTCGACGAGATCATCGCGAGCCACACCGGCAAGACCCCCGAGGACGTCCACAAGGACTCCGAGCGCGACCGCTTCTTCACCGCGCAGGAAGCCGCCGAGTACGGCCTGATCGACAAGGTCATCGCCTCCAGCGACACACCGGCCTGAGCGTTCGCGACAGCGTTTGGTTTCGGAGGGCGCCCACGTGGCGCCCTCCGTCATTTCCCGCACTTTATTTCGTGTGTTAAGGCGCTGCGTCAGCCCTTGACGCCTCGGGTCAAAGGCGTACAGTGACTGCACGAGACGGTTGCTGGTTCGCATGATCCGGTGAGCGATCTCGGTCCGAACGAAGTGGAGCGGTCACGTGAGAACGTCCGTCCAGATCCGACCAGTATGTGCCATCGAAACCGCACCTCGGTGTGGTCATCCGGTACACGTCAATGCGCGCAGCGCAGCGGAACTGGGCAGGTACGGGATCCGACGCGGCCCCGCTTCCGTACCACCTGCTTGGGCAGGCGGTGCAGGCAATTCCAAGCGCAGCCGCTGCTTGGCGTCTCGTGCGAGACGCGCGACTGCAGAAAGGAGCCGCCAATGACTGAGGAGAGCGCTCGGTAGCGGGCTCCGGCCCGCGGACCGAATACACTCATCGCAGGCAGACCATGGCCCGCCGCAGAACACGCGACGGGCCATCGGTCATTTCGGGGTAGTTCCCGCCGACTGCGTACCGGCCCCTGCGACGGCGAGCCCATGGGTCAACGCTGCAGACGCGAGCTGACGATCAGCGGTCACAACAACGTCCGCTCCGCAACGTCGTGCCGCTGCCAGATGCACCGCGTCGCATCCTCGTAATCTCGCCGTCTCCGCAAGCTCGGCGGCTGCACGAACCAATGTCGTATCGACCACCACAACCGCGAGTTGTTCCCACAGGCGGTCGAGCTCACATTTGGCCGTTGCAAAGGACCGCGCGCGCAGCCGGCCCGATCGGTGCACCGCCGCCAGCGCGGCGCGCGCCTCCACGTAGCCGATCTCCACGCACAGGACCGCGGTCGCAACGCGCCACAGCCGCTCGGCATGGTCGCGAACGTCTTCGTCGTCCACCAAGAGCTTCAGCACCATCGACGTATCGAAGTAGCAGATCACCTGCGCTCTGCGGCAATCGCAGCGTCCAGATCCTTCCCGTCCACCACAACGTGTTTGGCAGGAAGGCGCCTTGCGGCCATCGGGGGCTGCACCAAGCCGGCGGCAATCAGCTCACTCACTACATCAGTTGCGGCGCTCACAGGAATCAGCCGTGCAACGGGGCGCCCACGGTCGGTGACCGTGAACTCCTGCCCGGCTTTGACCAGTTCCAGGTGCGCGCTCAATCCATTCTTGAGCTCACGCACACCCACGGATGCGACGGGCGGCAATGTGGCCTTTTTCATCGTCGCATTGTAGCTCTCTGAACTCAGGCCGAGAAGACCCCTCAAACACGTGTGGCCCGCCGAAGCGGGCCACACGAACCACTCAGAACCACACCGGCCTAGAAGTCCGGCATGCCTCCGCCCATGTTCGGGCTCTGGTAGGAGCCCGGGCCGGCGGCCGGCTTCTCCGGTGCTTCGACGATCACACACTCGGTGGTGATGATGTTCTTCGCGATCGACGCGGCGTTCTGCAGCGCCGAACGGGTGACCATCGCCGGATCGAT
>CALMXK010000035.1 GCA_937871165.1 uncultured Actinomycetes bacterium
GGGCACGTTCACGGGTCTCCGGGCGGGGCGCACGCTCACGCGGACGGTGGTCCGGCGGCGGGGGCGGTGGCTCGTCGACCAGAAGCGGCTCTTCACCATGTGCCAGACCGGCGAGCGCGGCGGCGATCTCGATGGCGGGCACGTTGCGCTCCACCTCGTAGCGGCCGAGCAGCTCCTCGAACACCGACAGGTCCGGGCGCTCGAGCGCCTCGGTGATGCGGTCGAAAAAGCGCGTGATGCGGGCTTCGTTGACCTGGTCGGCGTTCGGCAGTGACATCCGCTCGATCGGCTGGCGCGTGGCCCGCTCGATCGACACCAACATGCCGCGCTCGCGCGGCGTGACGAACAGGATGGCCTCGCCGTCGCGTCCGGCACGGCCGGTGCGGCCGATGCGGTGGACGTAGCTTTCGGTGTCGTACGGGATGTCGTAGTTGACGACGTGGGTGATGCGATCCACATCGAGGCCGCGGGCGGCCACGTCCGTGGCGACGAGCACATCCAGGTCGCCGTCGCGCAGACGGTGGATGGTGCGCTCACGCTGCACCTGGTCAAGGTCGCCGTTGATCGCCATGGCGGCGATGCCGCGCGCCACGAGCTTCTCCGCCAACTCGGCGGTGGCGATCTTGGTGCGCGCGAAAATGATCATCGCGTCGAACGGCTCGGCCTCGATGATGCGCGTCAGGGCGTCCAGCTTGTGGGCGTGGCTCACCGGGACGAACCGCTGACGGGTGTTGGCCGCGGTCGTCGTCTTGGCGGCGATCGCGATCTCAACCGGGTCGCGCAGATAGGTGCGCGCGATGCGTCGGATCGGCGGCGGCATGGTCGCCGAGAACAGCGCCACCTGGCGCTCCTCGGGGCACTTGGTGATGACGGCTTCGACATCGTCGATGAAGCCCATCCGCAGCATCTCGTCGGCCTCGTCGAGCACCAGGAACTTGAGGGCCGACAGGTCGAGTGTGCCGCGCGAGAGGTGGTCCACAACGCGACCGGGCGTGCCGACGACCACATGCACTCCGCGCTTGAGCGCGGTGAGCTGCTTGCCGTAGCTCGACCCACCGTAGATCGGCAGCACGTGGAACTGCGGGGTGCCCGCGGCGTAGCGCTGGAAGGCCTCGGAGACCTGGATGGCAAGCTCGCGGGTGGGGGCGAGCACCAGTGCCTGCACCTTCGCCAGGTTGGCGTCGATGCGCGACAGGGTGGGCAGCGCAAAGGCTGCGGTCTTGCCGGTACCCGTCTGGGCTTGGCCGATGACGTCGCGTCCTGCAAGCAGCGGCGGGATTGTCGCGGCCTGAATCGGCGACGGCGATTCGTATCCAACGGTGGTCAGTACCTGGAGGACACTCTCAGGCAGTCCAAGGTCGACGAAGCGCGGGCCGGGTTCAGTTTCGTTCACCGGTCAACTGTAGGGCACATTGGTGCCGTGTGCCGCATGGCGGGCGGTGTTGGGGTCAGCCGTCCGGGTCGGGTGCCCCACCGGCCGCGGCGATGTGTCGAAACGCAACCCTGTGGGTACGATCGTCGTGGTGGCTTCACCACAACCGAGATCCGGAGGCAGCATGAGCGTGAAGGACAGCTTCAGTCCAGACGAGTGGAATTCGGTGGCGCAGGCACCGTTCTTCATCTCGGCGGCGATCGGCATGAGTGATCCGAGCGGCCCGTTCGGGATGATGAAGGAGGGCATGGCACTGGCGCGTGAGGTCAAGGAGGCCATTGACGGTCAGCACGGCGAGCTTGCGAAAGAGGTCGCCACGGAGATTCGCAGCCATCGTCCGAGTCGGCACGACCTGATCGGCGACGCCAAGAGCCCGGACGAGGCACAGGCACATGCCATGCAGACACTGACGACCATCGCGACCCTGGCCGAAAAGGCGGGCTCGGACGCCGGTCCGTTCCTCGCGTGGCTGAACTCGTCGGCCCAGGCGATCGCCGAGGCCGGCAAGGAGGGCGGGTTCCTTGGGTTCGGTGGTGAGGCCATCAGCGCCGAGGAGCAGGCCGCGCTCGGCAAGGTGCGGGTCGCGCTCGGCCAGTAGCCCGGGATGTGGGTGGGCCGGGAGACCGGCCCACCACGGCTACCGCTGTTGCGACGTTCCCATCGGGTTGATGACCCGATCGAGGAACTGCCGTGTGCGCGGCGCCGTCGGGGTGTCGAGCACGCGCGTGGGATGGCCTTCTTCCACGATCACTCCGCCGTCAAGGAAGCACACGCGGGTGGCGACCTCACGGGCGAAACTCATCTCGTGGGTGGCGACGAGCATGGTCATCCCGTCGTTTGCCAGGTCGCGAAGCAGGTTCAGCACTTCGCCGACGAGCTCGGGGTCGAGCGCGCTCGTGATCTCGTCGAGCAACAGGAGTTTGGGGTCCATGGCAAGCGCGCGGATGATCGCGACGCGCTGCTGCTGACCACCCGACAGCTGGTCCGGGAATGCGTCGGCTTTGTCGGCCAAGTCGAAGCGGGCGAGCAGCTCCAGGGCGCGCTCACGTGCCTGGGCCCGGTTGTCGCCGCGCACCCGTACCGGTGCGAGGGTGATGTTGCCGACCACGCTGAGATGCGGGAACAGGTTGTATCCCTGGAAGACCATGCCGATTCCGCGGCGCACGGCGTTCTCGTCACAGCCTGGCGAGGTGATGTCCACTCCGTCGACGGTGATCCGCCCCTGGTTGATCGGCTCCAGCATGTCGATGCAACGAAGGAGCGTCGACTTCCCCGAGCCGGACGGTCCGATCAGACAGACCACCTCGTGCTGGGCCAAGTTGAGTGACAGGCCGGCGAGTACCTGGTTGTCGCCGAAGGCCTTGTGGACCTGGTGCACCGTGACAAGCGGCGAGCTCGCGCTCATCGGCGGCCTCCGCCCTGACGGCGCCGTTCCCGTGAGACCAGCCAGTCGGTCAGTCGGGTCAGCGGAATGGTGAGTGCCAGGAACAGCAGCGCGGCCACGATGTACGGCGTGTAGTTGAACGACGCCGACGTTTCGATCTGCGCTTGACGAAGCGCCTCGACGACACCCAAGGTGCCGATCAGCGCGCTGTCTTTTTGCAGGCTGATGAAGTCGTTGAGCAGCGGTGGGATGACTCGGCGTATCGCTTGGGGCAGGACTACGAAGCGCAGCGCCTGAAGACGGGTGAGCCCGATTGCCCGGGCGGCGGATTCCTGGCTGGGATGGATCGACTCGATCCCTGCCCGAAAGACTTCGGCGACGTATGCCGAGTAGGCGAGCACAAGGGCGGTGATCCCCCAGAAGATCGGCGAGGTGGGCACACCGTCGATGCCGAGGCCCGGCACACCGAATCCGAGCAGGTAGACGAGCAGCAGCATGGGAATACCGCGCATGACGTCGGTGTAGACGATGGCCGAGAACCGAATGGGAAACAGCACTGGCGTGCGGGTCATGCGGATCAGTGCGATGAGCAGGCCGAGGACGAGCACGAGGGCTTCCGCGATCAGGAAGATCTTGACCGTGGTGCCGAAGGCGTCAAGGATGGCGGGGAAGGTGGTGCGAAACTGCTCGCCGTCGAAGAACTGTTGCTTGACTTCGTCCCAGCCGGGCGAGCGCACGACGGCGAACGCGATCACTCCGAAGAACACCAGAGTGGAGATCGAGGCGATCAGTCCACCGAACTGATCGCCCCGCCCTCCTGCCGACATCGTGCTGTCGGCGGTGTCGCTGTCAACTACTTCAGAAACGGTGCGCCCGCTTCGGCGAGGTATGTCTGCTCAAGGGTTCCGAGCGTCCCGTCACTTTGAAGCGCGTCGACCGCGTCCGTGACGCACGTCGCGATGGGGCTGTCCTTCTCCATGACGAGCCCGAACTGCTCACCGGACGCACCATCTACGAGTGGGAACTGGCCGACGATCGTCGAGTTCTCGATCTCGGCGGCCGTGACGTAGAAGCCGGTGGGAAGGTCGACGACGATGGCGTCCACCTGCTTGGTCTTCAGTGCGGTGATGACGTCGATCTGGTTGTTGTAGACGGCGACATCCTTGGTCGGCGCCACGCGCTCCTTGAGGGCGCTCAGGCTGGTGGTGCCCACCTGCGCACCGAACTTGACGTCCTTGAGCTCCGCCATGGTGGTCGCCTTGGCGACGGCGTTGGACTCCAGGGCGATCACGGCCTGGTTGACGTTGTAGTAGCCGCTCGAGAACGTGACGGCCTTGGCACGCTGCGGGCTGATCGACACCTGGTTGGCGAGGATGTCGAAGTCCTTCTTCCCGGGTGAGAACGCCTTGTCGAACGGCACGACGGTCCAGGTGACCTCGGTCGGCTCGAAGCCGAGTTTCTTGGCGACTGCGTAGACGACGGCGGACTCGTAGCCCTTGCCGGTTGCCGGGTCGTTGATCTTCCAGGGGGAGGACATCTCGCCGCCGCCGAACCACGGCGGGAATGCCGGGTTGTCGGTCCCGACGGTGAGCTTGCCCGCCGACTTGAGGGCGAGGTCGGCCTTGGCGCAGCTGTCACCGGTGCCGGTGGTCGTGGCGGTTGTCGACCCGCCGCACGCGGCGAGTGTGAGCGGCGCCGCGAGGCACAGCAGGCTGATCAATTTTGTTCGCATTACAAGGTTCCCCCAGGGCTCCGATTTGCAGGTTGTGAGCTTACCGTCCAGGGCGTCGCGGTGAGGTTGCCGGTCGGCCGGGCGCGGTGCGAACGTCTAGATTGCCGCGATGCGCGACGTTCTCATCTCGGAATTGACTGATGCAATCGGGTTCGGTGTTGCCGGCAACTTCGCCGGGCATCTGGAACAGGCCGGTGAGGCGTCCGACTTTCGCAGTGTGCGGTCTGAGGCGGCCGACGCGCCGAAGGGCATTTTCCCCTGGTATGTCCCTGGTGGTGAGACGTTCCTGGGGACGTTTCCGGTGACGAGCGATTCGTTGGTGCTTCCGTCGTCGCAGGAGAGTCTGCGGTTGCAGATCGAGCCCGAGGTGGGTGTGCTGTTTGCGGTCGGCTACGACGCTGACGGTCGTGTCGTGTCGTTGCGGCCGACTGCGGTGGGTGCGTTCAACGACTGTTCGATTCGGCGTCCGGGTGCGACGAAGATCAGTGAGAAGAAGAACTGGGGGCCGGCGTCGAAGGGGTTTGCGACGGCGTTGTTCGAGGTGTCGGACATCGATCCGGCGGGTGGGCTTCGGACGTTGCGGATCGCGAGCTTTCTGCGTCGTGGCAGTGAGGTTCACGAGTACGGGATCGACAGTCCGGCGGCTGAGTATTCGTACTGCGGTGATCGGCTTATCTCGTGGATGTTGGACCGTTTGGCCAACCAGGTTGCGTCGGCGCAGACGCCGCTTGAGGACGTGGGCGCGTTGTTTCGGGAGGCCGGCCGGCCGGAGCGCGCGGTGGTGGGGATTGGTGCGACGCGCTACACGGACTTCGGGGAGCACAACTTCCTGGACGTTGGTGACGAGTCGCTCGTGATCGTCTATGACGGTGCGGTCCTCGGGCGAAGCGACGTGATGTTCGCGGTGGCGAACCGGGCGGAGTTCGAACTGTCGGGCGCCTCCGTCCTCGCGCAGCAGGTAACCGCCACCGCTTAGCCCGCGAAGCTGGGTGGCAGGCCACCACGTCCGACCGCGAACCCCCGCCTGCGAGCACTCCGCACCCGATGAGCAGAAGCAGGCGTGCAGCAGAAATACGCATTTGACCTCTCCTGAGTGCCAAATGATTCTGTTTCGGCACACTCTTGGTGCAGAACGTGGGTGGTGTGACACAGCGGCGACACACATGCCTCCGGCACTCTTTCTTCATGGACGAGGTGACGAGCAATTCTCCTGATGTGCCGGTGCCGACCAGGGGGCGCTGCGCCGTCTGCATGTCGCCGCACGGGGTTGGCCCGGTCCACCTTTCCCACGGTGTGATCGTGCAACTGTGCGAACAGCACGACGACCACCACTACCTCAGCGCCGATGGGGGTCGCCGCTTCGTCAGGCGCCTTACTGAGCAGTGGCAGGCGCACGGCATCCTCAACGCCTCTCGCATCAAGTGCTTGGCAGCCCACCTGCGTCGTGTGCGGGATTCGATGAAGGCGCACGAGCTGCCCGGCAGCCACGCCTGGGCGCCAGAGCGGCGCGAATGCGAACGCCGATTCGCCGCAGGCGAGCCGATCGCCGCCGTCATCGACGACATCCGCCGAGCCGAACGCTGGCACGGTAGAAAACCGCCAAGCATCCGCACCATCCGCCGCTGGTACGCCGACGGACGCTGGCTCGCACCGCCCAGCCCCAAACACCCGGTACGCGACCTGATCGGCAAGAAGGCGATGGACGCCATCATCATCGCGATGGAAATCGGGAATGCACACGCCTGGGAAGACTGGATCTCACGCCACGGCGGACCATCACCCGGACAACAACGGCTGCGCCGAAAACTGCAGCGCGAATGACTCCACGGGAGCCGCCGGCGCCGACAGCGGACACCACCTGTCGCGGCGGATCAGGGCCGCCCGTCCCAGCGCCCGAACCGGACCCCGGGTAAGGTTCCTCGACGTGGCTACTGTCTTGATCGTTGGAAGCGGCGGGCGCGAACACGCGCTCGTCCACGCCGCCGTGCGCGGCGGACACACCGTCCTGTGCGCTCCCGGCAACGTGGGCATCGCCCGCGACGCCGAAGTTCACCCCATCCCCGCGAGCGACCACGCGGCGCTCATCGCGCTCGCGACCGACCGCGGCGTCGACCTGGCCATCGTCGGTCCCGAGGCGCCCCTGGTGGCAGGCCTCGCCGACGATCTGCGTGCCGCCGGCATCCGCACCTTCGGGCCCGGCCGGGACGCCGCACGTCTGGAAGGCAGCAAAGCCTTCGCCAAAGAGATCATGAGCGCCGCCGGCGTTCCCACCGCCGCGTACCGCACGGTCACGGACACGCAGTCGGGAATGGCCGCGGTCGCAGAGTTCGGTGTACCAGTCGCGATCAAAGCCGACGGCCTGGCCGCCGGCAAGGGCGTCGTGGTCGCTCAAACCGCCGACGAAGCCCGCGAGGCGCTCGCCGCATGCTTCGACGACCAGGTGTTTGGTGACGCCGGCGCGACGGTCGTGGTGGAAGAGGGCCTCACCGGCCCCGAAGTCTCGTTGCTTGCGATCAGCGACGGCGAGCGTGTGGTGCGCTTCCCCGCAGCACGCGACTACAAGCCGATCGGCGAGGGCAACACCGGCCCGAACACCGGCGGCATGGGATCCATCAGCCCGCTCGCCGACGTGCCCGACGCCGACGCCGACGCCCTGCTCGACCAGGTCCACCGCCCCGTCATCGCCGAGATGGCCAGACGTGGAACCCCCTTCGCCGGGGTGCTCTACGCCGGGCTCATGCTGACCCCCAACGGGCCGCGCGTGATCGAGTTCAACGTGCGCTTCGGCGACCCCGAGACGCAGTGTCTGCTGCCGCGGATCGACGAGGACCTGATCGCGGTGCTGAGCGCCGCCGCCGACGGCCAGCTTCCCGATCGCCCGCTCGCAATCTCCACGGACCCCTGCGTCGCGGTGGTCCTCGCCGCACACGGCTACCCCGCAACACCGCGAAGCGGCGACATCATCACCGGCCTCGACGAAGCGGCGGCCGCCGGGTGCCAGGTGCTGCACGCCGGCACCGCGGCAGGCGCGGACGGCACCATCGTCACCGCCGGTGGCCGCGTCTTGGCGGTCGCGGCACGGGGCGCAACGATGGACCAGGCACGCGCGCTCGCCTACGCCGGCGTGGACTGCATCAAATTCGACGGGCGCCAGGTGCGCCGGGACATCGGCTCATGATCGATCGCTATTCACGCCCCGAGATGGCCGCCCTGTGGAGCGACCAGGCCAAGCTGCAACGCTGGCTCGATGTCGAGCTCGCGGTGTGTCGCGCATGGGCACGCCGCGGTGTCATTCCGGCCGACGACCTGCGCCAGATCGAGGAACGGGCCGCCTTCTCGGTGGAGCGCTCACTCGAGATCGAGAAGACCACCAACCACGACGTGGTGGCCTTCCTCACCAACGTCAACGAGAACATCGGTCCGGCCTCGCGGTGGGTGCACTACGGCATGACCTCGAGCGACGTGCTCGACACCGGCATGGGCCTGGCGCTCAAGCAGGCCGGGGAGCTGCTACTTGCCGAACAGCGCAAGGTGACGGCGGCGCTGTCCGAACAGGCACGCGTGCACGCGCACACCCCGTGCGTCGGGCGCACGCACGGCATTCATGCCGAGCCCACGACTTTCGGCTTGAAGCTCGCGGGCTACGCGGCCGAGAGCCGGCGCAACGAGGAGCGCATCGCCCGGGCCACCGCCCAGGCCGCCGTGGGAACCCTGTCGGGTGCCGTCGGCACCTACGCGATGCTCGACCCCGCCCTTGAGGCGGAGGTGATGGACGAGCTCGGCCTGGTGGCCGAGAGCTTCCCGACGCAGGTCGTCGCCCGCGACCGCCACGCCGAGTTCATGACCGCCCTGGCGATCGCCGCCACCGGTGTGGAGCGACTTGCGATCGAGCTGCGTCACCTGCAGCGCACCGAGCTGCGCGAGGCCGAAGAGGCGTTCCGCGTCGGCCAGAAGGGCTCCAGCGCGATGCCCCACAAGCGCAACCCCATCACCGCCGAACGCCTGACCGGCTGCGCGCGCATCATTCGCGCGAACGCGATCGCGGGCCTGGAGAACGTGGCGCTGTGGCACGAGCGCGACATCAGCCACTCCAGCGTGGAGCGCGTGATCCTGCCGGACTCCACGATCTTGCTGGACCACATGCTGGCCTCGCTCACCAAGTTGGTGCAGGGGCTCGTAGTGTCGCCCGCACGCATGCAGGTTGTGCTCGACTCCTCGCACGGTCTGGTCTACAGCCAGCGGGTACTGCTCGGGCTGGTGGAACGCGGGCTGACACGTGAAGAGGCGTACGCCGCCGTGCAGCGCAATGCGATGCGCGCGTGGGACGAAGGTGTTTCGCTTCGCGAACTGCTGGCCGGCGACAGCGACGTCAGCGCCATCATGAGCGAGGCTGCGCTCGACGAGCTGATGGATCCCGCGTGGTACACGCGCCACGTGGACGGGCTGCTTGATGAGCGCCTTCCCGGTTCTGCGGCCGGCCACCGCGGCGCGCCCCGGCAGGACACCGAGCTGCGTGAGGCGATCATCGATGCGCTGCGGTCGGCTCAGGAGCCGGTTCGCGAGGCCGCACTGTATGAGCGGATCGCGACTCGCGTCGCCGACGGCCCCAGCGAGGAACACTTCCTGGATACGGCGGCCCACCTCGCGGTCGAGGGGCATCTGACGATCGTGCTCGACCATGAGGAAAGCGGCTACCGCGACCCCGCGCCGTTCCTGGCACGGTTCTACCGCCTGGTGCGCGACTGAGACAAAACCCGTTGGTGAGACAACAATGTCTCATCTTGATACGCTGCCATCTCACACCTTTCGGAGGATGAATGAGCAGCGAGCAAGTGCGGTCGGCGGGGCATGGCGTGCAGCACCAAGGGCTCCTCGCCCGGATCGGGCGCTGGTGCGCCAACAACCCGTGGTGGGCGATCGCCATCTGGCTGGTCGCGGCGATTGGAATCGGCGTCACCAGCAACGTGGCGGGCGGGACGCTCGTCGACAAGTTCGACATCCCGAACTCCGACGCCCAACGTGCCGTCGACCTGCTACAGGAGCGCTTTCCGGCTCGCGCCGGTGACAGCGCAACGCTGGTCTTCGCCACCACCAACGGTGGCAAACTCACCGACCCGAAAGCTGCGAGGGCCATCGGCCAGCTGCTTGCAGGTGTCCCGCAGGTGCCGCACGTCACGAGCGTCGGCAACCCGCTGACCCGTGAGAACGGCGCCCTTTCCGACGATGGCACCATCGCCTATGCCGACGTGCAGTTCGACAAACCGGCGTTCGAGCTCGACAAGGAACAGACGCTCAAGTTCCAGGAGACCGCAAGCGAATTCATGACGACGGTCGACGCCGGCGTGCGCGTGGAGTTCACCGGTCAGGTGATCCAGGCGACCCAGACGCCGGAGAACGGCACGAGTGAACTGATCGGCCTTGTGGCCGCCATGCTCATCCTGTTGATCGTGTTCGGCACGTTCACCGCGATGCTGCTGCCGATCCTGCTCGCCATCCTGGCGGTGGGGCTCGGTGCCGCGTTGCTGCTGATCTTTGCGCGCTTCACATCCTTCAACACCATCACGCCGGTGCTCGCATCCATGATCGGCCTGGGCGTGGGCATCGACTACTCCCTGTTCATCGTCACCCGCTTCCGTCAGGCGATGCACGACGGGCTCGATTCGAAGACCGCTGCGGCGGTTGCCACGGCCACCGCCGGCCGAGCTGTCATCTTCGCCGGGCTCACCGTCGCCATCTCCATTTCGGCCTTGGCGGTCGTGGGTCTCGACTTCATCACCAAGCTCGGCTTCGGCGCGGCCATCACGGTGATCGTCGCGGTGATCGCCGCGACCACGCTGCTGCCCGCGATCCTGAGCCTGCTCGGCCACCGCGTCGATCGGCTGCGCGTGCCGTTTCTCAAAGCGCAGGACGACTCGCACGAGGCGCGACAGAACTCGTTCTTCACCCGGTGGGCCAAGTGGGTCACACGGCACGCCGTGCCCGTTGCGCTGATTCCGACGATCGTTCTGGCAGTGCTCGCCTTGCCGGCGATCGGCTGGGTGCATCTCGGCTCGAGCGACGCGGGATCAGGCCCCAAGAGCTCCACCACGCGCCAGGCCTACGACCTGCTCGCCGAGGGCTTCGGTCCCGGCTTCAACGGCCCGCTGCTCATCGCGGTGGATCAACGAAGCGATCCGGGCGCCGCCACGCGGCTTGCCGACGCCATCAAGACTCAGCCCGGTGTGGATTCGGTGTCCAAGGCGATCACCAACGACGCCAAGGACACGGCACAGGTGATCGTCTTTCCGACCACGGCTCCGGACTCCGAGAAGACCAAACAGCTGGTGGAGCGTCTGCGCGGTGAAGTGATCCCGGCGGCGATCGGCACAAAGGGCGCGGTCGCCTACGTCGGTGGCGCCACCGCGGCCTTTGACGACATCGCCACCCGCATCCTGGGTCGCTTCCCGCTGTTCCTGCTGGTCGCCATGGGGATCACTTTCCTGATCTTGACGATGGCCTTCCGGTCGGTCGTGGTGGCGCTCAAGGCGTCCATCACCACCGTGCTCTCGGCGATGGCGGCGGCCGGTGTGCTGGTCGCGGTCTTCCAGTTCGGCTGGGGCAACAACCTGATCGGGCTCGACCGGACCGGTCCCATCGAGTCGTTCCTGCCGGTCATCGTGTTCGCGATCCTGTTCGGCCTCTCGATGGACTACGAAGTGTTCTTGGTCAGCCGGATCCGCGAGGAGTACGTGCATGGCGACAGTCCTCGTGCGGCGATCATCGACGGCGTCGGTGCGATCGGTCGCGTGGTCGCTGCTGCGGCCGCCATCATGACCGTCGTGTTCTTCGCGTTCATCCTCGGTCCTGATCGCACCATCAAGGAGTTCGGTGTGGCGCTCGGCGCCGCCATCGTGTTCGACGCCTTCCTGGTACGACTGATGATCGTGCCGGCGGTGATGCACCTGCTCGACAAGCGCGCCTGGTACATCCCGGCGTGGCTCGACCGTCTGCTTCCCAATCTGACGATCGAACCGCCGCACGAGACGCACGACGCGCCGACCGCCGACCCAGTGCCGGCTTCGTCGTGAGCGTCGGCACCCGCGCCAACTTCCGCCGCGCCGCCCTTGAGGCGGCGGCGGAGTTGTTCGCCTCGCGCGACGACGTCAGCATGAGCGAGGTGGCAGAGGCCATCGGTGTCGGTCGGGCCACGCTGTATCGCCACTACGACAGTCGGGAGGCGCTGCTTCGCGACCTCACGACCTTCGCGTTCGACGATGCGCGCCGTGCGCTCGAGGATGCCCATCTGGATGAGGTGGACGTTCCCGAAGCTTTCGAGCGGGTGTTTCGGGCACTCGTGCACATCGGATCGCGGTACGCCGTGGTGACCCGTGAAAGCGTCTGCCCGCCGGACGACGAGGCGCGCCTCGCGATCGGCACGCCACTGCGCACGCTCGTCGCGCGAGGGCAGCAGGACGGCGCCCTGCGTGCCGACGTGCCGGACGAATGGCTGCTGTTTGCCCTGAAAGGCGCGATCTTGTCTGCGCTCGAGTTGGCGCACACGGCGGGCGTGGAGGATGCCGCCGCATTCGGGGCGCGACAGTTCCTGCATGGCGCGCGGAACGCGTGAGGGCATCCGGGCCGCGCGCGTGCAACGGCGCTAGCTTCCGTTGGTGGTGATCACGACTCCAACCACACCCGTCGCGCTTCGTTGTGAGGGTGTGCGAAAGACCTTCCCCGGTGACGTCGAGGCGCTGCGGGGCGTGGACCTGGTGGTGCCCGAGGGCGCCTTCTTCGGACTGCTCGGACCAAACGGCGCCGGCAAGACCACGCTGATTCGCGCGATCGTCGGCCTGGTGATTCCCGACGGCGGAGTGATGGAGGTGCACGGCCAATCGATGCTCGGCCCGCAGGCGCCCGCCGCGCGCCAGACGGTCGGCTACGCGCCGCAGGAGGTTTCGCTCGACCGCTTCGTCAAGACGCGCGACCTGCTCAGTCTGCATGGCCGCTACTTCGGGATGACCCGCGCCGATGCGGCCGCTCGCGCCGATGAGTTGCTTGAAGTGTTCGACCTCGATGACAAGGCGAACGCGCTGCCGAGCCGTCTGTCGGGTGGCATGCGGCGTCGGTTGATGCTTGCGCGGGCGCTGATCCACCGACCACGCCTGGTGATCCTGGACGAGCCGACCGCGGGCGTGGACATCGAACTTCGCGATGAGCTGTGGGAGTACATCCGGCGCCTTCACGCGCTCGGCACGTCGATCTTGCTGACCACGCACTACCTGGAAGAGGCGGAGACCCTATGCGAGCAGGTGGCCTTCATTCGAAGTGGCCAGATCGTGGACGAGGGAACGCCATCCGGGCTTCGCGAGCGCTACGACGCAACGAGCCTTGAGGACGTGTACCGACAGGTGATGAACACGTGAGCGAGCTGACCACTCCCGAGGCAAACCCGGCGGTGAGTCTGCGTCGCGGACAGTGGCGGGGCGTGGCCGCCCTGGCCCAACGTGAGGTCACGCGGGTGGTGCGCATCTGGAGCCAGACGATCGCGCCGAACGTGGTGTCGGCCGTGTTGTTCATCGCCATCTTCGGCGGTGCGCTCGGCGGGCGCATCCGTGAGATCGACGGCGTGCCGTACTCGGCGTTCATCGTGCCGGGCTTGATCCTGATGGGCATCGGCACCGCCGCCTACGCCAACACCGCCTCGTCGCTCTACCAGGCGCGCTTCGACGGCTTCATCGACGACCCGGTCAGCGGTCCGATGCGTGCCCGTCACCTGCTGGTGGCCTACATGGCGGGCGGCATCGTGCGCGGGTTGCTGATCGGCGTGATGATCTTGGTCTGCGCCATCCCGATCGTGGATCTGCCGCTGGTCAATCCACTTCCGGCCATCGTGGCGTTCTTGGCGGCGGCCGTCGGGTTCAGCGCGCTCGGCGTCGGCGTCGGGCTGATCGCCCAGACGTGGGATCAGCAGTCCTACGTGGGCAACCTGCTGCTCACGCCGCTCGTGTTTTTGGGTGGTGTGTTCTATTCGGTGAACGTGCTCGGCCAGCCGTGGCGCGCACTCACCCACGCGGACCCGATCCTCTACATGGTCGCGGCGAGTCGCCAGGGGATGCTCGGCACCAGCGAGGTGTCGTTGTGGCTGTCGCTCGGGGTGAGCGTGGCGATGGCCGTGGTGATGGTGCTGTGGGCCGGCCGCCTGATCGCCAAGGGACGCGGCCTGCGCACCTGAGCGGTTGCGTCCTGTGTGGTGCCCGGCACCCGGGTGGACAGCGTCCCGTTAGGATCACGCCATGTGCGCCATGCAGGTGGTCAAGTTGCGCGACGGGCTGTGGCAATGGGGCTGCCCGCACCCGTCCTGGAAGGCAGGCGACGACTGGGACCAGGTGGTGTGGAGCACGTACTACGAGGCGCCCGGCGCGACCGTCGTCATCGACCCGCTGCTTCCCGACGACCCCGACGACCTGGAGCGGTTTTGGAAGGCACTCGACCGGGACGTTGAGCGCCGTCGCCTGCCGGCCCTGGTGCTTGAGACCTGCAGCTGGCACCGGCGTTCGGGCGACGTGGTGGCGGCGCGGTTCGGCACGCCCGTGCTCGGCCCCGCAAGTGAAGGCGACCCGACGCCCGGAATCGCGTGTCTGGAGCTCGGCATGCCGACCGAAAATCGCGAGGTGGCCTACCGGTTGGGCGAGGACGTGCTGGTCACCGGCGACCTGATCCACATGCGCGACGGCGCGCTCACGATCGCCCCGGCCCACTGGCATGACGAGTCGCAGGAGACGCGCGCCTGGTACACGGACGAAGTCGCGGCGGCGGTGGCACAACTGATGAGCCCCACACCGGCCATGATCTTGACCGGTCACGGCCACGAGATCCGGCAAGCGGCCATCGACGACATCGTCCGCAGCCATGAGTGAACCGATCGATGACGTCCATGTGACCTGTGCGCCCTCGGCGCAGCTGACCGGACTCGTCACGCGCTACACCGGCTACAGGATGACCAGCGCGCAGCCGGGAGTCCATCGCGGCCTTCCATCGCCGACGGCGACGCTCATCGTCACGATCGATCAGCCGATACGCCTGCTTGCGCGACCCGGCGTCGGCGAACAAACCTTCGACGCACTCGTCGGCGGTCTGCACGACTGGCCGGAGCTGGTCGCCTATGGACACGTTCAGGAAGGTATGCAGATCGACGTGACGCCGTTGGGCGTGCGCACGCTGTTTGGGATGCCGATCGGGGACGTTCGGGGCAACTCCTTCGAACTCGCCGATGTGATCGGCAGGCGTGCGACACGGCTGAGCGAGCGGCTGCGAGGTACGCAGTGCTGGCAGGAACGGTTTGCCATCTGCGATCAGATGTTGTCGAGGTGGGCGACCACGCCGCGGAGCGTCGACGTTGTCGCTCTGCGCGCCCTGGAGGTGCTGACGGCAAGGCACGGCAACCTGCCGATCGATCAACTCGCCGATGACGTCGGGTTCTCACGCCAACACCTGACCCGGAGGGTCCGCGACGAGTTGGGCCTTTCACCCAAGCGTCTGGCGCAGATCATCCGGTTCGATCGCGCGCGGCGGATGATCGAACCGGACCAGTCGACGCGTGCCCTTGCGCGCGTGGCCGCCGACTGCGGCTACGCTGACCACGCCCACATGTCGCGAGCGTTTCGCGTGTTTGCCGGATGCGGACCGACGGAGCTCTTTGAGGATCCGCTGCGACTCGTTCCAATCGTTCAAGCAGACCGGGATGTCGGTCGGGCAAGCTTGGTCGCATGAACGCACACGCACATGTCTGGCCCTGCTTTCGGTTCGCCGATGCGCCGGCCGCCATCACCTTCCTCACCACGGCATTCGGATTCACCGTCGCAGCCGAGTATCGAAACGCCGACGACCCGACTGTCGTGGACCACGCTGAGCTCCATTGGCCGTTCGGCGGTGGTGTGATGCTCGGGAGCGTTCGCGACGACGGGAGTGTTCTCAGTTCGTTGCCTGCGAGCTCATCACTCACGTATCTCGTCTGTGAGGACCCGGACGCGCTTCACGATCGTGCGGTTCGCGCCGGGGCCGAGATCGTCATGGCGCTCACCGATCAGCCCTATGGCAGCCGCGACTTCATGGCGCGCGACCCGGAGGGCAACATCTGGTCGTTCGGAACCTATGGTGGAACGCTCACCGCGGACGGCGAGTCGGCTTAGCGGGAGCGGGCGATCACCGCGAGCGCTTCGTTCAACGACCCCACCACATGGTCGGCGCCGATGTGATCCACGAAGCCTTTGCGGGTGAGCAGCGCGAGCGGCTGCGGGTTGACGCTCGCGAGCACCAACTTGGCGCCGTTTCGTGCGAGCGTGCCCTGCAGATGCTCGAGCGAGTCGATGCCGGTCGTGTCGATGGAGATCAGGTGGTGCATCTCCAAGATCACCGCGTGCACGGTCTTTGGGATCTGTTCCTCGAGCGTCTCGACCTTGCCGACAGCGCCGAAGAACAACGAGCCGAACAGCTCGAAGGCGACCACGTCGTCGGGGATGCGGACACCCGCGTCGATCGGCTCTGCCCGAAACAGTTGGCTCATGCGCCAGATGAAGAACACCGACGCCATGACGATGCCGACCTCAACCGCGACGGTGAGCCCGAACACGATGGTGAGCAGGAACGTGACCACGACGACGCTGCGGTAGGTGGGGGCGTAGCGCTGCATCTGTCCGAAGTCGCTCCACTCGCCCATGTTCCAGGCGACGAACAGCAGCAACCCTGCGAGCGCCGAGAGCGGCACGTGCTGGGCAAGCGGGGCGGCCGCCAAGATGACCGTCAGAAGCGTCGCGGCATGCACGAGCGCGGCCACCGGTGTGCGTGCGCCGGCGCGCACGTTGGTGACCGTGCGGGCGATGGTGCCGGTCGCCGGGATCCCACCGAAAAACGGCGCCACGATGTTCGCCGCACCCTGCGCCATGAGCTCCTGGTTGGGGTCGTGGCGCGGCATGTCCGGCGTCAGGTTGTCGGCCACGCGGGCGCACAGGAGCGACTCGATGGCGCCGAGCAGCGCAATGGTGAGCGTGGGAATCAGCAGCGCGTGGAACGAATCGAAGGAGAACTCCGGCCATACGAATGACGGCAGGCCGCTCGGAATGCCGCCAAAGCGCGACCCGATGGTGGCGATGTCGAGGTCGAAGACGATGGTGGCGATGGTCGCGAGTGCGAGCGCGACGATGGTGCCCGGCACATGGGCCACCACGCGGCGGACGCTGTCTCTTATACACATCTCCGAGCCCACGAGACTAAGGCGAATCTCGTATGCCGTCTTCTGCTTGAAA
>CALMXK010000036.1 GCA_937871165.1 uncultured Actinomycetes bacterium
TTTAATGATACGGCGCCCACCGAGATCTACACTAGATCGCTCGTCGGCAGCGTCAGATGTGTATAAGAGACAGGTCGTCGACCTTGTAGCCGAGGGCCTTCTCCGCGATCGTCAGATGAGCAGTGGAGGACACCGGCAGGAACTCCGTAAGCCCCTCGACGACGCCAAGGACCGCCGCCGCACCGTAGCTGAGCGTCGACATCAGGCAGCTCCGCCGTTCGCCTCGTCGCGTGGTTGCATCGCGATCACGGCAAACGCCGCACCCTGATCGTCCTGCACCATGCTGAGGCGCCCCACCCCGGGCGCATCCTGCGGCGGAACGACCACCTGACCGCCGAGTGCCGTGACGGTCGCGACGGACTCGTCGCAGTCGGTGACCTCGAAGTACACGAGCCAGTACGACGGCACCTGCGCGGGCACCGTCTCGGGCATCGGCATCATCCCCGCCACCGGACGCCCGTCCACGTTCCACATGATGTACTGGCCACCGCCGGGGAACTCCGACGCCTCCCAACCGAACACCGCCGGATAAAAGGCCTTGGCCGCATCGAAGTCTCGGGCTGCGAGCTCGTTCCAGCGCAACGTGCCGGGCTCGGCGATCGCGTGTGCGCCGATGTGCTCGCCCGCTTGCCAGATGCCGATCACCGCGCCCTGAGGGTCGGCGAACACCGCCATCGTCCCCATCGATCCCACGTCCGTCGCGGGCACAATGGGGCTCGCGCCTTCCTGCACCGCCAGATCCAGCGTGGCGCGGGCATCGTCGACGGCGATGTAGGTGCTCCACACCGAGGGCATGTCCGGTGCCATCTTCGGCATCACACCTGCCACCAGGCGACCGCCCAGATCAGCGTTTGCATATCCCCCGAAGTCTGGTCGTCCCGGCGGCACGTGCCATCCAAGCAGCGACCCGTAGAACGCCGCGGCCTTGGTCGGGTCCTCCACCATGAGATCGACCCAACACGGCATGCCCTGCGGGTAGCTGGTCATTTGCATTTTCGGGGTTGATCCTTTCGGGGCGGGTACCTGACGAGCGCGAACGAACGGACGCTAGCGGACGTCCCGCGTACACGGACGCGAAAGCGTCACTCCGTCGAGACTCCCGCGCGGTCGCTCGCCCAACGGGTCGCGCGCTGCGGATTCTGCCAAAGGTTGCGACCTGCGATCGGCACCACACCGAGCGAGCCCCGGGCCAAACAACGACGGGCATAATCCGCCAATGCCGTCACGACTGAAGTGGGCGCGTCTTGCCGCGCTCGCCCTCGCAGGAGCCGTCGCCCTTTTCGCCGCAGGATGCGGCAGCGGCGGGTCGAGCAGCACCTCGACCGCCGCCCCCGGGCCCTCCACCACCATTCATGTGCCGGCGGATGCGCCGACGGTGCAGGCCGCTGTCGATCAGAGCAAGCCTGGCGACATGGTGCTCATCGCTAAAGGGATCTACCGCGAAGCGGTCATGGTGCGCACACCGCGACTGACAATCCGCGGTGAAGATCGCAACAACGTGATCTTCGACGGAGACTTCACCCTGAGCGACGGAATCGTCGTGGCCACCGACGGTGTCAGCGTCGAGAACCTGACGCTCCGCAACTACCTCAACAACGGGCTGATCTTCAACGGGATCCTCACCCCGGACGGCACGGCAGATCCCGCCCAAAAGCCCATTGACGGATGGCGGGGCCGGTATCTGACCGCAATCAACAACGGCCTGTACGGCGTTTACGCCTTCAGCTCGCAGAACGGGGTGTTCGAACACGTGTATGCGAGCGGCTCCGGGGATTCCGGCATCTACATCGGGCAGTGCCAACCGTGCAATGCCGTTGTCACCGATTCGGCGGCGGTGTCGAACACGATCGGCTACGAGGGCACGAACTCCGGCGGCAACGTCGTGCTGGTCCGGTCGGTCTACAACCGCAACCGCATCGGAATCGCGATCAACTCGTCGCACATGGAGCGGGCGGTCGCATCGTCGGACGTGGTGGTCGCCGGCAACACCGTGAACGACAATGACAACCCGGTCACCCCTGAAGGGGATGGGGCGTTCGGCTTCGGCATCGCGATCGGTGGTGCCGAGCATGTGACCATTTCGAAGAATCGGGTACGCGGCAACCGTGGGGTCGGCATCGTCATCACCGAACAGGAGACATTTCTGCCCGCCAACAATCGCGTGACGGAGAATGTGCTGTCGGACAACGGCATCGACCTCGGCCTCTTCCCCACCCGGATGTCGACGCTTCCGGCAGGTGCCAACTGCTTCGCTGACAACCGATTCACGTCCTCGTTCCCTACCGCCATCGAAGCGGCTGCCCCCTGTGGCTCCGGCGACGGCCCCGCGATCACCACGCGGCCACGGATCGCACCGCAACCGCCTGGCGTGACGATGAACGAGATTCCACATCCTCCCCGGCAACGGTCGATGCCCGGCGCCGGCACCCAGCCCCCGTCGCCAGCCGTCGGACTGCCGCCCACGATCGACCTCGCACGCATCGGAGTGCCGAAGTGACACGCCGACGCCTCGTGTCCACGTTCGTGAGCGCCGCGGTGATCGTCGCTGGTCTCACCGGATGTGGGGGATCAACTTCGCCGACGCCGTCGACGAGCACTGATGGCACCCCCCTCACATCCGACCAGGCGACCGTGCTGGCACGCACCCTGTACCGCAGCTATGAGGAGCGTGGCGCCACGTTCCAGGCGACCGCCCAGATCGAGGCCGACGTGCGTCTGGTGATGAGTGGACGCGTCAACTTCCGGGCGAGCAGTGGACAGATGCTGCTCCAGGTGGCGCGTGGCGGCGGGCCGCTGTCGGCGGGGCGCGATGTTGTGTGGACCAAGCGCGCCGTGTTCGAAGGAGACATCCCCGGCCTCGAGGCCGCAATGGCCAAGCGAGGACGTCCAGGTGTGAGGTGGGTGGAACGCCCCGTCGACGTAAAGGCAAGCCCGGTGGACGCAGTCGTGTCGATGATCACCCGACTCGCCTCAACACGCCCAGACAACCCGATTTTGATCCAGCAGGACGACAACGTGCTCCTCGGGTCGCAGACCCGTGACGGTGAGACGCTTCAGACCTTTCGCCTGGCCAACCGACTTGTGCTCGACATCGGGGCCGACGGCACGATTCGTCAGGCACGGGCGGAGCTGGCCGGAGCAAACGTCCCGATCACCGTCACATTGTCGTCCTACGGACCCCAACAGATCGTGGTTCCCCCTGCGGCGGCGCGGGTGAAGTTGTCCTCGATCCGTGGCCTGTACCGTCAGTTGATCGCCGACGCCTGAGGGGGTGTGGCGGCTGGGCCCACCGCATGGTGGGACCCAGCCGTCTCGTGGCGTTAGCCGGTGACGCTCGGGGAAGTCGAGCCGCGCACACCGATTCCCGACACCCGTGCAGACGAATACGCCCGGCTGGTGTTCACCGAGGTGACAAGCGCGATGTTCGTGATCGTCGGGAGCGCGTTGACGCTCACACGCAACGTGATCCGGTACCGCGCGGTACTCCCAGCATTCAGGGTGGAGATTGTCCAGCACCGCCGCCCGGTTGACGCGCGCGATCCGGTCGAGGCACTCACGAACATCATGCCGACCGGCAACGTGTCGCACACCTGAACGTTGCGCGCCGGCGCACTGCCGGTGTTCGTCACAGCGATCGTGTACGAGACATGCCCACCAACACGCTGCGCCGAAACATTCGCACGCTTCGACACCACCAACCGCGTCCTGCCACGCGTAATCCCGAAATCGACTGTCACGTTGCTGTTGGCATCGAGGGTCGTGTCGGCGATCCCGGCAGTTGCACCCTCACCCGTCGGTTCACTCCCCACACCCAGCGTGACCGTCCCCGACAGCACCGACGTTCCACGATTGGTGATGCCGTTGTCATCGAAGTCGACATTCGTATTCGGATTCGCCGTCGTCGTGATGTCGGTGCTTGACCGAAAGCCCGACGGAACAGCGATGCCGACGACATAGCCGCCAGGCGCAAGACCCGTGAACAGATACGACCCCGACGCATTCGTCGTCGTCGTCGCAACCGCCGCACCATCAGGCACACCATCACCATTCACATCCCGGAAAAGACTCACCGCAACTCCGCCGATCATCGGCTCACCCGCATCACGACGACCATTGTCGTTCACATCCTCAAACACACGATTCCCAAGCGACAGCGGCGTGGTGTAGCCGAAGTCGTAGGTGTGGTTGTTCGATCCGGCCGCACCGGTGGTCAGCGACACAGACGACAGTCCACCACTGCCGGCAACCCCGTCGGAATCGCGAGCGTCACCGTTGGACGTGGCATCACCGTTGACAGACGTCGCAACCAGGCCGGTCAGCGGAGCCTGACCACCCGGAACACGAACCCTGTACGTGGTGCTTGGCAGAACGCCGCCCGTCACGTTTGCCGTGTTGAAAGCGTAGAGGCCGTTGGTGTCAGTCGAGGTCGTCCCCACCACCGTGTCCGTGCTGTCGACAAGCTCAACAGTCACGCCAGAGACAACCGCCTCACCGGGGTCCTGAATACCGTCCCCGTCCGCGTCGATCCACACACGGTTGCCGATCTCGATCGGAGCGGCATCACACAGCGCGATCAGGTCGCCGATCCCGTTGGCTTTGCCGAAGGTCAGACCATCGTTCGCGCCGCCGTCGACGTTCATGTACGTCTTGCTCAGGGCACCAGTCGAGTTGTTCCACCACCGCACGCCCGTGTCGAAAATCAGGTTGTCGGACTGGGTACGGGGATCAAACACCGTGCTGAGCACATCCGGGAATCCGGGCACCTGTGCAAGGCCGCCAAGTGAGAGCTCGTCGTGAAAGTACGAGTAGCCGTCGGCGAAGTAGTACTCGCCGTTGCCCGGGCCCTGGCCGGTGTTTTGGATCGATGTGCCGAGGCCGCCGCAGCGTCCATTGGACTCGAGGGTCCAGCCGCCGGCAAGCGATCCACATGCGCGAACAGTGTCTCCACCTGGGATCCCGGCGTAGAGCGTCGAGTTTGCAGGGTTGTCGAGGTTGTTCCAACCGAACTGGTCACTCGAGCGATCGCGCAGCCCGATGACCAGGTTGTCGCCGTCGAATTCGATGTCGGTCAGGATCGGCTGCGGATAGGACCCAGTGGCGGCACTGTCGTTGGTCCGCATCGTCGGAAACCATGGAAGCCAGTCCGCGGGAGGGCCGGGGGTGAGGACGTTTCCACGCGGGTAGTTGAGCGCGAATTGGAATGCCGGGGCGGCGCCGAATGCGAGCGACGTCGGGTCGGCTTGATAGACATAGGCGTGGAGATCGCTCACATTCTGTGAGCTTTCCGCGGAGCAAACCATGCCGACGAACACCGAGCCCTGGTGGTACTTGACCGCGAACGGACGCACATCGTCGGCGCTGGCGCACCCGGGCACCGACAGCGGTACCTGCCGGCTGGCGATGACCGACCCGTCTGCCGGGTCCAGCGCGTACAGCGTTCGGTTCTCCAGGCTCATCGCATACAGGGTCCTGTCGTCGTCCGACATGGCGAGCCCACCAAGCGCGGTCTTGCCGACGGCGTCCCACCCGATTTCGCCGTTGTCGCGGTCGTAGTCGGTCGTATCGTGCGCATTGGTCGGCGCACCCGGGACGGTGAACGTTGTCGCGAGCCCGCCGGAGGCGTTCAGCACGTAGATCGCGCCGGCATCGTCCCCCGATGTGGAGGCACCAGACTGGCCGACCCCGTCCTTACCCGGGCCAAAGCCGGCATGTCGTTTGAAAAATGCTCCGGTGAAGACCTGCTTCGACGTGCGACTGTAGGCGAGCCCCCACGTGGAGCCCACCTGGCTTGCCGTTGCAACTGAGGTCGCTGCCGGGGCGAGGGCGCCGGGAGTGGTCAACGCGCCGGATGCGTATGGAAACGCGTGAATCGCTGCACGACCGCTGACGTCCAGAAACGGCGAGTTGCTGGAGTTCAGCTGGTTGCCCATGTTGTAACAGTTGGTCACCAGCGTCGGGTTGTTCTGACAGTAGTCAGCCGGGCGCGCGATCCCCAAGCTGACGTTGGTCGACACCCCGTCGGGAACGAACTGCACGGTCGTGCCCGAGTTCGTGCCGTGAAACGACGGCTTGAAGCCCGACGGGATCGTGGTGAACTCGATGCGGTACGGGCCGGTTCCCGTCGCGGTCAGCGTGTAGGTGCCGTTTGTGGTCGATGTTGTCGTACCAACCGCAGTGCCTGCGCCATCGTAGGCCGTCACCGTGACACCACTCACACCGGTGTCCACGGCCACGCCGACGGTGCCGCCCCCGGCATTCGCCAGCGTCGCGGTGGTGTCGAACGTGCCGTTGCTGTTGTAGTCGTTGAACACCGTTCCGGAGATAGTTCCGGTTGCAAAAGCCTGCGATGACGAGATCGACAGCAGTGCAGCAGTGGCGATCAGTGTGCGGATGCGGGGCATCAAGTCCTCAAAAGTCGTGAGCGCGCGAGAAAGGAACGTCACCGAGCCCTATACAAGGTCGGTGCGCTGGTCGAAGCGGGGGCGGAGCGATCGGCGCAACTCACGAAAAGGACAACAGGAATTGCGCCGATGAAGTTCCAGTTTCATCGACAGGGTCGTCGACATTCTTGAACGGGAAACAACCGTCCCCAGTCAAGAAATCCTCAGGATGGGCTCAGCCCTTCCTGCGACCACCAAAGCCCCATCGGGGTTTGTCGCGCACAAGTACGTCGCCGAACAGCGTGTAGGCCAGGATCTTGATCGTTGGCGACCCGTCGATGGGCACCGTCGAGACGCGGAGCCGGTGCGACCCGAATACCGCCGCGCCGGCAAGCTGCACGTCGGCGTGATCGGGGACGATGACCTTGGGCCCGGCGAAGAGCGCGAACACGCGGACCGTCAATCCCGGCTCGCTCAGCACGGCCTCGCGCAGATCGAGCGCCGTCGCGGCAAAGATGCTCACCATCCGCACCTCACGGCCAACGCGCCACCGGCCGCGATACATCCCGCCACCGAAGATCTCGACGATCCAGCGTCGCGGCGTGCCGGAAAACACCGGTCGGCCCGGAAGATCCTCCGTCAGACCATCGAGCTCACCGAAGGTCGTGGCCCCAAGCGCCAGCTCCAGCCGAGTGGTCAGCTCCTCGAGCGTCAGCCGTCCCTGCGTACATGCCGCTTGCAGCGTGGCGACCGTCGTTTCACGGTCGCCGTCGCCGGCACGCAGGGACGGCTCGCGCGTCACTTCCGCTTTTTCTTGGCGGGCATGTGGATGGGGCGCTCAAGCGCCATCAGCCCGGCCTCCTTGAAGCCTTCCGAGAGGGTGGGGTGCGCGGCGATGGAATCGCCGATGGTCTCGATGACCGCCTCACTGTCGATGGCGATGACGCCCGCGTTGATGAGGTCCGTGGCCTGCAACCCGACGATGACGACGCCGAGCACCTCGCCGGTGGCGGCGTGCGCGATGATCTTGAAGAAGCCGGTCTTGTCGGCGAACATCGCGGCGCGGGCGATCGCCATGTACGGGAACGTGCCCGTGATGATGTTGTCCTTGCCGTACTTCTCAACGGCGTCGCGCTCGGTCATGCCGACACTCGCGACTTCCGGATCGGTGTAGATGCACGACGGCACCGCACCGGTCCTGTCTCTTATACACATCTGACGCTGCCGACGAGCGATCTAGTGTAGATCTCGGTGGTCGCCGTATCAT
>CALMXK010000037.1 GCA_937871165.1 uncultured Actinomycetes bacterium
GCCTTAGTCTCGTGGGCTCGGAGATGTGTATAAGAGACAGGGGCACGGGCCATATACTTTGAGCCGAAATGGCGCCCGTCCCTCAAACGGCAGCCCGATCTCGCACCGACTGGAGCACGGACGTCGTCCGCGTGCGCCGACTCCAGGCGCTGCAGATGGTGGTCGTCGCCATCGTCGCCGTCGCCATGGTGACGGGCGGAGTCGTCCTCGGGCGGCGGATGTTGTCCGCCCAACAGCTGGTCGCGAGTGCACAGACGCAAGCTCGTGAGCTTCACCGTCTGCGCGGCGACCTTCGATCGGCCTACGCGTTCTTCCTTGAGAACCGCTCAAACGGCAAACCCGGACTCGACGAGCGCACCCGTCAGACGTTCACCGCGGGACTCCTCACGATCAACAAGCTTCGCGGCGCGGATGCGAGCGACCCGACGATCGCGGGCGCCGTCGCCCGCCTCGATCGCTACATGGGCGAGCTCGCGGTGATCATCACCCGCGACTACTCGGGCAGCGCGATCGGCAGCCAGAGCGACCAGGTGGTCGTACGCCGCGCGATCGCGGTCATCACCCAGATCGACCAGGCCGCCGTCGCCTGGGCGGGTCGCGCATCCACACTCGCCGACGACCGCGTCGCCCATGTGCGTTCGTTGACCAAGAAGCTCATCGCGCTGCTTGTGACGATCGTCGTGCTCGGCGGACTCATCGGCATGATCTTGGCCACGCGGCTCGCTGCGGCACGAACGCGGATCGTCGCCGCGCTCTTTGACGAACACGCCGCTCGTGGCGCGGTGATCGCGAGTGTTCAGGATGGCCTCGCGGTCATCGGCGAGGACGGACGCATCGTCGATATGAACGATCGTCTCTCCTCGGTGACCGGCTACAGCGAGGATGAGCTTCGGTCTGCGGTGGACGGTGTGCCGTACCTGGCGGGCACCGAGGTCGGTGCCGATGTGGTCGGCGAGCGTGACCTGCTGATTCAACGGCCCGATGGCACCGCCGTGCCCGTCATCTTGAGTTCGGCCCCGCTCTCGACGCCGAGCGGCGGCGCCGGCAGGGTGCACGTGCTCAAGGATGTGACCGAGCGAAAACGCGCCGAGACCGAGCTTCGCACCCTCGCCATGGAGCAGGCGGCGCTACGACGCGCGGCAACCGCGGTCGCAAGCGGAGCCAACCCGGAGGACGTGTGCTCCATCGTCGCCCGGGAAGTGGCACTGCTTCTCGGGGCATCGGGCGCGATCGTGAGTCGCTTCGATCGCACCGCCGATCGTGCCGTGCGCGTCGGCTCGTGGGTCGATCCGAGTGTGAGCGACCGCTTGCCCCAACGCCTTCCGCTTGAGCGCAACGTGGTCTCGATCGTGTACCGCAGCGGCATCCCCGCCCGTACCGAAGACACCACCGATCCCCCACAAGACGTCTTCGCCAAAAATGGTTTCGCCGTCAGCATCGCCGCCCCGGTACGCGTCGGCTCGGCAGTGTGGGGAGCCGTGACCGCCGTCGCGCAACGTCCCGAGGCGCTTCCCGTCGGATCGGATCTGCGCCTCGCCCGGTTCGCCGAGCTGGTGGGCATCACTGTCGCGAACGCCGACGCTCGTACCCGACTTGCGCGTCTGGCCGCGACGGATGCCTTGACCGGCCTTGCCAATCACCGCACGTTTCACGAGCGCATCCGCAACGAGATCGAAATCGCCCGGGTGCAGCAGACGCCACTCGCCCTGGTCATCCTCGACCTCGACCACTTCAAGGCCGTCAACGATTCGTTCGGCCACCAGGCCGGGGACGCGGTGCTGACGGCGTTCGGGCGCTGTCTGTCGATGGGCGCACGCTACGAGGAGCTTGTCGCACGGATCGGCGGCGAAGAATTCGCGTGGATCCTTCCCGGAAGCGACGGGGTCAATGCGCTTCGTGCGGCTGAGCGCGTCAGCGCCTCCTTCGCCGCGACCGACCATCCCGGGATCGGCCACGTGACCGTGTCCGCCGGGGTGTGCGATCTGTCCAACACCGAGGACCCCGAAGAGCTGATGCGACTGGCCGATGGCGCGCTCTACTGGTCGAAGTCACATGGGCGAAATCGGGTGACGCTGTACGCGCCGGACGTGGTCGAGGAACTCTCGGACAACGAGCGCGCCGAACGTCTGGCCAAGAGCCAGGCGAAGACGGCCTTGAAGACGCTCGCGACGTTGATCGATGCGAAGGACCCGGCCACCGCCCGGCACACCGAACGGGTCGCGATGCTCGCAGCCGAGATCGCCGCGATGCTCGGCTGGTCGCCCCAGCAGATCGCGATGTTGGAAGAGGCTGCGCTCTTTCACGACATCGGGAAGATCGCGATTCCGGATGAGTTGCTGCTGCAGACCGAGCCGCTCTCACCGGCCGAGCGTGACCGGGTGCAATCGCACGTCAAGGTTGGCGTGGAGCTGGTCGACGACGTGCTCCTGCCGGAGCAGGTGTCATGGGTCCACAGCCACCATGAGAACTGGGACGGGAGTGGCTACCCCGAGGGACGACGAGGCGACGACATCCCACTCGGTGCGCAGATCATCCATGTGGCGGACGCCTGGGACGCGATGACGAGCAACCGCCAGTACCGGGGAAGTCGCTCTCACGACGACGCCGTCGAGGAGTGTCGCTCGAGAGCGGGGACCCAGTTCTCACCCGCGATCGTGGATCAACTGATCGAGGTCGTCGCGCGGGGTCGCCATCTCGACGATCCCGACACGGCAATCTCACCGATGTGATGCCGGCGTCGGGTCGCGGCGTCTGCGGACGATCTCGATGACCGGAGTGCCACGCCACTTGAGGATCTCGAGCAGGTAGACGAGGTAGGCGCCGACGGCGACGGCGACCGCAAGCGCCAGCACCACTCCGATGGCGCCACCCGTGCGGAAGCTCACGAGGATCGCGACGACGCCCATGACGCTGCACCAGGCGTACAGCGTCAGCACGGTGCGCCGCTGCCCCCACCCGATGGACGAGAACCGATGGTGGAAGTGGCTGCGATCGGCGGAGTAGACGGGAAGCCCGTGTTTGATGCGCTTCAGCACCACGAATGAGGTGTCGAGGATCGGGATGGCGAGCACGATCAGCGGAACACCGATCGCCACGGCGGCTGCGCTCTTCATCACGCCACTCACCGCGACTCCGGCGATCGTGAACCCGAGCAGCATCGAGCCGGCGTCACCCATGAAGATGTCCGCCGGATGGAAGTTGTGGACCAGGAATCCGAGGGCCGCGCCGGCAAGCGACGCCGCCATGATCGCCGGGACCGACCGGTCGAGCGAGGCTGCGAGGACGGCGAACGTCGTCAGGCCGATCGCCGACACGCCCGCCGCGAGACCGTCCATGCCGTCGATGAAATTGATGATGTTCGCGAGTGCCACGAACCACAGCACGGTGATCGGATACTGCGCCGGTCCAAGGTCGCCCACACCGAGGATGGGCAGCGTGACGTGGTCGATCGTGAGACCGAACGAGACCGGAACGATGGCGCAACCGATTTGTCCTGCGAGTTTGATCGCCGGGTTCAGATCGACGATGTCGTCGAGAGCGCCGAGCAGCGAGATGAGGATCGCGCCGATCAACAGGCCCTTCGCGGGCGTGTCGAAACTCGGCAGGTAGTAGATCACCGGGATCAAGAACCCGCACAAGATCGCCAGGCCGCCGAGCAGCGGGGTCGGCTTGTCGTGGATGTCGCGGGCGTTCGGCTCGGAGACGGCCCCGACCATGCGGGCAAGCTGTCCCGCCAACGGGGTGAGCACGACAACCGCCACGAGGGCGACGAGGGCACACACGATTGGGATCAAGGTGTTCGTCACGGCGGATCTCCGCGCAGGAATGCGCGTTCTGGGGATTCTAGGAAGCCGATCGAAACACCTGCAATGGTTCCGTCGCCATGCGACGAGAAAAACCCCGCTCCCAGCGGGGTCGCCGTCGGCTCACTCCCGGGCGTCGGCCATCAAGGCGAGCACCGCCGCGCCGTACCTGTCCAACTTTGCGGCCCCGACGCCCGAGATCGACGCCAGCTCGTCATGGGTCGCAGGCTGCGACCGGGCGATCGCGGCAAGCGTGGCATCGGGGAAGATGACGTAGGCGGGAACCGCCTGGGCGCGCGCTTGTTCGGCGCGCCAGACACGCAGGGTGTCGAACCGGCGGGATGCGTCGTCGTCCAGATCCTCGACCGGAGCAGATGCCGCCTTGCGCGCACGCGGCGCCGGGATGTCACGGCGGACCTCCAGGGTTTGCTCGCCGCGAAGCAGGGCACCTGCGGCAGCGGTGAGGCGCAGACTGCCGTGTTCGTCGGTCGGATCGAGCATGCCGCCCGCGATCAGCGCGCGCGCGATGGCGGTCCACTCGTGGTGGCTGTGGTCGGCACCGATGCCCCAGGTCGTGAGACGGTCATGGCCGTTGCGCGCAACCTTGTCGGTGCGGTTGGCGCGAAGCACATCGACGATGTGTCCCATTCCGAACCGCTGACCGGTGCGGTACACGCATGACAGGAACTTCCGCCCGTCCTCGGTGGCGTCCACCACCGCCGGTGGCGACAGGCAGTTGTCGCAGTTGCCGCAGTCGCCCGGGTAGTCCTCGCCGAACCATGCAAGCAGCGACCGGCGCCGACATCCCGAGGATTCGCAGTAGCCAAGCAGCGCCGAGAGCTTGGCCATCTCCAGTCGGCGGCGCTCCGGCGGGACGTCGTTCATGTCGATCAGGCGGCGCTGATTGACCATGTCGGCAAGACCGTAGGCGAGCCATGCCTCCGCCGGTTGGCCGTCGCGCCCGGCGCGACCCGTCTCCTGGTAGTACCCCTCGATCGACTTCGGCAGGTCGGCGTGCGCCACAAAACGCACGTCAGGTTTGTCGATGCCCATTCCGAAGGCGATCGTCGCCACCATCACAACCCCGTCGGCCTGCAGGAAGTAGCGCTGGTTGGCCTCCCTCACCCCGGCGTCGAGGCCCGCATGGTAGGGACGTGCGTCGACGCCGGCGACGCGCAACCTGGCTGCAATGTCGTCCACGCGCTTTCGCGACCACGCGTAGACGATGCCGCTCTGACCGGCGTGTTCGGCGAGGAACCGCTCCAGCTGCTGGTGGCCGCCGTTCTTCACGACCACGCGGTAGCGGATGTTGGGACGGTCGAACGAGCTCAGGAAGATCCGCGCATCGCCGAGTGCGAGCCGCTCGATGATTTCGGCGCGCGTCGGCTCATCAGCGGTGGCGGTCAGCGCGATCCGCGGAACGTTCGGCCAGCGTTCGTGCAGCACCGTCAGCTCACGGTACTCGGGGCGGAAGTCGTGTCCCCATTGCGAGACGCAGTGGGCCTCGTCGATGGCGAACAGGTTGACGTTCGCCTGGTCCACGAGCGACAGGAACCGCTCGGTCATGAACCGTTCAGGCGCCACGTAGAGCAACTTGAGCTCGCCGGCCACGAACGCGCGCTCGGTCGCCATCGCAGTTGCCGTGTCAAGCGTGGAGTTGAGCACGGCAGCAGCCACACCGACCTGGCGCAGCGCGTCGACCTGATCCTGCATCAGCGCGATCAGCGGCGAGATGACCACAGCGCATCCCGGCCGAAGGAGTGCGGGCACCTGGTAGCACAGGGACTTGCCGCCACCGGTCGGCATGAGCACGAGCCCGTCGCCGCCCGCGACGACGTGGGCCACGATCGCCGCCTGGTCACCGCGGAAGTCCTCGAACCCGAAGACGCGCCGCAGCACGTCGCGGGCACCGGCCTCCACTAGGGGCGCCAGTCTGGGCGACGTGACGACGTGGCGAGTCGGATGGCGCGCAGACGCGCGGTCGTCACAGCGGCCGTCGACCACCGCCTCGACTCGTCGCGCTCACCGCACCGCATCCGCATGTCCGACGCGCGACCTAGAGCTTCTCGAGCGCCGCGAGGATGGCCTCGCCATACGCGTCGCAGCGCGACGGCGTCACGATGCGACGCAGCTCGTCCATCGTCGTGGGCCGACGCACGATGAGGCGTGAGATGTCGGGGTCGGTGAGGATGCGGATGGCAGGGACGCCCAGCTCGGCCGCATACGTCGCGCGCCAGCGGTACAACCCGCGCTTGGCCTCTTCGATCGCGCGCGCAGACGTCGAACGCTTCGGCGCGGCGGCCACGCGGCGCTTGGCCGGCTCACCGGTGGCCTTCTTGGCCGCGACGCCGCGGCGCTTGGGCATCGGTGCGTCGGGCAGCTGCATCTCACGGATGAACCGGACTTCACGCTCGCCGCTGCGAACAGCCTCGGCAAGTGGCGTGGTGACGATTCCACCGTCGGCGTTGACCGCAAGCACCCCGATGGCAAGGAGCTGACGATAGATGGCGTCCCACTGTGCCCGTGTGAGTGCGGAACCGCTTTTCCACACGTCGAGCCGGTCGTGGCCCTGACCTTCGACCGTCTCGGTGCGCTCGCCGAGCAATACGCTGATCAGGTGCTTGGCACTGAACCGCTCGCCGGTTTGGACGACGGCCTCCACCGCATGCGCAGCATCGGTGGCCCCAACCCGACCGGCGGGTGGAGTCACGCAGTTGTCGCAGATCCCGCACTCGTCGACGAGTTCGTGGCGCAGGAATCCGGCGATCGCCTGGGCTCGACAGCCCGACCACTCGGTGTATCCGTGCATGGCGTCGATCTCGTTGCGATCGACCTGCTCGTCGGCGCGAAGCCGTGCGAAGTCGGTCGGCGCGCCGATCAACGTGGCGGCACTCAGGGTGCCAATCTCGTCGAGTGCACCCACATATGCGTGAAGTCCCAGGTCTGCGTGGGTATGGACGATCCAGTTCGGGTCGCCCTCGCCGAGCGTGAGCACATGCGCCGTTGCCGCATCCGGTGTGACGTCCAGTCCCGCCGTTCGCAGCGTCGTGGCGGTGTCGGCGACGCTCGTCGGCGTCGCGACCACCCGGCCACTGTCGCCTGGCATCGCACGCACAACCTCGGCAATTTGCGGTCCACTGTCGCGTTCATGGCGCTCCACAAATGCGAGTCGTAGTGCCTGGTCCGGTGCGTCGGTCATCCACACACCCTGACATACCAGCGCGCGACTGGTGTGCAAATCGGCCAAATGCATGGCAAGACGCCCCGCCTGACCCAGTCGGTCACCCCGACTGCACGCGGTTGAACGTCGGCTTCCATATGAGCGGTGTCGGGCCGCATCGTACGGCACGACACGCAACGATGGGTTCCCCGCGAGATCCGGGATGTCAGACCGTGGCAGGAGTCCGCCACGGGTGTGGCGAAGTTGTTCAGTCCAAGGGACTGGAGATTCCCATGCGAGGGGCAATGCGGGACATGCGACGGCGGGGCAGGCATCCGGTGATTTGGATCGCTGCGGCCGCTTTGGTGGCGACACTGACCGAGACGGCGCGTTCGGAACACCCGCGGGTGATCAACAACGACCCGGCGCATCCGACCGCCGCACGTGCCGCAGATCTGTCACCGGCGATGCGACGTGCCGACGACGCCAAGTTCCGGGCAATCGTGCGCGCCAAACGCACAGCTGCGGTGGTTCCGTGGCAGCGGTATTTGATCGCCACCCAGGAACCGCAGTGGAACGTGTTCTACTGCGGTCCGGCCGCGGTCACCGCGAGTTTGCGCCAAGTGGCCTACCACCACGGCCGCACAGTGGTCCTCAACCAGCGCCAGGCCGCGCGCGCCCTCGGCACCACCCGCGACGGCACGGTCTGGTCCGATGGCACAGGCTCCCCCGTCGCACGCGTCATGAACCGGCACACGCCGACCGGCGTTCACTACGTGGCGCACTTCGTGCCCGCAGCGACGCCCGCCGAGGTCGACAAGCTCCGTCGCGTCGTACGGTTCGACATCGCGCTGGATCGCCATCCCATCATCGCCGATGCGTTCCAGGCGCCAAACTCGCGCTACCACCTGACGGGTCATCCCACCAACCGGATCATCTTCCACTGGTTCAACATCCGTGGATACAGCGAGGGTGGCAACCGCATCCACTACCAGGACTCTGTGGCCGGGGCATCCTCCGTGACCTGGCACGCAAGCGTTCCGCGGTACTCCAGCAGGTCGACGGTCGCGATGACGTCGATCGTCGCGGGCCGCGGATATGTCTGGTAGCCGGCTCTCCGTCACGGTCGCGTGCGTCGCCGTACTCGCCGCTGCCGGATGTGGCGGATCCACACCGACGCCTCCCCCGACCACGGTTGCGACCGGCAAATGGTGCACCGGGAAGACGGACGCCGCGTGGCGACGTTGGTTGTCGACGCCGGCGGTCGAGCTTTCGACCACGACATCGGTGACACCGTGGGCGCTCGCCGGCGACGGGCGCACATTCTTCGCGAGTCTGGCGTCGCCCGACTTCACCGGAGTGGTGCGGATCAACGCGGAAACGAACACGTACGTGCGGATCAGGGCGTTCCGCGATCCGCAGCAGTTTCAGGCGGTCGGCGCATTCGACGGCCGGTTTCTCGTGATTCGCGAGTATCACCGGCTGAACGACGCGCTTGCCGACTACACCGTCCATGCGTGGGACGCCACGTCCGGCAGCGTGTGGCAGATCGGCAGCGCCGTCTCCGACGGTGACGGCGGGTTCTTCCCCAGTCCCTGGCGCGACGTGTCGGTGCGCGGCGGGTTCGCAACATGGACGACCGGCACGGGCGACGATGGTTCAGGAGAGGTTCACGTGTACGACCTGGTGCGCAGAGTCGACCGCGTCGTGCGTCGCGGCCACCCCGCCGGGGCGGTGCTGCTCGACGGCGCAGTGGTGGTGTGGCCCGAGTCACCCGGACCAGGTGAGCAGGCGGTGATGCGCGCGACGACCGTGACCGGCACACCCGCCCCGGTGCCCGCGGCGTTCGCCGGACGCGGGCTGATGGACGGCCTTGCGACCGATGGGCGAGCGGTTGCGCTCCCCGGCGACGACTGGACGACCCTGTCGTGGACAGCGGACTGGTCCCGACCGACGGCCACCGTGGTGACCGCAGGCGATGACGAGGTGATCACAAACAGCCTGGCGGTTGCAGGCGACCTGGTCGGATACGGCGTCGATCCGCTGCGCTTTCTCGCAGATGCATCCACCGGCCGTGCGGTCGAGCTTCCGGACGTCGCCTACACCCTGGTCGACGAACAGTCGGTGCTGGTGCTTGCGCGCGCAGGCGACAAGTCGCTCCATCCGGTCCAGCCCGTGCGACTCCTGTCGCGGCGATCGATGCCGCCGATGCCCGCATGCGGGTGATGCGGGACGCCCTCTTTCCCGACCTCAGCGCACAGGCCGCAATTCGGAGATGCTCGAAGGCCCGCGCGACGTCTCCGCGGCGATCTCCGCACCCACCTGAGCGCCGGTGCGACGACGGCAGTACGCCGCCACCACCGCATAGTGGCGCTCGAAGATCGCACCGAAGTCCTCCGGCACAGTCATGGACGCGGCCACGAGTTCGTCATCGGACCGCTCGCGGGGTGTCGTGCTCACCATCATCCAGTATTCGCTTTCCAGCCTCTGCGCGTTGCGCCGCAGCGGATCATGCGGCGAGCGAACCCGGTCTCGGCACATGGGACACGAACGCGCTACACTGAACGGTCGGTCACACGAGACGCAGGCGCGGAGAGACAGATGAAGACGGATATCCACCCCGAATACGTCACCGCTGAGGTGAGTTGCACATGCGGCAACACATTCACCACCCGGTCGGTCAAGCCTGAAATCCGTGTCGAGATCTGCAGCAACTGCCACCCGTTCTACACCGGTCGCCAGAAGCTGGTCGACACCGGTGGACGCGTCGAGCGCTTCCAGCGCAAGCTGGCACGCCGCCAAAAGAACGACTGAACCGTGACGCCTGTGGCGTCACCCCACCGCAGCTCAACCCGCACCGCCACACCCCGCACGGGACTCCCGGCGATCGCGATGCTCATTCTGTCGGCGCTCAGCGGGCGACTCGGCGGACAGGCCGTGCTTGAGGGCGTGATGATGCGCGGGCCGGAGCGTCTGACGGTCGCCGTGCGACGCCCGGACAACCGCATCGGCGTGATGATGCAGTCATCACGGTCGCGCTCCGGACGTGGCCTTGCCCGCATCCCGATCCTTCGCGGCATCATCGTCACGTGGGAAGGGCTGCGCCTTGGCGTGCGCGCCCTGGCCGAATCGGCGAAGGTCGTCTCCGGCGAGGACGAGGCGCCGACCCGCGGGTCGATCTCGCGCGCGGGGATGGGCGTCACCATCGTCGTGGCGCTCGCCGCCGCGGTCGCGCTGTTTTTCCTGGTCCCGCTCCTGGTCACCCGCCAACTCCTCGACCTTCAGCCGGGAACGACGTTCTGGCTGGTCGAAGGCGGCGTGCGGATCCTCGTCCTGGTGCTCTATCTGCTCGCCCTGGGACTCATCCCCGACATGCGGCGAATGATGCAGTACCACGCCGCCGAACACATGGTCATCCACGCCTACGAGGCGGGGCAGCCGATCGACGCGCGGACCGCCGCGACCCACCCGCGCCACCACGCCCGCTGTGGCACCGGGCTTCTGCTCGCCATCATGATCATCGCGATCATCGTGTTCGCGGCGATCGGCGACCGCGACCCGTGGGTGCTCGTCGCGTCGCGGGTGACGGGGATTCCGCTCATCGCCGGCGTCGCCTACGAGGTCATGCGCCTCATCGCCTCCGCCCAGGATTCCATCATCGGTCGGGCGCTCGCCGTGCCGGGCTACCTGCTGCAGCGACTCACGACGCGCACGCCCACCGCCGACCACCTGGAAGTGGCGTGCGTGGCGCTCCGGCGACTGCTCGGCGTCGACCCCTCCATCACCGATCCCGCATCGAAGGCCGAGGTACTTGCATGAGCGACGACGTCGTCTCCCGACTGGTCGACCAGGTCGACGCCACACGCGCCGAACTCGAGGCGGCGCTCGCCGATCCCGCGCTCGTCAACGACCGCCTCAAGTACGCGGATGTCAACCGCCGCTGGAGCGGACTGACTGACGCGTTCGCGCTGGCGGCCCGCTACCGCGACGCCCAGTCGCAGATCGCCGAAGCCGAAGCGATGCTCGCCGACGGCGACGACGACGACATCCGCGCCATCCTGAAGGAGTCACGGGACGAGCTCGACATGCTTGGCCCGGCCCTTCGCGAAGCCATGGTCGAGCCCGACCCCAACGACGACCGCGACGTGATCGTCGAGATCCGGGCCGCCGCAGGCGGCGAGGAGGCGGCCCTGTTCGCCCGCGACCTGCTCGACGTCTACTCCAAGTACTCGCAAAGTCTCGGCTTTCGCACGGAGCTCATGGAGTCGAGCCCCGCCGATGCCGGCGGTTTCAAAGACGTGAGCCTTGCCATCAAGGGCAAAGGCGCATATTCGGTGTTCAAGCACGAGGGCGGCGTCCACCGCGTGCAGCGCATTCCGGCCACCGAGAGCCAGGGACGAATCCACACCTCCACGGCGACCGTCGCGGTCATGCCCGAAGCCGACGACGTCGAAGTGAACGTCGACCAGAACGACCTGAAGATCGACGTCTACCGCTCCACCGGACCCGGCGGCCAGAGCGTCAACACCACCGACTCCGCGGTGCGCATCACCCACCTTCCCACCGGACTCGTCGTGGCCATCCAGGATGAGAAGAGCCAGCTGCAGAACAAGGACAAGGCGATGCGCGTGCTGCGTGCACGCCTGTACGAACGCGCCCTGGCCGAACAGATGGCGCAGTTGTCGGCAGATCGCCGCTCGCAGTTGGGATCCGGAGATCGCAGCGAGAAGATCCGCACCTACAACTATCCGCAAGACCGTGTGACCGACCACCGCGTCAATGTGACGATCACACTTCGCGGCCAGGTGCTCGAAGGGCAGCTCGGCAAGGTCACCGAGGCGCTGCAGGCCGAGGAACGTCGACTGCGACTTTCCGAAATGACAGACTCCGGGGTGTGATGAACCCCGACCTGCTGCGCTCTGAATTCCTCGGCGTCACGGTCCGCTACGACGATGTCGAGCTCGCCCGTGACGACCTTGCCATGTTCTTCAGCGAGGTCAGCTCGGTCTACGACCTCCCCCGCTTCGAGTTCAACCCCGACGGGGGCGCCACCATGTCGAACCCCGACGGCGCCGAGTTCGTGCTGCGTCCGAGCTCCGCTGCGTGTGGCGGCGTCACCAATCTCGGGTTCCACGAAGGGCTCGAACGCATCGACGGACTCGTCGGCGAGGCGGTCGCCCGGTACGGCATGGATCAGCTGTGGCTGGACGACGTGACGCTCGTGGCCACGTGGGACCTCGAAGGCGAGCAGGCAGGCCGTGATCTGTTGATCGACGACGTGCTGCGCTTCGACACCGACCGGCTGGCGCTCATCGACGGCGAGGACCTGTCGCTCGGCCTCCGTGTCTGGCGGACGCTCGGCGAAGGCACGGTGGACTGTTCCATCGAGCCGATGCACGCCGACCCGTCCAAGGTCTACATCCGACTCGTGTACTCGCAGCGTGAGCTGCCGCTGGACATGCCGGCGCTGCTCGGGGCGGTCGAGATGGTCAACGAGTTCTTGCAGGGGCCGATCAAGGCGTTCATGCTGTCGGTCGCGCACCCCTGAACCACTCGCGCGACGTGCCGCACACCCCAGGTGCCCCGGCGGGGCGCGCATGACGTCTGAGACGATCACCGTCGTTGAGGTGCTGCGACGGGCGCAGGGATACCTGGCCGGCCGAGGTATCGACACGCCGCGACTCGACGCCGAGGTGTTGCTTGCCGACGTGCTCGGCTGCGACCGGCTGGGGCTCTACACGGGCTTCGACCGACCGCTGACGACCGCCGAAACAGACACCTACCGCGATGCGATCGGGCGGCGCGCCAAACACGAGCCGGTGGCCTACATCATTGGGCACCGTGGGTTTCGCACCATCACCGTTCGGGTGAGCTCCGACGTGCTCGTGCCACGCCCGGAGACGGAGCTGCTCGTCGAGTGGGTGCTCGAGGCGGCGCCGCAGGACGCCCGCATACTCGACTGGGGCACCGGCAGCGGTGCGATTGCCCTGGCGCTCGCCGCGGAGCGTCCGGACCTGACGCTCACCGCCATCGACCGCTCGCCGGCCGCACTCGAGGTGGCGCGGGGCAATGACACCGACCACCGTGTGGAGTGGCTTCGCTCGGACGGGTTCGAAGCCTTGGCGGGCCGCACGTTCGACGTGATCGCCGCCAACCCCCCGTACATCGCCGAGGCCGAGATGTCCTCCCTCGCCCCCGACCTGGCACATGAGCCCCGCGAAGCGCTGGTGTCGGGACCGACCGGCCTGGAGTGCTACCAGGCCATCGCGGCCGACGCGCCGGCACACCTCACCGACGACGGACTGATCGTCGTCGAGATCGGCGCCACGCAAGCGAGCGCAGTGGCCGCGTTGTTCGGAGCCGCCGGCCTGACCGACATCGAGGTGCGCACCGACCTGTCCGGATATGAGCGCGCCGTCGGGGCACGTCGGTGAGTCTCACGGACCAGATCGCCTCGTGCCGGCAGGCGCTCGCACACGGTGAGGTCGTGCTCGTTCCGACGGACACCGTCTACGGGGTCGCGGCGGCGCTCGACGATGGCGACGCCGTGGCGCGCCTCTATGCGCTGAAGGGCCGCGATCGCAGCCAGCCGTGCCAAGTGCTGTGCTTCTCGGCAGTGGTCCTCGACACCATGACCAGCCACCTGCCCCCCGCGCTGCGAGCCCTCGTCCACGAGCTGCTTCCGGGCACGACCACGTGCATCGTGGACGACCCCTCGGGACGGTACGCAGCGGCAGGCGGCGCGGATCCGACCAGCCTCGGTATTCGCGCCCCCGCCATGGAGGCGACGTTCCAGACGATCGACGTGCCGCTCATCGCGACCAGCGCCAACGACCCCGGCGGGCCCGACCCGCGGACCGTGTCGGACGTGCCGGATCATCTGCGTGCGGGTCTTGGCGCGATCATCGACCTGGGTGAGCTCCCCGGTGTCGCCTCGGCGGTGGTCGATCTGCGTGCAGTCGGGCAGGCGACCATCATCCGGCCCGGTCCGGATCGCGGCGGCCTGGTTCACCGCCTGGAGTCCCACGGATTGCGGGTCCGCACCCCCTGATCGCCGTAGACTCCTCCCTGTCCGATCCCCCGAAGGAGTCCAGCACATGAGTGGTCCGGTCCGGCAACTTGGCGGCGCCCTGGCAGGCGAACACATTGCCCGCCTTCGTGACAAGGACACGCCTCCGGCGGCGTTTCGCACGGCCGCAGGCGCACTGTCGACCCTGGTGCTCGCCGACGCGCTCGCCGATCTGGAGGGTGCGCGCTCGAGTGTCGAGACCCCGCTCGAGACGACGGACGCACTCCGCCCCGCCCGCCGGGTGACCCTCGTGCCGGTGCTTCGCGCCGGGCTGGCGCTGATGGAACCGGCGCTTCGCCTGTTGCCCGGCGACACGCGCGTCGGATTCCTCGGGATGGCCCGTGACGAGCACACGCTCCAGCCGACCTTCTACCTGGAGCGACTGCCGAGCGACATCGGCGACGACGACGTGGTCGTGCTCGACGTGATGCTTGCAACCGGCGGATCGGCCGTTGCCGCGCTCGACGCTGTGGTCGCGGCCGGCGCACCCATTGCACGCGTTCGCTTCGCGTGCCTGATCGCGGCGCCGGAGGGTGTGGCGCGCATCCACGAGGCGCATCCGACCGTGCCGATCACCGCCGGCGTAGTGGACCGCGAGCTGAACGGAAGCGGGTTCATCACCCCGGGCCTCGGCGACGCCGGCGATCGGCTCTACGGCGCGACCGAATGACACGCCCACTCGCGCTCGTCACCGGTGCGTCCGCCGGCATCGGACTGGCGTTTGCCGAGCACTACGCCGCGCACGGACACGACCTGATTTTGGTCGCGCGCCGCGAGGAGCGGCTGCGCGAGCTCGCCGACCGCCTCCGGGCCGAGCACGGCGCGCAGTCCACGGTCGTCGTCGCCGACCTGGCAACAATCCAGGGCCGTGCCGACACGCGCGCCGCGGTGGACGCGGCCGGCGGGGTCCGTGTGGGCATCGTCAACGCCGGCTTTGGCGCGGTCGGACCCATCGCCACCGCCGACCGGGCGCGGCAGGTGGAAATGGTCGATCTGAACTGCGGCGCCACCACCGACCTGGTGTGTCACCTCGTGCCGGCCATGGTGGCCCGCCAGTCCGGGGACATCGTGATCGTGTCTTCGGCGGCCGCATGGCAACCGATCCCGTATACGGCCACCTATGCCGCCACCAAAGCATTCGGACTGTTCCTCGCCGAAGCGCTGCACAACGAGCTTCGCGGGACGGGTGTGCGCGTCGTTGCGGCGTGCCCCGGCCCCGTGCGCACGGAGTTCGGCACGGTCGCCGGGACCAGTGGCACATCACACCGCATCCCACACGAGACCGCAGACGGTGTCGTTCGCGCCACAATCCGCGCCCTTGGCTCGGGCTCGCCACGCGTCGCCACCGGGTGGCTTGCGCGTCTCACCACGTGGTCCGCGTCGCTTCTTCCCCGACGAGTGACGGTCGCGGCGGCGGGTGCGATTCATCGACGCATCCACACGGACGATCACACACCTCCCAAAGCTCCGTAACACGCATTTCGCAATTGGTGTAAACGCGGCTATGATTAGTGTATGGATGACACCGATCTCGCCGAAATCCGCGACCGCCTGAGCTCCATCGAAGAGATGGTGGGCGATCTGTGCGTGGCACTCGGCGCCACGCCGCGCACGAGTGCACCCACGGTCGCGGCACGTTCTGTCGCTCCGGCACCCGTCACTGCGACGCCCGCCGCCGCAGCGGCGGCGCCGACGCCTGTCGAGCCGGCCGCGGTGCCCGTCCCTGCACTGACAGCGACCCCTCGACCCGAGAGCGCTCACCGCCCAAGCCCGCCGCCCACCGCGACCGTGCCGCCCATGAAACCGGCCGCCGCGCGCAGTGGCGAGCCCACGACCCCGGCGACCGGCCCGACGCGCACCACCGAGGAACTCCTTGGAGGCAGGGGCCTTGCCATCGTCGGCGGCCTTGCGGTACTCATCGGGATCGTGTTTTTCGTCGCCGTCGCCATCCGCAACGGGATGCTTCCCCCAAGTCTTCGCATGATTCTCGCCGCGATCGGCTCGGCAGCCCTGGTCGTCGGTGCCGAGCGAGTGCACCGCCGCGGCCTCGACTCAACCCTGTCGGGGGTGCTCGCCGTGGTCGGCCTGCTCGGTGGCTTTGCGACCATGCTCGGCTCGATCAACCATTTCGACCTCATTCCCCACCAGTCGTCGCTCGTGATTGCCCCGCTGATCGGCGCCGCCGCGCTGTGGTGCGGTCATCGATGCGGTCTTCGTTTCCTCATCGCGCTCGGGGCGATTCTCGCCCTCGTCGGCCCGATCGCCTCGCAGATCGACCCGTCGCCCGCACTCTCGGTCTACACGTTCGGGGTGTTCGTGCTGGCCGGCGCGCTCGCGCTGCATTTCGGGTGGCAGGAGCTGTGGCCGCTCGGCGCCATCGGTGTCGCCATCACCTGGGCGCCGTGGTTCAGCCGGGAGTGGTACACGTATGACACCGCGGCCGTCGGCATCGCCGCGCTGTGTCTCGTGCTCGTCGCGAACGTCGCCATCGCCGTTGCAAGCGATGGGCGCTGGAGCACCACGAGCACTCCGACACCGCTCGCCATCGCCGTCCTTCCCGCTGCGACGGCCGGCGTCGCGCTTGGTGGTGTCGAGCTCTTCCACACGGTGCACGCCGGTGAGCATGCGCAGAACTGGTGGATCACCGGACTTGCCATCGCCATGTCCGCGGGCGGCTACGTCGTCGCGATGCGAAATCGTGCCCGGCTGACCGGCCCATTCGTTGTCGCCATCGGATTCGCCCTCGCCGCGGTCGCGATCGGCATGTGGTTCGAAGGCCCGGGCAGAGCCATCGGATGGGCGGCCCAGGCCGTGGTGGCCGCATGGGCGGCACGCGCGGTACGCGACGACCGCCCGCTCCTCGGATCGGTGCTTGCACTCGCGATCGCCACCATCGGCGCCGTCGACCGCTGTCCCCCGCGATCCCTCGGCTGGGACGAGGTGTCCTGGCAGGGTGTCGTGGCGGTGGCGGCCGTCGCGATCGCCGCAGCTGCCGCGGCCTGGCTCTCGCGCGAACTCCCGGAGCGGTTCATCGACGTCACTGGGCACCGCACGCACGTCCTTGTCGCATTGTCGGCGCTCGCCACGTGGTACGGCGGATCGGTGGCGATCGTGCAGGCGCTCGGGGTCGACCGGGATTCGACCCAGGTCGTGCTCAGCGTGGTCTGGGCCATCATCGGGCTCGGCCTCATCGTTGCGGGCCTCAGCCGTCACCTGCGCATCGTCCGCATCGTGGGTCTCGGCCTGTTGGGCCTTGCGCTGGCAAAGCTCGTGCTGTTCGACCTGCGCTACCTCGAGTCCACCAGCCGAGCCCTGTCGTTCATCATGGTCGGCCTCCTCGCCCTTGCCGGTGCGTACGCCTACCAGCGGGTCCTCGCACAGATCCGCCCATCTGCGCCAGCTCGGGACGACGCCCCGCCCGATGCCGACGCGGACAACGCCGACCCGACCTGAACCCCAAATGACGACGGGGCGTCACATGGACGCCCCGTCGCACATCACACACGCATGACTCGGCGGATCAGCCCTTGCGAGCCTTCACCAGCTCGGTCAGCGTCGGGACGACCGTGTTGAGGTCACCGACGACACCGAAGTCCGAGAAGTCGAAGATCGGGGCCGTGGCGTCCTTGTTGATCGACACGATCGTCTGCGAGGACTGCATGCCCACCTTGTGCTGGATTGCGCCGGAGACGCCCGCGCCCACGTACAGCTTCGGCGCAACGCTCTTGCCGGTCTGTCCGATCTGGGTCGCATAGGGGTACCAGCCGGAGTCCACGACCGCGCGGGTCGAGGCGACCGCGCCACCGAGTGCCGCGGCAAGGGCCTCAAGCTGACCGAAGCCGTCCGGTCCACCCACGCCACGACCGCCACACACCAGGATGTCGGCCTCTTCGATCGACGGGCCGGCTGCCTGCTCCTGGTCCTGACCGACGAGCGACGCCTTGCCCGAGAAATCCTCGGTTGCGACACCGACGCTCACGACCTCACCGGCAGCCGCGTTCTCCGTGGCTTCGAACGATCCGGAGCGGAACATTCCAAGGCGCGGCGAGGCGGTCCAGGCGACATCCACGTACACACTGTCACCGAGGGCCGGACGCTTGCCGACGAGGCTGTCACCGGATCCGGAGATGTCGGCGAGGTCCCAGTTGAGACCGGCGTCGAGGCGGGCGGCGAGTCCGCCGGCAACGTCGGCGGCAAGCACCGATGCGCCGAACAGGACGGTGTCGAAGCCCTGGTCCTTCACAAGACCGGCGATGGCGTCCACGCGCGGCTGCGGCAACGGAGCGGCCACACTGACGTCATCGACGACGTACACCTTTGCTGCACCGTACTTCGCAGCTTGGGCGGCCACGGCACCGACACCGGAGCCGACAATGACGGCAGCGGTGTTCGGATCGAGCGAGGCGGCCTTGCTCAGCACGCCGAGCGCGCCCTTGACGGCGCTGTCGCCGTGATGCTCGAGGAAGACGAGCGTGCTCATACCAGCTTCCTTTCGATGAGGAACGCGACGACCTTTTCCGCGGCGGAGCCGTCGTCTTCGATCTTTTGAGTGTCACCACGCGACGGCGGCGCGTTCAGCGCCTTCACCTCGGTCTTGGAGCCGGCGGAGCCGGCACGCGAGGCGTCCGCCCCGATGTCACCGAGGCCGAGCACATCCTGCGGCTTCTTCTTGGCGCCCATGATGCCCTTGAGCGACGGGTAGCGCGGCTCGTTGATCGCATCGGACACTGCAAGGACGGCCGGCAGGGCGGTCTTGATGGTGTCGTAGCCGAACTCGGTCTGGCGCTTGGCGGTGGCCTCGCCACCGGCAACCGTCAGCTCCGAGATCTGCGAGATGACCGGCAGACGCAGACGATCGGCGACAGCCGACCACATGACGGCGCCATCGCCGTCCGAGGCCTGCTGGCCGAACAGGATCACGTCCGGGTTCTCGCGCTCGAGGGCCGTTGCCAGCACGTAGCTGGTTGCCACGAGGTCCGAGCCGGCCGCGGCGTCATCAGCCACAAGCACGGCACGGTCGGCGCCCATTGCGAGCCCCTTGCGGATGGACTCGACGGCACGCGCCGGACCCATCGAAACGAGCACGACCTCGCCGTCGCCGGCGGCCTCTTTCAGGCGAATGGCCTGCTCGATGGCATTGAGGTCGAATGAGTTGAGCGTACGGTCACCGGCGTCACGGGACAGGCGCATCGTGGATGGATCGATGCGCTTCTCGACGGACGTATCCGGGACCTCTTTGACGCAGACTGCGATCTTCACGAGCGTGCAGGCTCCTTGTCGGTTCCCCTCTGCGGCATCCAACGACCGCCTGCAGGCAGGCGGGGTCAGCCGCACGAACAGCGGAACGCTACCACGGGCAATTGGCCGCGACTCGGGGCATTTCGGCCCCGGATTCGGGCTCTTCATCCCGACCGGTGCCGCCGCCCGAGCCCACCGGACACGACGACCACGGCGACGACGACGAGCGCCGCACCCACCCACTGCAGCGGTTGCAGCCGCTCCCCGAGCACGATGTAGGCGAGGATCGTCGCCGTCAGCGGCTCAACCGTCTCAAGCAGCACGGCCGTGGACGGCCCGACGCGCGCATTGCCGGCGGCGAGAGCCGTGATGGCGACCACCGTGCCAATGAGCGCCAGGGCGACGATGAGTCCCCACCCGGCCGCCCCGGTGTGCGGCAGTTCACCGCGCACGATCGCCCAGCCGCCAAAGGCGAGGGCGGACCCGGTGCAGACCGCGGCGGAGAGCGGAACCGGATGGACCGTGGCGACGACGGCATGCGACAGCAGCATGTATGCCGCGTAGGCGACGGCGCAAAGGAGCGCCAGCACCACCCCGAGCGCATCCGCGGAGCCGACACTGGCGCCGCTTGCCACGAGCGCCGTTCCGATCAGCGCGATCGGCAGGCTCACAAGCAGCGCCCGACTCAGCCGCTCACGCCCGAAGGCGACGGCGCCCACCGCGACGAGTACGGGCGCCACCTGCACAAGAAGGATCGTGAACGCCGCATCGAGACGTGTCAGCGACCAGAAGTAGAAGCCCGCTTGGGCGCCGTACACGACCAGTCCGAGCGCGACTGCGCGCCGCACATCGCGCGCCGTGGGTCGAACGGCAGGGCCGAGCGCTGCGGTGATCCCCCACAGGATTAGTGCGGCAAGCGCGAACCGCGCCGACAGCATGGCCGGCACGGAGAGGCCCTCGTCGAGGGCGAGTTTGCCGAAGATGCCGACGGAGCCGTAGGCGACACCGGCGAGAATGCACAGGGCGCCGCCCACGGTACGCGCCTGCGAGCCATGACGGTGGGCTGAATCAGGCTGCGGCGAGGAACCGGCCGTTCAGGAAGTCGACCATCTCCTGAACCGGTGCACCCGGCGTGTACACCTGGGCGACGCCAAGCGCGCGAAGCCCCGGGATGTCGTCCGCGGGGATGGTGCCGCCGACAAGCACCACCACGTCGCCGGCGCCTTCGGCCCGAAGCAGTTCCATGACCCGCGGGACCAGCGTCATGTGCGCCCCGGACAGGATCGACAGTCCGACCGCATCGGCATCCTCCTGCACGACGGTCGCCACGATCTGCTCCGGCGTTTGATGAAGGCCGGTGTAGACGACCTCCATGCCGGCGTCACGCAAACTGCGCGCAATGATCTTGGCACCGCGGTCGTGGCCGTCGAGTCCGGGCTTTGCGATCACGATTCGGATGGGGCGATTCACGGTTCCTCCCTGGTCGGCGCCCGAATCATAGCCGTGAAGCGGCCGCATGCACGCCCGACGATCTATTGTTCGTGAGCCAAACTCACAGGATCGAATACTCATGAAGACGTCCCGCAGCAAGGCGAACCCGCTCACCAAGCGCACTCCCGTCGTCGTGACCGTCGGCGCCACGCCGGCCCTCGACGACATCGGCTCCGGCGCCGACGAGGCCCTTGGCGGCGCCATCAGTCGCGCGATCGCCGAAGGCGAAGTCCAGGGCGGCGCCGGTGAGACGACGGTCTTTCACGGCTCGGCCACAGGGCCGTCCCATGTGATCGTCATCGGCACCGGGTCCGGCGACCGCGACGCCCTGGTCAAGGCCGGCGGCGCCATCGCAAAGGTGGCGGGACGCCTGCGCACGGTCAAGCTGGTGGTTGCCCTGCCGGCAGACATCACCGACACCGATGCGCAGTCGCTCCTCGACGGCGTCGCCTACGGCGCGTACCGCTTCGATCGATTCCGCTCGGCAGGTGACGGCCCGGCGCCGACGACGCTGCGTGAGGTCACCATCGTGGGCGGCGGACCTGCTGCGGCGAAGCTTGCCGCCAGCGACATCGTCAACGCGCACGTCAACGCCGCGCGAGACCTGTCCAACACGCCCGGCAATCATCTGACCCCGCCGATGCTCGCCGAGTACGCCATGGCACTCGCGAAGCTCACCCCGGGGCTCACTTGCAAGATCCTCGGCCCGAAGGAGCTCGAGAAGCTCGGCGCCGGCGCGCTGCTGTGCGTGGCGCAGGGATCGCCGAACCCCGCGCAGCTCATCGTCATGCGCTACGCGCCCGCCAAAGCGGCCACATCCGAGGTGCTCGGCATCGTCGGCAAGGCGGTCACGTTCGACACGGGCGGCATCTCCATCAAGCCGTCCGGCGGCATGGAGGAGATGAAGATGGACATGGGCGGCGGCGCCGCCACGATCGAGGGAATCGCCGCCATCGCGGCGCTCGGCCTGCCGATCGAGGTCCTCGCCGTGGTTCCCTCGGCCGAGAACATGCCCGACGGCACGGCGATCAAGCCGGGCGACGTCGTAACGGCGATGAACGGCAAGACCATCGAGGTCGTCAACACCGACGCCGAAGGGCGCCTGATTCTCGCCGACGCGCTCACCTATGCCGCGCGCAACGGCGCCACCCGCATCATCAACTTCGCAACACTCACCGGCGCAATCGTGATCGCCCTCGGCGAGGTCTACGCGGGCTTGTTCGGGTCGGACAAGGAGTGGACGTCCACCGTGTTCGACGCCGGCGAGGCCTCGGGCGACCTGGTGTGGGAGCTGCCGCTGCACGAGGGCTACCGGCCGCTCATCAAAAGCCCGGTCGCCGACTTGTCCAACGCCGCGAAGAAGCGTCAGGCAAGCAGCATCTACGCGGCGATGTTCCTGCGCGAGTTCACGGACGGACTGCCCTGGTGCCACGTCGACATCGCGGGCACTGGCATGGTCAACGGCGCGGGCACCGGGTTCGGCGTCCGTCTCATCACCACACTGGCGGCGGATCTCACGAAGTAGCGCACAGGCGGCGGACGCGTCCCACGCGCCCGCCGCTACTGCAGCTTCGCGGTTGGAACGAAGTCGCTCGTCGGGGTGCCGCGACGAAGGGAGGTGCCCGTCAAGCTGATGCGCTCCCCGTCGGTGACCGCCGTCAGCTCGGTCACGAACCCGTCGCGCGTCGTGCAAAGTCGCGCCATGTCACCATTTTGGCGTCGTTGCAGGCAGGCGACCTCCCGCTCCATCTGCCGGTCCGAAAAGATCTCCGGGCCGAGGAGTGCAAGCGGGCCGAAGTACTTTTTGATGCCGTCGTCCGACATCAGCGACATGTAGCTCGTCAGCGTCGCCTGCAGTTGCGCGCGTTCCGCGCCGGTCAGATTCCGTGCCTTGCGGCACACGCTGCGACCAACGGCACGGTCCTTCGCGCACACCCACTGGATCTCCTCGTCGATCGCGTAGAGCCGCATCTCAAGTTTTGTGTCCGTGACCATGAGACCGATCCGCTTCCCCGCCGTCGCGACGCGAATCTTGCCGCGTAGTGACGGCGTGTTGCTGGAGTAGACGATCACGCCGGTGGCGGGCTTCGCCGCGACCGCAACGAGTTCCAGTGCGGTCGCCGGCGGGAACCCGTCAGGATCGCTCGCCGTCGTCGTCACCGTCTGCGGTGTTGTTGTCGTCGTCTGAATGGTCGATGACACGGAGGCCGTGCCCTCCTCCCCATTGCCGCTGAGCGCGACGGCTGTGGCGATCCCGGCGGCAAGCGCACCGCCCGCCGCAAGCGCCACCAGCCGGTTGCGGCGATCGCTGCGCCGTCGACCCGACACGGGCACCGGACCGTCGGTTTGCGTGCCGACCACCGTTCCCGCCGGGGTGAGCGCGCCACCACTGTCGGGTGTCTCGTCGCCCACGAGGGTCACCGGTGACTGCCCAGCCGCCACCGGGGTCGTCTGAGCGGACGGGGCCGACCCGACAGCCGTGCGAAGCGCCGTCACAAGATCGCCGCACGAGGAGAAGCGTTCCCCGGCCGACCGCGCCATCCCGCGCTGGAGGATCTCATCGCACGCCGGTGGCAGGGTTGGACGGCGCTCCGTGGCGACTGGGCGATCATCGCGAACATGGGCGAACATCACCTGAAGGTCCGACTCGCGCGGGAATGGCCGAGTGCCGGTCAAGGCTTCGAACAGGACGCAGGCGAGCGAATACTGGTCTGCGCCGCCGCTGACCGCACCCGCCTCGAACTGTTCAGGGGCCATGTAGTCGACGGTGCCGACCCAACCGCCCGTTTTTGTCAGACGTGTGTCGGTGCCCGCCCGTGTCAAACCGAAGTCCGTGAGGTACGCCACCTCGCGACCCGACACCGCACGATCGAGAAGGATGTTGGCCGGCTTGACGTCCCGGTGAATCAGGCCCCGTGCGTGGGCGGCGTCGAGCGCGTGGGCGACCTGTTCGCCGATGGCGAGCACGCGCGCGGGCTCCAGCGGCGACTGCTCGCCGATGAGCGTGTACAGGTCCGTGCCGTCCACGTAGCGCAACGCCAGATACGGCTGACCGTCGATCTCACCGGCGTCGTAGATCGGCAGGATGTTCGGGTGATCGATGGCGGCGGCCATTTGCGCCTCCCGCCGAAAGCGTGCGCGAAAGCCCTCGTCGGCCGCCAGGTGCGGTGCGATGATCTTGAGTGCGACTGGACGACCGAGCCGCTCCTGACGCGCCCGGTAGACAAGCCCCATCCCGCCGCGACCAACGAGCGCCTCAATGCGAAACTCGCCGAAGGTCGCTCCAGGGTCGAGTTCAGCCATTGCCGACCGCCAGCTGCACGTCGACCTGCTCCTGTGTGATCACGTCCTGCAGCGTGAGCGTGACCTGCGCGCCCTCGTCCGCGGGAACGGACTCGCAGTAGGACTGGCTGTCGAACACGGTCCGACGATCGATCGCGACCAACGCGACGCCGGGGCGAATACCGGCGCGATCTGCCGGCGACCCGGGAGTGACCCCGGCGATCGCCACACCCGCCGGGTCTCCTGCGCCGTTTCGCAGCGTCTCGCCGAGCGACAAGCCGAGCCAGTACTGCGCATTGCCGTTTTTCAGCAGCTCGAGCTTCTCCTTGAGTCGGGTCTCGGAGACGGCGTAGCTCTCGCTCTCGGCCCGCTGGCCACCGCGACTGTAGATGGCGGTGTTGACCCCGATCAGCTCACCCTGGTCGTCAAACAGAGGCCCGCCCGAGTTGCCGGGATTGACCGCGGCGGTGTGTTGGATGACGGAGGTGAGCAGGGGAACGCCGCTCAAGGGCACGTCATAGCGGGCAGCGACCTTGGAGACGATGCCGGACGTGGCCGACATCGTGTCCTTGCCGAACTCCTTGCCGCTCTCGGCCGACCCCGGATAGCCGAGTGCGACAACCGGGTCGCCCTGCTCGTAGGTGCTCGACGAGAACGTGACCGCGCGAACCGCCGCGCGCAGCGACGCGTCGTCGACTCTGATCAGTGCAAGGTCCTCACACGGATTGGCGGCGACGATCGTCGCGGCGGCCTGCATGACGCGTGCCGCCTCGGGTTGCACCGACAGGTCGCCACCGGTCGCCACATGGTTGTTCGTGACGATGAGCCCCTTTTCGGCGTCGACGACGAATCCCGATCCCATCGAGTTCAGCTCACCGTCGACCTTGCTGAGAATCATCACGGTCGCCGCGCGGTTCTTCTTCACGATCTCCGTCGGGGTCAGCGGCTCGTCGCCGCTGTTGAGCGCGACGGACGCGACCGCGACGACGGCGCCGAATGCGACGACGCCTGCGATGACACGCGCGCGCCCGATGGCGGAGGCCGCCTTGACCGGTTCCGCCGGCAGTGTCCCGCCGATCACCGTCGGGGCGGGACCGGTGGCAACCGCGTCGCCGCGTGTCGCGACGATCACTGTTTCACCGACCTGGATCTCGGCGCCGGAACGGATCGCCACCTCGTCACCGACCGGCAGCCCATCCACGAGTGTGCCGTTCGCCGAGTCCAGATCGGTGACCGTCGCCACCTGCCCGCGCAGGGTGATGCGCACATGGTTGGTCGAAACCCGCGAGTCGGTGAGCCGCATGTCCGCCGCGCCGTCGCGCCCGATCACAAGGGAGCCCTCGTGCAGCACCTGTTCCATGCCGGCGTCCGGCCCGGTACGTACCGACAGGCTCCAGTGGGTTGGTTCCTGGTCGGCGACCGTCGTCGTCTTCCCCTCGACGCGAAGCGTGGTGTCGCCCACACGCATCTCGTCGCCGGGCGCAATCACGCTCGGGCCGGTGATCCGCTCACCCCGCACGAAGGTGCCGTTGCTCGAGCCGATGTCCTCGACCTGGATGGCGTCGCCATGCGGGCGAAGGAGTGCGTGGCGACCGGACACGCGCGGGTCGTCGACCACGATGTCAGCCGGAAGAACCCGCCCAAGCATGAGTTCCCGGTCCACCTCCACGGTGCGACCGGCGGCTGGACCTGACGAGATGGTGATTTTCACAGTTTTCCCCCCATTCAGGGAGCATAACCATTGCTCGCAGCGACGCCCCCCGCAGGCGCCTCGTCCACCGGGCGCGATTGCATCTGAGTGCACGCATGACACGATGTCACTCATGCGTCGTTCATTTCTCGGGCGGTTGACAACCATCGCGGCGCTCTGCGGCGCCCTCGCGCCGGCAGCGGGGGCCTTCCCCACACCGCTCGCGCCGAGCTGCCCGATCTTCCCCGCGGACAACCCGTGGAACCGGGACGTCTCGAAGCTTCCCGTCGCGACCAACAGCGCCGCCATGATCCGTGCCATTGGTTTGAATGCGGGACTCCATCCGGACTTTTCGAACCAGGGCGGGTACGGGATTCCGTTCAACGTCGTCCCGTCGACGCAGCCGCGCCTCGGTGTGCGGTTTCAGTATGCGAGCGAGTCCGACCGGGTCGGCTATCCGATTCCGTCGCGCCCTCGGATCGAGGCCGGGAGTGACCGCCACATGCTGATCATCGACAAAGGGCGCTGCAAACTCTTCGAGCTCTTCGGTGCCCGCAAGGTGGACGGACGTTGGCGTGCAGGCTCCGGCGCGGTGTGGGATCTGCGATCGAACGCACTGCGCCCCCTTCGCTGGACGAGCGCGGACGCCGCCGGCTTGGCCATCTTCCCCGGCCTGGTGCGCTACTCCGACGTGGCCCGTGGTCGTATCGACCACGCGTTGCGATTCACCGCCCCGCGCACACGAACGGCGTTCCTGTATCCGGCCCGCCATCAGGCCGGCGAGTCTGCCAGCACCGCATTGCCCCCGATGGGGTTGCACGTTCGCCTGAAAGCGTCGGTCAACATCTCACGCTACGGCCCGCAGTCGCGCATCATCCTGACCGCGCTGAAGCGGTACGGAATGATCCTCGCCGACAACGGGTCGCCGTGGTACGTCACCGGTGTGCCAAATAGCCGGTGGAACGACGATGAGCTGCATGCTCTCGGCAGGATCACCGGCGCCGACTTCGAGGTTGTCAACACGGGCGCCAAGCCGCAGCGGTAGCTGTCACCGACGCCGGTCCGCGGGTAGTGTGGCGCCATGTCACAGCCGCTCCAGCCACCGCTCGCACCGCAGCTTTCAAAGAGCGCCGGCGCACTTCCGACCGGGCCGCAGTGGCGGTATGAGCCGAAGCTCGACGGCTTCCGGGCCATCGTCTTCGTCCGTGACGGCGAGCTGACGATCCTGTCGCGAAGTGGTCGGCCACTTGGCCGGTACTTCCCGGAGCTGCGCTTTCCCGACGTCCCGTGCGTTCTTGACGGGGAGATCATCATCGGGGAGACCGAGGGCCACCAGGACTTCGAGGCCCTGCAGACGCGGCTTCACCCCGCGGCGTCGCGGGTCGAACGGCTCTCGCGTGAGATCCCCGCGACGTTCGTGGCGTTCGACCTGCTCGAGGTGGACGGCGCCTCGGTGCTCGAGTTGCCGTTCACCGACCGACGTGCCCGGCTCGAAGCGCTGCTGGGCAAGGCCCCGATGACGCCGGTGACCGACGATCCTGATGCGGCACAGGTGTGGCTCACCACGGCGGAAGGGGTGATCGCCAAGGATGCAACGGCCCCGTATCGCCCGGGCGAGCGCCTCGGCATGGTCAAGATCAAACGGGTGCGCACCATCGACGCGGTCATCCTCGGCTGGCGCCCCGGCAAAGATGAGGGGACCGTCGGCTCGCTGATCCTCGGTGCCTACGAGCCGGATGGAACGCTCCGCGGGATCGGTCACTCAAGTGGCTTCACGGCCAAGCAAAAGCGCGAACTGGTCGCCATGCTCGCTCCGTACGAAACGGGTGAGCGGGGAACGGGCGACGCCAGTCGGTGGAGCGGCGACCGCGACCTGTCATGGGTTTCACTTCGACCCGAGCTCGTCGCAGAGGTCAGCTTCGATCATGTGAGCGGCGGTCGCATTCGCCATGGCGCCAAGACGTTGCGTTTTCGCGACGACAAGGCGCCGGGCGAATGCGGGGTGGATCAGCTCGACTCCTGATCCGGGCCCGAGCGGCGCTTGCTCGGCTGAACACGGCGCGGCTCACCCTGCTTCTTGCGAAAGTGCGGCGGCCATGGCGCGTCGCCGAGCCCGTGCTGCTCATCGCGGGCCGCGAGCGCCAGCAGCCCCGCCAAGGATCCGGCGTGGGCATCCATCTCGGCTGACGGATCGCCGATCGTGGCGAGTCGCGCGGGTACGGTGTCGATCCGAAGCTCGTCCGGCTCGACGACGGCCACCTCGTCCCAGCTCAACGGACACGACACTTTGGCGTTTGGCACGGCACGAACCGAGTAGGCGGATGCGACGGTACGGTCCCGGGCATTTTGGTTGTAGTCGATGAACACGCCGTGGCGTTCTTCCTTCCACCACTTGCTCGTGGCGAGCTCCGGCACTCGGCGTTCCACCTCCCGCGCAAGCGCCACCGCGGCGCGGCGCACGCCATCGAAATCGTGCTCGGGGACGATCCGTGCGTTGATGTGAATGCCGCGCGATCCCGACGTCTTGGGGAATCCCGTCAGCCCGACGTCGCGCAGGACCTCGCCCACGACGAGCGCAACCCGCCGAACATGGTCCCACGGAACGTCCGGCATCGGATCCAGGTCGACACGCAACTCGTCCGGACGATCCAGGTCGGCCCGGCGCACCGCCCAGGGGTTGAAGTCGATGACCCCGAGGTTGACCGCCCATGCCAGGTGGGCGGCGTCGGCGGGCACCAGCTCAGTCGCGGTGCGGCCGCTCGGGAATGTGACGGTTGCGCTCTGCAGCCACGGGGGCGCGTTCGCCGGCACGCGCTTTTGGAAAAACGGCTCCCCCGCCGCCCCGTCGACGTAGCGTTTCATCACCGTCGGTCGTTCGCGAAGGTGGATGAGCGCCGCGTCGGCGACGGTCAGGTAGTACTCGACCAGCTGCAACTTGGTGATGCCAAGCTCCGGAAAGAAGATCTTGTCCGGATTCGACAGCCGCACCTGGACGTCTCCGATGTCGAGCAGTGTGAACCGGTCAGCCATGCGCACAGGTTAGTCGTGCGATGGCAGCGGCCGTGCGTGTCGGAAGCGGACGTCGCCCGCCGCCCGGCGCCACATCACGATCGAACGGCACGCGCGATGAACTCCACCGAGGCGCCGTCCATGTGCACCAACCGCATCGTCTCGAGATCGGCGAGCTGCCGAAGTCGATGTGGCAACACCACGTCGGCGGGGACGCGCAGCACAAGTGGTCCGCCGAGCAGTGCGCGTGGGATGCGGTAGGTCTGCCGACTCGGCCCTTGCGGCAACCCGATTTCGGGCATCGCGGGCGGGCGGACGATGAGTGACTGAAGGCGCCACGCAATGCCCGGGCTCCACCGGATGCGGGCCAAAACCATCTCGTCCGCACGGCCTGCGGGAATCGTGATCGGGTCGGTGCCGCGCACGCGCACCGAGGACAGACGACGTTCGGGACCGCAGCGATTCGCGGTCCGGCGAAGCACCTCCCACCGGCCCACCAACCGCGTTTGACGGTAGTCGCAGATGAGCGCCACGTTCTCCCGTGGCGACTCGAACAGCGGGTTGTGCCGGTCAAGACGCGCCGTGCTTTCGCGCAGGATGACGGGCGGGCCGTCGCTTGATCCCATCCGGTCGGCGTTCAGTCGATCGAGCCCCCCGGTCCACGTCGAAAATGACTGGAACTGGGGGACCGGATGCCAGTTCAAGCCGTACGCCCAGACCGCGGACGTCTCGTGCGGTGCGACGTGCACCGGATCCGCGCCGACCGCGTCGATGACGGCCGGATCAATCGCCAGGGTGCGTCGGACAGCTGCACGCGACTGCGCGATCGTGCGCTCTCGGCGTGCGGAGTCCACCAGCATGCGGGCTTCGCGCGCAAACCCGCGGGCGCCTGTCGGCTCCAGGCGCTGCCACGGATCGAGGTCCATGGCGTTCAACGCCCCGACGAGTCCCACACTCGCTGCGGCGAGGGCGAGCCAGCCGACGTACCGTCGAGGCCAGCGCAGCATCAGCGGGAGCAGGCCGAGCGTCAGCAAGGTACCCGCGACGTGGGTGTCGTGTCGCACGAAGCCGTGTTTGAACTCGACCCAGCAGACGAGCCCGAGCACCACCCAAAGCGCGGCACGTTCGCTTCGCGTGCGGCCGCGCCATGCCCACCATGCGCCGATCGCCACCAGAGCGAGCGCACTGAAGAAGACCGTGAAGTGCCAGCCCGGACCGACGCGCGCATCCGTGAACATCGCCCCTTCCGTGTAGCCCGACACCATCTGACGCGACCATCCAAGCCAGGACCCAATGGTGCTCAGGGGATTGCCCGTGGCGAGCCATCCCGCGAGGAACGCCACAATGTAGCCGCCGGCAAATTGGCCGAGTGCGCGCATGCCGCGCGGTCCCTGGAACCATGCGGCCAGGCCGAGCGTGATCGTGGCGACCACGCCGCTGTCGAGTTTGATGAGCAGGCAGAGCGCGGCCGCCGCGCCCAGTGCGCTCGCAACCAGCCACGACATGCGCCGGAGTCGGGCCGGTTGTTGGATCAGGACGATCGCGGCGAGTGCCGCGAGCATCCCCGGGATCGTGATCAGCGGGCCAAGTGTGGCGGCGCAGACGAAGCCGGCGACGATCGCCGGGAGGATGTGTCCCGTCGCACGGCGGGTTGCGCCGATCACGAGCAGCACGAGCGCCACGCGCAGCAGGAACGTGACCACGAATGCGATCGCCCACGTCGTGCCGGTCACCGTTTGCGGAAAGAGCACGAACCCAAGCGGCCCGTAGGTGAACACCACGTCGGTGCCGAAGTCCATGCGCTCGGCCGCGATCAGGTGCAGCGCGATCTGCCAGGACGGGTCGAACCCGGCGCTCGGGTGTGGCGACGGATACCAGGTCGCAATGACGATGACCACGGCGATCGCGCACAGCGTGAGGGCGCGGATGCGACGGCTCGCGCGCCACCGCTGGACGAGCTCATTCACCGGTCGGGATGTGCTCCGCCGCGGTCGTTCGACAGGAGGCCCGCGAGCATGCGGTCCACCGCGTCGTCTGGCGCACGATCACCGCCCACCACCTGCGACGAGAGCTCGTCAAGCAGTGGCCCAGGGCACGCCGTGTCCAGCCGGACGGCCAACCGCGCAAGCGCCATTGATCGCAGCCTGCTGCGCATACCCTCCGTGCGCCGTGCGCGCACCCCCGCCTCGCCCAAGGCGTCGCGGTGGGCGAGCACCGCCTCCCACAGCTCGTCGATTCCGGCTCCGACATTCGCCCGCGTCTCGCAGACCGGCACCTGCCAGCCCTCGTGCGGAATCAGTCGCATCGCGGCGTGCAGCTCGGTCCGCAGCACCGCGGCTGCCGGATGGTCGGCCTTGTTGATCACGAGCACGTCGGGGATTTCCATGACCCCCGCCTTGATCGCCTGCACACCGTCACCGCTGCCGGGCATGAGCACGAGCACGACGGTGTCGGTGATCGACCGGATCTCGACCTCGTTCTGACCGGCGCCGACGGTCTCGACGATCACGACGTCGAACCCGGCCGCCTCCAAAACCGTCATGGCGGAGGCGGTGCCGAGGGACACCCCACCCAGCTGGCCGCGACTTGCCATGGAGCGGATGAACACCCCGGGATCGGTGAAGTGGTCCACCAGACGGATACGGTCACCGAGCACGGCACCGTTGGAGAACGGACTGGTGGGATCAACGCTGACGACGGCAACCGTCTGCCCCGCCGCCCGGCGGGACGTCACCAGACTCGAGATCAGGGTGCTTTTGCCGACACCAGGCGGGCCGGTGATTCCGATGCGCAGTGCGCCGCCGGCGTGGAGCGAGACGCCCGCGAGCACGGCGCGGCCGAGCTCCCCACCGGTTTCGACGGCCGTGATCGCTCGACCGATCGCCCGGCGGGAGCCGGTGCGAACAGCCTGAACGAGTGCGGCGACGTCGGTCACGAGGGCGCCGGCAACTCCGCCAGTGCGACCGCGTACTCGCTGAGGAACCGATCGTTCTCCGCCGGCAGCCCGATGGTGACGCGCACGCCCGTCGGCGCACCGAACGCCCGGGTGGGACGGATGATGATCCCACGTGCAAGCAGCGCGTCCACGATGGCGCCCGCGCGCACGCCGTCACCCATGTCGACGTAGACGAAGTTTCCGTCCGAGGGCAGTGGCGGCGTGCCGAGCGCCGTGAGCCGCGCGCTGACTCGGGTGCGCTCACCGGCGTTGAGCGCAACCCGGTCCGGCAGGTACTGGGACGCGTGAGCCAAGCTGGCGGTCGCCGCGGTCTTTGCAAGGGTGTTCACGTCGAACACGTTGCGCACCTTGCCGATCTCGCTGATCAGCGCGGTCGGGGCGAACATGTAGCCGACGCGCAGGCCGGCAAGACCGAAGATCTTGCTGAACGTCCGCGTCACCACCATCGGGCGGCCGTTTCGCATCTCTTTGGCACCGTTGTGGCCGGTCCCGCCCATGTACTCGTAGTACGCCTCGTCGAGCACCGGCAACACGTGGCCCGGGACCCGGTCCAAAAACGCGGTCAGCGCGGCGGCGTCCACCGCGGCGCCGGTCGGGTTGTTGGGGCTCACGACGACCACCATCTTGGTGCGCGGCGTGATGGCCGCAAGCAGTCCGTCCAGGTCGTATGCGCCGTCGGCGGTGAGCGGGACGAGGACCGGCGACGCACCCATGATCAGCGCACCCTGGCGCCACGACGGGAACGACGGCCACCCCATCACCATCTCGTCACCGGGATCGAGCACGGTCATGCACAGCAGTTTGATCAGGCTGTCCACCCCGTTGCCCGGCTGCACGAGATCAACCGGAACGCGTGCATGTTGGCTGATCGCGTCCCGAAGGATCCACGCGCCGGGATCCGGATACATGCGCAGTTGGCTGATGGACTCGGAGATCGCCTGTTGGGCTGCGGGAAATGGTGGGAACGGGCCTTCGTTGGAGGCGAGTTTCACGACCTCCTGAATCCCGCTCTCCAGGCGCACCGCGCTGATCGGCCGACCGGGCTCGTACGGCTCGACGGCGCTCAGCGACGGTCGCACCAATCCATGTGGCAATGGTGGTTCGCTCATCTGTCCCGGATCGTATAGTGCGACAAGGACCGCACGACATGACCACTGCATCGACAAACATGGGGCTCTTCCCACTCAACCTGGTGCTCCTGCCCGGCGAACACCTCCCGCTGCACATCTTCGAGCACCGCTACCGGGCGCTCGTCGCCGACTGCACGCTCGAGGGCCGCGCATTCGTCCTGCCGCTCGCCACCTCCGAAGGCGTCGCCAAGTACGCGTGCAGCGCAACCGTCCACCGCGTGGAACATCGCTTCGCCGACGGACGGATGAACATCGTCGTTCGAGGACATGAGCGGATCGCCATCGTCGCAAAGACCGACGGGGAGCCCTACGTCACCGCAGATGTGCGGCCGGTTCCCGACATGGCGCCGCAGCTCGACCCGGCCCGCGTGGACCAGGTGATCGACCGGTTCCGCACCCTTTCCGAGAGCCTCGCAGGTGAGCCGATCGACCCCCCGGCTGACGACGGCATTCCCCTGTCGTACCGGATCGCCGGCACCATGCAGCTTCCCAACGGCACCAAACAGCGCCTGCTCGAGGAGCGCTCCGAACATGCGCGCCTCGACATCATCGATTCGATCATCGAGCTCGCGCTCACCACGACCGAGGATTCATGAGCGCTCGCGGCGCGGTGGTTTGGGTCGATGGTCGCGACAGCCGCTCGTTCCTGCACGGGCTGCTGTCCAACGATGTCGCCGCCCTCGCTGTCGGCGCCTCCCAGCCGGCGCTGCTGCTCGATGCGACCGGACACGTTCGTGTGCTCGCCCGCGTGGTGTGCACGGGGGAGAGCGCGTTCACGCTCCTGACCGATGCCGACAGCGGTGAGCGTCTCGCACAGCTGCTCGACGAGTACCACTTCTCCGAGGACGTGGAGATCATCGGGCCCGAGCCGGTCGATCTGGTGACCTATGCGGAGGCCGTCACCCCCCTCGGCGCCGACCTGGTGATTGAGGGCTCCGTCCCGGGCACGTGCGACGCCGTCGGCGTGGCCGATGTGATTCGGCAGTCGACGACGCAGGCCGCGATCGACGATGCGACCCTCGAGGCGCGCCGCATCGCGGCCGGCGTGCCGCGATTCGGTGTGGATCTGACCGAGCGGACGCTGGTCCATGAGGCCGGCCTCGAGACCACCGCGGTCTCATTCACCAAGGGGTGCTACCTCGGCCAGGAAACGGTCGCCCGGGTCGAGCACCGTGGGGGTGTGAACCGGCGTCTGGTGGGACTGCGTCTGCCTGAGATGGTCCCGACCGGCGCAGACGTCCACGCGGCGGACCGCGTCGTTGGGAGCGTCACGAGCGTCGCCGGCCATCCGACGCTCGGACCGATCGGGCTCGCGACCCTGCGCAAAGAGGTGGACGAGCACGACCAGGTCTTCGTGTCGGACCTGCCGACCGCGGCGATCGTCGTCACACTCCCGTTCCCGGGGAGTTGGACGACGCCGTGATCACCCTCTACGGAATTCCGGCATCCGCCTCGACGGCGCCGCGAATCTGTCTTGAGGAGGCCGGCGCCGACTTCACGTTCATCCGGATCAGCCGCGATCCACCCGGCCCCGCAGCGTTTTTGGCGGCCTCGCCGCACCGCAAGGTTCCCGCGCTCGTCGACGGCGACGTCACGATGACCGAATCTGCCGCGATCACGATGTACCTGTCCGACCGTTTCCCCCATGCCAACCTCGCGCCCGCGACCACCGACCCTGCGCGGGCGGACTGGTACCAGTGGATCATGTTCTTGACCACGGCCGTGCAGGCACCGCTCTATCAGGTGATCTACCCGGAACGGTTCACCACCGACCGGCTGATGGTCGGACGAGTGCGCGATCACGCCGCCCGCCAGATCGACGACGCGCTGGAGTGGATTGAGACGCAGCTGGCGGATGACCGCGCCCACCTGCTCGGCGAGCGATTCAGTTCCGCAGACATCTTCTGGTTCATGGTGATCCCATGGACCCGGCATCTGGTGCGCCCGGCATTCGTGCGGCCGCGAACCGCCGCGTATTTCGCCCGGTTGTCGGAGCGGCCATCGATCGCGCGGGTGGTCGCGATGGAAGGCATCGTGTGATCCGGCTGCACCTGACCACGCACGCGTCGGCGAGCGCAGTCGTGGCCGCGATCGAAGAGATCGGCGTGGCGTACGAAGTGCTGCGGACCGACCGTGGCGACGGTGAGCCGGAGTTGGAGATCGGCGCCGTCCGCATCGTCGGCTCGGCGGCCATCCTGCTGTGGCTCGGTGACCGGTTCCCCGAGTCGCGCCTGTTCCCACCGATCGGTGCGCCCGAGCGGGCCGCCGTCTCGACCTGGGTGACATGGCTCGCCAACAGCGTCCACACGATCGGCCACCGGCTCGATGCCGTGGAGGGGCCGACACTCACAGCCGACGTTGCGGCGACCCTCCGTGCGGCCGCGGCCACCGATCGAGCGGCCGCGCTCGACTTCATCGACGACCAGCTGTCCGGGCGTCGCTACGTCGTCGGTGATCGGTGCACCATCGCCGACTTGTTGATGCACATGCTGACGGAGCCTCGCGATGGGGTCGATGAGACGTCACCCCAGACGCGTCAGGCGCTCGCCGCCCACCGCGCGCTCATGGATGCGCACCCGTCGGTGGCCCGTATGCGGGTGCGCATCAGCCCGGTGTGATCGTCACACTGCACTGAAAGGAACGACAACACTCAGCCTCATGTTGAGATTGAGTGTTGTCCTCGTCCCTCTAGTAGATGACCAGTCCGAAAAGGACTTGCAGGTTGTCCTGCGCAAGCGGTGAGAAGACCGGATGGTCAAGCACCGCGAGCTCCTGCATCACGTCGCACGCCCCCGTGCGGTCCCCGCGAACGTACCGCGAGATACCGAGGTTCTGCAGCGACTCGGCAAAGAGATCCGGGTCCGCACCAAGGGTGGCCGACTGCTCATAGCAGCCCTCCGCAAGTTCATAGCGCCGCAACGCCAGGTACGCGTTGCCCGCCCCCACGCACGCCGCCTGGCGGTCACGTGTGGGGCCTCCCTCGACAATCTCACGAAAGAGCGAGAGTGCCTCCATATGCTCGCCGGCGGCCGCAAGGCGCTGCGCCCGCACCAGTGTGCGACCGCTCAGGCCACCTTCCGGTGCCTCCGTGTTCGCCGACCGCACTATCCGACCCATGATGTCCCTACCTGCTGGTGGCCTTGCAGCCTGCGGCGTCGATGTCGCGGGCATGAACGAAGGGTAGGACCATGTGCGGATCCGGACAATCCCGCGCCATTCCGTAGAAGCTTTTACGGTTTCGTGGGCGAGGCGGCAAGGATTGCACGCAGCGACGTCGGCCGCCACAGCGCACCGCCGCGTGGCGTGGGCACCCCTTCGCGGTTGAGCGTGTCGCAGATCGCCTGCAGGGTGAGCCCGCGATCGCGCATCTCACGAATACGTTCAGCAAGGTCCATGGGCGTCGAGGTGGGACGTCCCGGTCGCCGCGACACGATGGCGTCTTCGGCCTTGGTTCGCGCGATGGCCTCGGCCCGTCGCACGATGCTGCGTGAGCTCCACCCCGCAGCCGCACTCAGCACGGCGCCGACGACGGCGCCCTGTTCGCTGTCAAGGTCGACCGCGGGTTCCAGCGAAACGATGGAAAACCCGTCGCGGCCCGCCACGCTCACGAGTTCGGCCAGGTGCTCCAAGTCGTAGGTCAGCCGGTCCAGCCGCGCAACGATGATGCCGTCCGCTTGGCCGGCCCGGCACGCGGCGATGGCACCGCGAAGCCCCTGGCGCCGACGCAGGCGACCGGAGCGGACCTCCTGCTCGACCCCGGCGAGTTCCCAGTCGTTCTGCGCGCAGGCGGTCCGGATGACGGCAAGCTGTGCGTCGAGTTCAGGCCGCTCCGCCGAAACCTCCTTCGGCCCAACGCGAAGATATGCGATGAGCCGGCGCGCCATGGCGGCAGTATACACCAACCGGCATTTAGTGTACGCGCGGCCACGCCGACGGTCCCCTATGGTCGCCAGGTGCACGAGATCACGATCATGCCGCGTGGCCCGTACTCCCTGCGCCAGTCGGTCGACGCCGGACGGAGCCTCTCGTGGCGACTGGCGGGAAGCACCGTGCAGGTCGCATTTCGCGCCGACGACATGCCCGCGTTCGCTCGGATCGGTCAGCTCCCCGACGGGACGCTGACCGGCACGCTCACCACGTCGGCGAACGTCGCCGTGGCCCTCGACGAGTTGCGATTCGCCCTGGCCGTCGACGACGACCACACGCCGTTTCTCGAGATGGCCGCCACCGACGAGCTGCTCGCGCAGGCGGTGATCCCACGACGGGGTGTCCGGCCACTTCGCACATCGGTCGCGCAGTCGCTCCTTCACGGCTTTGCCGGCCAGCTCATCGCCGCACGTGAAGCCTGGTCGATCGAGCGGCGCATCACGACCGCACTGGGCACGGCGCACGAAGGCCTGCTCCTTCCCCTCAGCGCAGACGAGCTGCGCGCAGCGGGTTCGGCGACACTCGTCAAACACGGATTGGCACCCAAGCGGGCGGGCGCGCTCGCCGGCGCGGCACGGCGACTCGATCTTGACGCCCTTCGCCGTGAACCGGCCGACGTGGCGATCGCACGACTGCGGCGTGAGCCGATGATCGGCCCGTGGACGAGCGCCCTTGTCGCGCTCAACGGCCTCGGAAGTTATGCGTATGGCATCGCGGGCGACCTCAACCTCATCCGTCTTTGCAGCAACCTCCTTGGCCGGCGTGCGAGCGTTGCCGACACCACTGCGCTTCTTGCCCGCTACGGTGAATGGGCGGGACTTGCCAGTTTGCACCTTGCACGCCATCCGCTTGCGGGCGTGCGCGGCGCACATGGTGCTCCCGCTGGTACTACGACCTTCGGACCATAGACGCAGCCGGTGCAGCAGTTCAGAATCCCCTGCAGATGCATGATCGATCAGAGCGCGAGCGCGCCCCGGGCGGACACCTGATGTCCGATGTCCGGCTCCCGCCGGTCTCACTTCGACGCATCGCGGTGCGCTTCATCGTCATCTCATCGCTCGGCCTCGTGGCACTTGCCGCCGTGACGGCGCTGCTCAGCAGACGGATCGCCACGCAGGAGGCGATTATCGACGCCCGTCGGATCACGACGGTCATCAGCGACGGACTGGTACGCCAGGCGGTGACGCCTGAGCTGCTCGCGGGAGATCCGAAGGCGATCGCCACGTTCGGGGAGGTGGTGCGAAGCAGCATCGTCCCGCTCGCGATGGTGCGAACGAAACTCTGGGATTCAAGCGGGCGCCTGCTGTATTCGGACGAGCCACGTCTGATCGGACAACGGTTCCCCTTCGGCGACGACGCCACGGCGGTGCTTGCAACCGGAGTGACGCATGCCGAGGTCAGCGACCTGACGGATGCGGAGAACCGGTTCGACAAGTCCGGTGACTCGCGCCTGCTCGAGGTCTACGCGCGCGTCACGCCCGCACGCGGCGAGCCCTTGCTGTTTGAGACCTACTTCGGCTACGACACCATCCGCGAGTCGAGTCGGCGTGTCTGGCAGGCATTCGCACCGGTCGCGCTCGGATCACTGCTTCTGCTGCAGCTGCTGCAGTTCCCGCTTGCATGGCGCACCGCCCGGCGTCTTCGCCGCAGCCAGGATGAACGTGAACGTCTTTTGAGCGCCGCCATCGAATCGTCCGCAGCCGAGCGTCGACGCATCGCCATGGACCTTCACGACGGCACCGTCCAAGACCTCGCCGGGGTCTCGTTGGAGCTCGCCGCCGCGAGCCGTCGGGCATCGAAACGAGACACGCCAGACGAGGCGACGAGCCATGAGGACGCGCGCCTGCTCGATCATGCGAGCGCACGCGTACGCAACGCGATCACGTCCCTGCGAACGCTGCTCGTGGATCTGTATCCCCCCAATCTGGATGACACGGGGATCGCACAGGCGTTGTCGGATCTGACCTCGCGAGTGTCGGCACGTGGCATCGAGCCGACCATCGAAATCGATCTCCCCGACCGCCCCCTTCGCCGTGAAACATCTGCGCTGCTTCACCGCATCGCTCAGGAAGCACAGCGAAACGTCATTCGCCATGCCAGTGCCACGCAGATGACCCTTCGCATCACCCACGATCCGAGTCTCGTCGTCATGGACGTCATCGACGACGGCAGCGGCTTCGACGTCGACGGCGCGCTCGCACGCCCGGCCGACGGGCATGTCGGTCTTCGCGTCCTGCAGGACCTGGTGAGCGAGGCCGGTGGCAGCATGACCATCAACTCCGACCTCGGGGTCGGAACCACCGTCCATGTGGAGCTCCCGCAATGATCACCATCATGATCGCCGACGACCACACCATTCTTCGCCATGGACTCGAGCAGTTGCTCACGACGACTGAAGACATGACCGTCACGGCCAGTGCCGCCGACGGGCGGGAGATCGTCGAGAAGGTCGCGGCCGACCCCCCGGACATCGTGTTGATGGACCTCTCGATGCCGGTGATGGACGGAGTGGAAGCGACACGTGCAATTCTCGAGGCGCACCCCGAGGTCGCCGTCGTCGTCCTCACATCGTTCAGTGACCAGCGGCGCGTGCTGGATGCCCTGGACGCCGGCGCCGTCGGATACCTGCTCAAAGATTCCGACCCGGACACGCTCCTGAGTGCGCTGCGCTCGACCGCGGCGGGGGGCGCGCCGCTCGATCCGAAGGCCGCACGCGTGTTGCTGTCGGCGCGGGAGCGCCCGGCAAGCGGTGTCGAGCTCACGCCGCGCGAACGCGAGGTGCTCGGTTTGGTGGTCCGTGGCCTGTCCAACAAGTTGATCGCACGTGAGCTCGACATCAGCGAGCGCACCGTCAAAGCCCACCTGGGCAGCGTGTTTCAGCGCATCGGCGTCACAGACCGCACCCAGGCGGCCCTGTGGGCCGCCGAGCACCTTCGCGAGCGCGGTCCGCTCACGCCTGCGCCGCCCACCTGACCGCCTCGCTGATGACCGCCCGCCGCATGAGCGGCGCCGCCTGCAGCGCCGACCAGCCGTGCGCGATACGAAGCAGCGCGGCCGCCCGATGGAACCACAGGGTGTCCACCACCTCCTGAAACACCTGGGGTCGCACCGCCACGTACTCGGCCGTGAACGCGTTGCACATCTGCCAGTCCGGGCGGCCGCCGACGATGAGCTCCGTCGCCCAGCACCATGCACCCCAGTAGGCGACGTCGTGTGCAGATCCGGCCATCTGCAATCGATCGAAGTCGACGATGCGCACGGTGTCCCCGTCGGCCAGGACGTTGCGCGGCGACCAGTCGCCGTGGCTGAGTACGAGTGTCTCCCGCGCGGCGATGCGTCGAAGGACGATCGGATCGTCGAGCAGCTCCACCGCGCGTCGGTACCGTCGCTCGTCGATGCTGCCGCGCAGGTCGACGGCTTTGCGGTGAAGTGACGCGACGATTCGCCGGGCATCGCGTCGGCGACCGACCTCGGCCGCCGAGCCATGGACCGCACCGATGAGTGCGGCGATCGGAGCCGCGAGCTCGCCGCTTCGGCCAAGGTCGCCACGCGCGCCGACCGGCTCGCCGGGAAGCGCCTCCATGGTGAGCTCCCGTTCCTCGTCGTCCCAGACGATCGGCTCGGGGATGGCCACGGGTCGACTCCCCCCACCCCCGCCGTCGAGCGCTTCCCAGAGCCGCCGGTGATCGCCGAAGATGCGCGCCCCATCGGCGTCGCGGTAGCGTTTGACGACAACGACGACGCCATCGCGCGGTTCCATCCGGACGGGACGGTCGGCGTGCAGACCGATTGCGGTGCTCATACTGGAACCTCCTGGGTAGCGTGGGAACACAAAGCGCGGCACCAGTCCATGCGCCCATGGCGGGTCAGTGCCAGACCGGCCAGGCGAACGAGCGCGAGCCATTCCCAGGCATCGACGTCACCGTCCACCTCGCCGTAGGCGTCGAGAAAGCCGTCGCGTGCGACGGCCACGGCGGCCGACGGACGACGACCAATGAGCGCCTCCTGGGACAGGTGCGCCAAAAAGTTGCCGACGTCGAGTGCGGCGGGCGCCGATGCCGCGTCGTCCAGGTCGATCTGGAGCCCACGGCGATCGGGCGCAACCAGCCGGTCACGCTGGGGCTCGTCGCAGTCTGCCGATGCCCGAAGAGCACCTCGAAGATCGCACCGGGGCTGTTGTCCGGCAGGGTCAGGACCACCTGCTGCGGGCGCGTCGGTTGCCAGCCGGCCTGCGAGGCCTGGGTCACGGTATAGG
>CALMXK010000038.1 GCA_937871165.1 uncultured Actinomycetes bacterium
CCGGTCAGGCGGCCGAAAAAGCCCTTAGCCCCACCGCCGCTGTCCTGGTGCCAGTTCAGATTGACCACGATTTCGCCGAAGCCCTGGCCCTTCTTCTCCAGTGAAATGCTGGGATTGCGCTTGTCCAGGGTGATTTTTTCCAGCCGTACCGGTTTGGGGGCGGACGGTGGCGGAGCGGCGGGAGCGGCGGCGGGCTGAGGCGCTGGGGTTGGCGTCGTCGGAGGAGAAACCGGTGCGGGAGGCGCTTCAGCGGCATCGGGATCGTCGCCGAGGATGAGCCGCACGATGCCGCTCGCCACTCGTAGGTCGCACCCGCCGGAAGCACTGCAGTGGTCACCGCGCGGGTGCGCCCCGTCGTCGTCAGACCCCACAGCACCGTACCTTCAGTGACCCCGTTGATCACGCGAAACACCTGGAACTTGCGGTGCCAGACGAATCCGTCGGTGTCATCCACCCGGAGCGTCGGCGTCTGGGTCTGAATCAATTCACCCTTCGCCGGCGAAGTCAGGACCGGAACTTCGAGCGAAGTATCCGACTCGGCCCCCACAGGATGTACCCATGCTGACCAGTGCGGGCCGTCACCCTCGTACCGTTCACGTCAACCTGCACGCTTCGCACATCACTTCCCGCAGCCCCACCGGTCAACCACCACCCCCCATGCGCACCGTTGCCGACGCCCATACTGCCGAGCAGCGGCGAAATCTCTCGCGGCTGGAGATGCATCGTTGCCGGCGAAGGGCCTGCATTCCCAAACGACGCGACCAGCCGTACGGTGTATACGCCTTCAATATCCATGGCGACGCAAATCCACGCCTCGGTCGTTCCGCCATCGGGCCACGTCGCCAGGGTCAGAAATGGACCCCGCCGCTCGACGACCGCGCTCGCCAGACGCGCCCGCCTCATCCGATAGCCCTCCTTCGCCATCGCGCGACGGCAAGCCTCCACCACCGCCAGACGTTCACGACTAGTGACATCCTCGCCCACCGGCCTCCACAACGCCAGCTCAGCCTCCGTCGGGTCCTGCAGTCCCGAAATACCCGAACCAACGCTCGTCTCCCCGCCACAGCCAGTGAGCCCAGAAGCCAGCGCAGTGGCTGCGACGGTCGCCAACGTCCGGCCGAACCCTTTTCGCACCAAGATCACAATCGTTGTTTGAACGAACTCAATGCGCGGAGCGCAGCGAGATGGAGGCCCGGAAGCAAGGACCAGACCTGGGGGTGGGCAACTCGGCGGGATCTCACTGTTCCTCCCCGTCCCAACCAATCGTGATTCGCGCCTGTTCGACGCTGTACGTCGTCCACTCTTGCTGCGTGGCCAGCGGAATCAACGCCGAACAAATCTGAACGACGATCGGGGCCTCAATATCCCGCTCGCCAGCGAGCCATGCTGCCACCGCATCATGATCGACACCAGCAAGCTCTGCGAGTTTCTCCTCCGAGACGACAGAGCGTGTGAGATCACCGAACGCACACCCTTCAGCCGGCCTCAGTCGCTCACGGCGCAAGGCCAATTTCAGGAATGCTTCCAGTTCACCTTCGACCATCGACATCACATCGTTCCTCGTCTGGCGGCAGGGCTCAAACCGATCAGATGATCGGGCACACCTGGCCGCGCCGGGCGACGTAACGGCTCCACTTGGCGTGCCACGCACCAAAGCCCTGGCCCGGGTAGCGCTGCTCCATTTGCCGCAGCAAACTGACGTGGTAGCAGTGGTAGTTGAAGGGCGCCAGATAGGTGCGCCACGGGTGCCCCGAGGGCAGCATGCCGTAGTACGACCACGACCCCGAATCGTGCAACGGCAGGTAGCGACGAACACTGCTGGCTCCTTGCGCAGCCAGGTTCTCCGCAAGCAACCGCGCCTTCGTGGCATCGGGGTCGATGCCACCGCCAGGCGGCGGCTTTCGCAGCTCGCTCGCCGTGCCGTTCAGATTGAGGATGGCTGCCATGAATCCGTTGAGCGCCGCGCCACGCCACGGGTTTGCGCCGGGAAACGCCCGCTCGACAAACCACGGGGACGGCGTCGACCCCGCCGGGTACGACACCAGTGACCGGACCCCGCCAAGTCGCACCGAAACAGTGAAGGCGCGAAGGGCGTCAGTCGTCGCGTCGAGGTACCGGCGATCGCCGGTGGTCGTGTACGCGGTCGCAAAGATCCTCGCGACACGCCCTTGCGCCATTCCCGACGTGCCCGGCTTGATGACCCCTGGACGTTCCGGAATGTCGTAGTACTCCCAGGCGCGGTAGCGAATGCCGGACACGGTGCGGATCGACCCCATCGGCAGGAGCACCTTCGCCAGTTGGATTGGCGTGACGTCGTTGTTCATCCCGAGCCAACGACCCGTCGTCGCAACCGGATTGACGGCGAACCCGCGACACTCCCAGTACGTCGCGAGGACGCCCTGGGGATCGCGTACCGTCAGGCCGCGCTTGGCGGCGGTGGTGCGGTGCGAGTACCACCAGGCGTTGATGCGCACCGTCCGGCTGATCGTCATACGCCGGCCGACCGGCATACCGGCGATCAGGTACCGATCCGCCAACCGGATCACGAAGTCGATGTCGCGATACCGACACGACTTCGGCGCCGCCTCGGCGCGCAACTTCGCAAGCAGACGCCGCGACGCATGCACGCTCAGGAGCTCCTCCGCGGCAATCGCCGGACCGCGAAACGCGAAGGTCCGCCGTGACAGCTCGCTCTGGCCCGATACCCGTCCGTCCGCCGGACGCGGCGGGGTGGCGGCAACGACGGACCCGGCCCACACGAGGCCACCAACAATCGTGGCACCGACGACGATGCGTCGCAGTCGCGAGTCACTCACCTCGGGTCCTCCCCTGCACACGAGTCATCGTCCGGCCGCATAGTCCATACGGTGGCGGCGACATTGCCAAATCACCCGGGTGAGCGGAGAGCACCGGTCGAGCGTCGCAAAACCAGCCGACGACATGTGCAAGCTCGCGCACACGCCGTCGACGCACACGCGAACTACCGTTCGCGGTGCTTGCGCTCCTGGTCCGGGTACGGGAACAGTCCCATGGTCCGCGCGCGCTTGACAGCCTTTGCAAGCTGCTGCTGCTGACGGCGGGAAAGACCCGTGATGCGGCGCGAACGGATCTTGCCGCGCTCCGACAAGAAGCGACGAAGCGACGGGAAGTTCTTCCAGTCGATCTCCTCCGCTGCCAGCTGCGGACGCCGCTTGCGCGGTGCCGGAGCCGCCGGACGCTTGCCACCCTTGCGCTGCTCGGTCTTCTGCCTACCCAATGAAACGCTCCTCGAATTTCGAACCGGCCGCGGAGTTTAGCGGAATTCCCGGCTCAGGGCGAAAACGACTCATCGTCGAGGTTCACCTGCCAGTACCCGACGTCGATCCACGACTCGAACTTCCGCCCCACCTCGGGCAGGTGCGCCACCTTGCGCATGCCGAACTTCTCGTGCAGGGCCACACTTGCGGGATTCGGAAGCGCGATCACGCCGATCACCGCGTGGACGCCATGGTCGCGGACCCGGCCGAACAGTTCGCCGTACAGCGCCGACCCGATCCCCCGTCCTGCCGCCGTCGAGTCCAAATAGACGGTGACCTCGGCGGTGCGCGCGTATGCGCATCTGCCGCTGAACGAGCCGGCATACGCATACCCGACGACATGGCCGTCGAGCAGTGCGACAAGCCAGGGGTAGCCGGCCGCATGAACGTTGTCGATGCGTGCCGCAATGTCCGCCGCCGAGACTTCGTCCACCTCGAATGTGACCGTCGTCTCACGGATGTAGTGGTTGTAGATCCCGGCGATCTCGGAGGCGTCGGCGCCCGATGCGTCGCGAACCACCACGTCCGGACGGTCGCTCACCCCGCTGCGAGTTCCCCGGACAGGGCGCGCGCGATGAGGGCGCGCGTCTCATCGACGCCGTACAGCGCAATGAAGGGTCCAAACCGGGGCCCTCGCTCCGCGCCGAGCAGCACCTGGTACAGCATGTTGAACCAGCTGAGCGCCACACCGGGCCGCTCTGGGGTCGCCCCCTTTGCGTTCGGATCCTGGTAGCGCGGGATCGACCGTCCGACGTCGTAGACGAGCGTCTGCAACTCGTCACCCGACGCGTCGGCCGGCACCGTCGCGAGTGCGGCGTCGAGGGCACGCAGTGCCTCGGCCTCCACCTCGTCGGGTGCCCGGTAGCTGCGGGTGGGCTGGACGTGATCCACGAAGTAGCGCAGGGCGTAGCCGACGAGCGCGTCAAGGCGCGGATGGGTCTCGGGCGAGACACCAGGCGCATAGCGCTGCAGAAAGGTCCACAGACGCGAACGGTCGTCGGTGCTCGCCACCGACACCAGGTTCAGCAGCAGCGCGAACGACACGGGCGTGCGCCCACCCCCGCCCATGGCCTCCGGCGCCGGCGGGTTGCCGCCGTGGATGTGCCACACCGGGTTGGACAGGCGTTTGACCGAATCCTGGCGCCCGTATCCCTCAAGGTGCGACAGGTAGTCGTCCACCTGGCGCGGGATGACCTCGAAGTACAGGCGCTTGGCCTCGCGGGGCTTGTTGTAGAGAAACAGCGCGAGACTCTCGGGACTCGCGTAGCGAAGCCACTCGTCGATCGTCAGGCCGTTGCCCTTGGACTTGCTGATCTTGCCGCCCTCCTCGTCGAGGAAGAGCTCATAGGTCAGGTTCTCCGGCGGGCGGCCGCGATGTCCGCAATGATGGCTTCGAGCTGTCTCTTATACACATCTGACGCTGCCGACGAGCGATCTAGGGTAGATCTCGG
>CALMXK010000039.1 GCA_937871165.1 uncultured Actinomycetes bacterium
CAGCGTCAGATGTGTATAAGAGACAGGCGCCGCAGACCCCGTTTTGTCCCTCTGGTGCCGGGCACCTCATACACAATTCATACCGTTTTCATACCGCACGCCCGCCGCGGCAGCTAGGCAAAGGCCGGTGCCAGCTGGGTCAGTCGGAGATGGTTGCCGGATGGATCCCGAAATCCGCAGTCGATGCCGTAGGGCTGTTCCTCGGGCGCCTCGACGAACTCGACGCCCCGTGCCGACATCTGGGCGTAGTCGCGCATGCAATCGTCGGTCGTCAGAAAGACGGTGCCGGCGAAGCCCTTGGCCATCAGCTCACGCACCTGCACACCGGTGGCATCGTCCATGACCGGCTGGCCGGGAATCGCCATCAGCACGATCGCCACGTCGGTCTGTCCGGTGGGCGCGACAGTGACCCAGCGGAAGTTGCCGAGCTCCGCCATCGTCACGTCTTCCCGAACCTCCATTCCGACTTTGTCGGTGTAGAAGGCGAGCGCCTCATCCTGGTCGTGGACCCACAGTTGGGTCGTTGCAATCCTCATGTCCGCTCCTCGAATCGTTTGCGAATGTGGAGGCAGCCTAGGAGGACGGCGTGTCCGGGTCTTCTCGAAATGTTCGGTGTTTCGGCCGCCCGTAGTGGCGCACCACGCAGGCCGGCACGCGTGCTCCTGCCGCCGCCGGCGGAAACGCGCGGCGGTAGGTCGTCGGCGCCATGCCGAACATCCGCGTGAAGCTCGTGGTGAACGAGCCGAGGCTCCGCAGACCGACCCGAAAGCAGATCTCCGTGACGGTCCAGTCGGTGTGACGGAGCAGCGAGGCGGCGCGCTCCAACCTGCGCGTCAGAAGGTAGGCGTGTGGAGTGTCGCCGAACGCCCGGCGAAATTCGGTGGTGAAGTGCGCGCGCGACAGGCCGGCTGCCGCGGCCATATCGGTGACGTCGATGGCGTCGACGTAGCGCGCGTCGGCCAGATCTTTGGCACGTTGCAGATGGCGCGTGGCGGGCACGACCGGCATGCCCGCCACACTACATCCACGCGGTTTGTCCACGCTGGTGCCGGGCACCCAACAGGACATGCGTTCCGGGCTCAGCCGGAACGACCTGCGTGGGCGGAGAAGGCCTCCGCCCACGACACGTCGGAAGGCTTACGGCATTACGTCGACAGGACCCTCGCCACCGGGGTAGCAGAATGAGGCGTTCGGCGAGTAGAAGCCCCACGTGACCTCGAGCGGATCGGCCGGACGAAGCGCGTACACCGGATGGTCGGGCTGCAGGAACTCGAACGTCAGCACTTCCCACGGCTGCACAAGGCCCGCGACGAACGGGTAGAGGCCGCTCGTGATTACGCCGTCGACGTCCGTGAGGTAGCGCAGCTGCCCCTTGCCGACGACAGCCGGCTCACCGACGCGGGCGGTGGTGCGAATCAGCGGCGCACCGTTGACCGACGTGGTCGCCGTCAGGATGCCGTCCGAGATCTCGAGGACCGTCCCGCCCGGCTCGGCCGGCACGCCACGCACGGCTGCGTACTCGCGCATCTCGGCGTTGGAGTTGAAGTAGTGGGTCCACCAGCGACCCGGGACGGCGCCGTCGGGCGTGTTGTGACCGGACAGATCGGCTCCGGCGTACGTCAGCGAGTACGGCTCGAACCCTGAGGTCTGATCAGCCGAATCGACCACGTACTGGTTGATGAAGCACTGCGCATTCTCTGCGACCTCGAGTGAAGCCGGAACAAGCGCCCGGACGGCCGCGGGGTCTGCGGGAACCCACGTGAAGTAGAGCATCCGGCTGTTCGTGACCATCTGCGGAGGGTTGAGACGAGACATTCGCGACTCCTGGATCGTGGAAGGACCTTGGCTAACTGGTTAGGTTGGCATAATCTAACTGGTATGGAGGGCCCGCACAAGCGCACGCGACCAACCGTCCGAGACGTGGCTCGCCAGGCCGAAGTCTCGGTCTGGACGGCGTCGAACACGTTCAGCAACCCCGATCGCGTGGCCGCCGCCACACGCCAGCGTGTCCTGGACGCCGCCGACGCCTTGGGATACGTCGGACCCAATCCGGGTGCCCGAGCGCTGGCGCTCGGCCGAAGCAACCTGGTCGCCATGGCCACGTCGGAGCCGGAGCGGCTGCTCTCAGATCCTGCGGCGGCGCTCATCGCCCAAGGTGTGCTGACCGTCTGCAGCCGTGCGGGCATCTCGATGGTGTTGACGGCCCAAGCCGACGAGTTGCTCGTCGACGGGCGGATCGAGTTCCGTGGCGCATTCGACGCCACGCGGCGCCCGTGTGTGACGGTGGCGGATGTCGCGGTCACCAACGTCCCGACAATCCGTCCCAACCTCGACCCGGGCATTGCTGCGCTCGCCGACTATCTGCGGTCGATGGGCCATCGCCGGGTCGCCATGCTGAGTGTCCCGGGCGACGAGAATCGGCTCGAACTGTTCGGGCACCACTTCGATGCCGCCGATGTGCCCGTCTTCCGTTCGTCGGCAGAGTCGGATTGGCCCACACGCGGCGCGGGAGAGGCCCTCGCACGACGAGCTCTGCGGGGCGAGGAGCGGCCGACTGCGTTGATCGCCCTGAGCGACGTGGTTGCCGCTGGCGCCTTGGACACCGCGCATGCGCTTGGACTTCGTGTGCCGGAGGACGTCACCATCGTCGGAATTGACGACACGCCCGGCGCCGACACGCTCGGCCTGACCACCATCGTGGTGCCGTACCGGCCGATGGGCGAACTCGCTGCGAGCACGTTGCTGCGCTGGATCGACGGGGGCGCGCGACCGGCCGATCCTCCGCCCCTCCCGACCGCACTCTCCATCCGTCGCACGAGCGGGCCGGCACCCGCGACAGACTGAGCGATCGGCAGCCGGCGGGCGCGGTTCAGGCATGAGAGCGGTCTGAATGGCGTCTGAGATACCCGGCACCCGAGGCGCCTCGGCAAGGATGCGACAGCACCTCGTCGGCGCCTGATGACCTATGGTGGACCAGTGGACGAACCCCGGGAGCGACGCATGCACCGTCGCGTCGCACTGATGGTCGGCGGCTGCGCCGTCATCGGACTCGGCGTCTCGCTCGTGCTCAATGCGCGCCTTGGCGCCGACGGATACGCCACGGCGGTCGACGGCATCGCACAGACCACGGGCGTGGCCTTTTGGATCGTCAACTCCGTGATCGGGATCGCACTGATCGCGATCGCATGGGCGCGTGGGATCCGACCAGGTGTCGGCACACTCGTCGCGGCCGTCATCGTCGGCGTGGTCGTGTCCCTGGCCGAGCCGCATCTGCCGGATGTGGATGCGCTTGCACCACGGATCGCCACCTTCGCGGTCGGCTTCACCGCGATGGTCATCGGCGTCGCCGCGTACTTGGCGGCGAGCCTAGGAGCAGGTCCGGCCGAGGCTGCGGCGCTGGCCTTCGACCCACCGATCCCGTTTCGCTGGACCTACAGCGCCCTGCACCTGGTGGGCGCAGCCCTCGGCTGGGCACTCGGTGCGGCGGTTGGAGCAGGAACATTGATCGTCATCGTCGGCGTCGGTCCTGCCGTCGATCTGATGATCCGGCGCCTGTTCGGGATGACGCCGGCGGCCACGGTGAGCGGCGCGGCACCGTAGTTCGGTATGAGAACGGTATGAATTGTGTATGAGGTGCCCGGCACCAGAGGGACAAATCAGCAAGTGCGCCGCAGGCACTCACCCTTCCCGCGGCGGGCGAAGCACCGCGAACTGGTCAGTCACCTCAAGCTGCGTCGACTGAAACCGGAACTCCGACGCCGGGCGACCGCCGGCCGCCCCTGACGGCCGCTGCCCACCGGTCGGCACGAGCTCTCCGCGACGCACCAGCACCCGCTGCAAATTCGTGGCGGACACCGGATGGCCGAGGGCCGCGCGATAGATGTCTCGCAACTGCGAAATCGTGAACGCCGGCGGCGCAAGCGCAAACCCCATGTTCGTGTAGCTCAGCTTCGCCCGCAGACGTTCCCGCGCCTGCTCCACGATGGCGGCGTTGTCAAACGCGAACGGGGGATGCCCATCCACCGGCTGCCACGCCGTGTCGGCCGGCAGCACCGGGTCGACGCTGCTGGCCACGAGCCCCATGTATGCGGTGAGCACCTGCCACTGATCGCCGTCGCTCCCAGGATCACTCCACGAGCCAAGTTGCTCGATGTGCGACACCTCCCGCAGTTCCACCTTCGTCGCCAGGTGACGGCGAATGGAGGACTCGAGACTCTCGTTCGGCGACAAGTACCCGCCGGGCAGCATCCACTTGTCGGCCTCCGGACCGTCTGAACCACGCTGCCACGACAGGACGTTGAGCACACCGGAGCGCACTTGGAAGACCACTGCGCGAACGATGTGGCTTGGTGCCGGGAATGGTTTGTCTGCTACACTTCGGATCATGTTTTCGCCTCGTAGTCGTAAACTAGACGGTGACGCTCCCGACGGCAAGTCCTCTGCGCACCCACTGATCGTCGTCGGCTCCGGCATCGCCGGTCTGCAGGCCGCGCTGACGGCGGCCGTCGAGACCGAAGTGCTGCTCATCAGCGCCGGTCCCGTGGAGCGCACCAACAGCTCCCGCGCCCAGGGCGGCATCGCCGCCGCCATCGGCCCGGACGACAACACCGAGCTGCACGAACAGGACACCTACATCGCGGGCCGTGGGCTGTGTCGCCCGACCGCGGTGCAGATCCTCGTCAAGAGCGCCGCGGCGCGCATCCAAGACCTGGTCGACATCGGCGTGCCGTTCGAGGACGACCTCGGCCTCGAAGGCGGCCACTCCCGCAACCGCATCGTCCACGCGGGCGGCGCGGCAACCGGCGAGCATGTGGCGCGCGCATTGGCCGCCCAGGTGATGGCACACCCGCGCATCGAAATCATGACCGGCATCCGTGTGCGCGGACTCTGGGTCGAAGACGGCGAATGCATCGGCGTGCTGAGCGACGCCGGCGCGATCCCGGGTCGCGCGACCATCCTCGCAACCGGGGGCGCCGCATCGCTGTGGGCGCGCACCACCAACGCACCGGCAGCCGTCGGTGGTGGCATCGCCGCCGCATACAAGGCCGGTGCACGGGTGGCCGACATGGAGTTCACCCAGTTCCACCCCACCGCCCTTGCAGGGACGTCGCTGCTGCTGACCGAGGCGCTTCGCGGCGCCGGTGCGGTCCTGCTTGACACCCACGGCGCCCGCTTCATCGACGAGCTCGCGCCCCGTGACGTCGTCGCCCGCGCCATCGACGCCCAAGCCGGCACGGTCACACTCGATCTTCGCAGCATCGACCGCAACCGCTTCGCCGGGCTCATGGACTCCATCGGCCGAGAGTGCGGCCTCGACCCGGCCAACACCCCCATCCCGGTGGCCCCGGCTGCGCACTACTTCATCGGTGGAATCGTCACCGACCTGGACGCGCGCACCGACATCGATCGCCTCTACGCCGCGGGCGAGTGCGCCGCGACCGGCGTGCACGGCGCCAACCGCCTCGCCTCCAACTCGCTGCTCGAATGCTTGGTCTTCGGACGGCGCGCCGCGATCGATGCCGTCAGGCTGCCCGACGTGGATGTGCCCGCCGTCGCCCCGGAGCTCGGCCCCTCTGAGCCACCGCCGACCGCGGAGCTGAAAGAGGCCCTGTGGCGCGACGCCGGCCTGATCCGCGACGGCCACGGCCTTGAGCAGCTCCTCGAAGCCCCGCACACCGTGGTGCGCCTGATCGCTGAAGCGGCACTGACCCGCGAGGAAAGCCGCGGCGTGCACTTCCGCGCGGACTTCCCGTTCGAGGACGAGCACTTCCATGCGCACGTCGTTCAGCGCCGTGGTCAGGAGCCGGTACTCGAAGCATGGGCGTAGCGTCCGAACAGATCCACGGGATCATCGCGCTGGCGCTGGAGGAGGACCTCGGCGCCGGTGACGTCACGAGCATCGCGACGATCCCTGCGGACCTGCCGGCCACGGCGACGATCGTCGCCAAGGCGCCGGGCGTCGTCGCGGGGCTTCCCGTCGTCGAGGCGGTCTTCGCCCAGCTCGACCCGTCGGTGTCGGTCACGTTGCTCGCCGCGGACGGCGACCGCATCGCCCAGACGCCCATGGAACTCGCGCGCATCGAGGGACCGGCGCGGTCCGTGCTCGGCGGGGAGCGCACCGCACTCAACATCCTGGGACACCTGTGCGGCGTCGCCACCGCCACACGCGCCTACGTCGACCGCGTCGAGGGAACGGGCGCGCGCATCCTGGATACACGCAAGACGCTGCCGGGCTTGCGCGTCCTCGACAAGTACGCAGTGATCTGCGGCGGAGGCGTCAACCATCGCGTCGGCCTGTACGACGCCATCCTGATCAAGGACAACCATCTGCGCGTCGCCGGCGGTGTCCGGCCGGCGGTCGAATCAGCGCGTGCGCTGTACCCGGCGCTCAATCTGACGGTTGAGGTGGAGCACGAGGATCAGTTGAACGACGCCATCCAATGTGGCGCGCAACGCATCATGCTCGACAACATGTCGCCCGACCGTATGCGCGCCGCGGTGGAACTGATCGCCGGTCGCGCCGAAGTTGAAGCAAGCGGCGGCATCACGCTCGGCAACGTCCGTGAGGTTGCCGAAACAGGCGTCGACGTCATCAGCATCGGCGCAATCACCCATTCGGCCAAATGGCTGGATGTTTCACTGGAGGTGCAATGAGCACGGCCACAGCAGTTCATCCTCTGCATGAGGAAATCCGTGAGCTTGCGAAGGAACGCAACGCCGTCATCCTGGCGCACAACTATCAAGTGGCCGACGTGCAAGATGTCGCCGACTACGTCGGCGACTCCCTCGGCCTGGCGCGCGAGGCGGCGGCGACCGATGCCGACGTGATCATGTTCTGCGGCGTGCACTTCATGGCGGAGACCTCCAGCATCCTCTCCCCGGAGAAGACGGTGCTGATTCCGGACCTTGACGCCGGCTGCTCGCTCGCCGATTCCATCACGGCCGACCAGTTGCGCGCGTGGAAGGCGGAGCATCCCGGTGCGGTGGTTGTCAGCTATGTCAACACCACGGCCGAGGTCAAAGCCGAAAGCGACTACTGCTGTACGAGCGGCAATGCGAAGGCGGTCATCGAGGCCGTCCCGGCGGACAAGGAGATCCTGTTCTTGCCGGATCAGTTCCTCGGCCTGTGGGCCGAGCGTGTCACCGGTCGACCGTTGATCCGTTGGCTCGGCGAGTGCCACGTCCACGCGGCGATGCACCCGGACGACATCGACGTTGCGCGCGCCGCCCATCCCGATGCCGAGCTGCTTGTGCATCCGGAGTGCGGCTGCGCCAGCAAGTGCATGGCGTTCAATGACGGCAAGACGCACATCCTGTCCACTGAAGGCATGGTCCACTTCGCGCGCCGTTCCCCGGCCGAGCGGTTCCTGGTGGCCACTGAGAACGGCATCCTTCACCGCCTGCACAAAGACGTGCCGGAGAAGCGCTTCGAAGCCGTCTCCGAGAAGAACATCTGCAAGTACATGAAGATGATCACGATGGAGAAGTTGCGCGACGGACTGCGCGATCTGAAGTTCGAAGTACGCGTGCCCGACGAGATCGCAGACAAGGCCCGCCTCTCGATCGAGCGAATGGTCGCCATCGGGTAAATGACAGTTAACCGTTTTGGTGTCAGACACCAGAACGGTTAACTGATCGCGATGCACCGCCCGACCCGACGAGCCCCGTCGTGGCGGCGGTCTCGCCATCTCCCCGCCGCTCGGGCTCATCACACGCATGGTGTTTTGGTGACCGGGCCATACGGCGTACACGTGAATTGCCGCTACCTTAGTCGCGCATCATCACGAACAACTGTGCAAGGAGCGAACGGCTTTGCAGTATGACCCGATGGACACGGTGCGCTGGATGCTCGACGACGTGAAATCCGAACTTGCGTCAGAGACGACCCTCGGCCCGAACGGCCGCACCAAGAAGAAGACGAAGGCGCAGACGGCGGCTGAACAGATCCGCGCCGCGACCCTGTGTGAGTTGCTCTGGAACGTCGAAGGGCGCCCCGGCGACCTGGACGAGTACGCCGAGCAGCGTCTGGCCGCCTGACCGGCGCCCTGTGACCGCGTCCTGTGAGGTGCTCGGCACCTCACAGGACAGCCGCTCAGCTGCTTTGGTGCTCCACGATCTGGCGCTTGACCCGCGCCAAAATCGCGCCCATCCCTCGAAGCCGCAACGGTGAGATCAGTTCGTTGAGCTGCATCCCCACGAAGAAGTCCGCGGGTGTCTCCAGGACCTCGTCGGTGGTCGCGCCGTTCAGCCCTTGCTGCAGCACGCCGGCATACCCGCGTGTGGTGGGCGCTTCCGCAGGAGCCTGAAAATGCAGGGTCACCCGACCGTCGCCGTCCACCTCGATCGCCGAGAAGAACGGCGTCTGACACTCGTGCACCTGCTCAAACTGCGAGGCGTCGATCCGCTCGGGAATCGGCACGAGCCCATCGGCGAACTCCAACAGCAGCGGCAACCGCAAACTGGTGGGCGACTCCGCGAACTCGTCGACGATCTCCTGAAGCTCGGCCCTCACGGGCGAACCGGGAAGCCCGGACGCTCGATCGGCACCCGCACCGAGTTGCCCCACTCGCACCACGACCCGTCGTAGTTGCGCACACGCTCGAACCCGAGCAGGTGGGTCAGCACGAACCAGGTGTGCGACGACCGCTCGCCAATGCGGCAGTACGCGATCACATCGTCGTCCGGAGCGAAGCCGACCTCACCCTCATAGATGGCCCGCAGCTCGGCGGCCGACCGAAACGTGCCGTCGTCGTTGGCGGCACGCTTCCATGGCACGCTCACCGCGGTCGGAATGTGGCCCGCGCGCAGCACGCCCTCTTGCGGATAGTCCGGCATGTGCGTGACCTCGCCGTTGTACTCGCCCGGCGAGCGCACATCCACCAACTTGCCCTGCACCGCGATGTGGGAGAGCACCTGCTCCTTGAATGCGCGGATCTGCTCGTCGTCGCGGGGCACCACGGGATAGTTCACGGGCGTGGGCTGTGGAACCTCGCGCGTCATCGGGCGCCCCTCCTCGATCCACTTCTGGCGCCCACCGTCCAGCAGACGAACATCGGCGTGGCCGAACAGGCTGCACACCCACAATGCGTACGCGGCCCACCAGTTGAAGTTGTCGCCGTAGAACACGATGGTGGTCTGCGGCGTGATCCCTTTGGCGGACATCAACGCCGCGAACGCGTCGGCGTCCACGTAGTCGCGCGCCACGGGATCGTTCAGGTCCATGTGCCAGTCGATCTTGACCGCGCCGGGAATGTGGCCGGTGTCATACAGCAGGACGTCCTCGTCGGATTCGGCGACCACGACGTTCGGATCATCCAAATGGGCGGCCAACCAGTCCGTGGTCACCAGGCGATCTGGGTGGGCGTACTGCGCAAGACGGGGATCGGGGTCTGCCGAAACGGGCACGAGAACACATCCTTTGACGACACCAACACGACCTGGCCACTGTAGCGCCCCGCGGTCCGCGACTTCCATGGATCGGCCATCAAGTGGCTGCGGCGAGGTGCCGATGCAACGACGGCACGCGACTGGCTGCAGATGCGCATCCCGAAACGGAGTTCGGACGTGAAACGGCAACTTGTGATCGTCGGTGCCGCCCTTGTGGCGGCCTGCGGAGCCATCCCGGCGTCCGCGGCGACCATCTCACTCGGTATGGACACCACCGAGGACCCGGACGGAATCAAGAGCCTTGGCATGGGCCGCGATGGCACGGTCCTCGTCGGGATCCACATCGGGCACTTCCTTCAGCGGTTCGTCGCCAGGCTGGTGGCCGACGACGGCACAGCCGTCACCGGATGCCTCAAAGGAGCCCGCATCGAGTTGATCCTCAAGGGCACCAACGTGGTGCGCGCCACCAGCACGGGATGCGCGAGCGACGGCCTGTTCGAGATGCGTCCCGTTGGCAGCAAGTCCATCCAGACCCCGCAGCGGCTGGTTGCCAGGGTGGCGCGAACCACCTCGGCAGGACACGCGATCAGCCAGACACGCAGCAATGTCGTGCGCGTCAAGATCGTGCCGCACGTCATCAACGAATCCACGCTCCACTACGGCGGCAGCGGCAAGTACCCGATCCAGGTGCGCATCGGCGCCCCGAAGCTCGGACGTCAAGGCATCGTGATCATCATGCGCTACGTCGACAAGAAGTGGTCGGTCCTGTCGCGACACACCCCGGACGCCAACGGACGCATCCGCACCCGCGTGCCGTGGCCGAACGCCAAGAACCGGTACACGTTCGCGTTCATTCCGACGCCCGGCACCGGCTACCTTCCGTCCGCGGTGTCCATGCGGATCAACGTGGATGCTCCGGCCACTACCACCGGGCTCCGCCTCACGTCGATCACGGCGTTCACACCAGCAAGTACGTCACGGTCACGTCGGCTTGCAGCACTTGCGCTTCGGGGCTGACCGGACCGACATCCATCGCCTCGACGCGCATCGCCATGACCGCTCCCCGGTGCCAGGGTGAGACGCCCGCCTCCTGAACGCCGTCCACGATGCCCACAACCTGACCGACGCCGCGGCCCGCAGCTGCCGCCATCGCCGACGCACGCACGTGCGCGGCCAGGACCGCCTCGGCACCGAGTTCATCCATGATCGCCAGGGCGCCGCTCACTTCATACGACGGACCGTCCAGTCGAACCGCTCCGGCATCCATCGCCTGTTGGCCAAGCATCTCCAATCCGTCGAGCGTGGACCGAATGGCGACGGTGGCGGTGGCGCGGCATCCGACCCGCCGCTGCCCCGATTCCGACCACTCCGTGTGAACCTGAATGCGGCCGGCGGACACCTCGGCGGTTTCGGTCGCGGCGTCCACCGCCGCGTGGACGGCAGTGAGTCGAGCGGCACACGCCGCGTAGGCTCGACGCTCGTCGGCCCCACTGGCCTCGACCACCGCGTGCCACACACCGACGTCCGGCAGCACCCGCCGCTGAGCCGTTCCACGGACCGTGATCGTGTCGTTCATGGGTTCCTCTTCTCGATCGCCGACGCCCCCCGCACAGCAGGAACACACGCGGCCCCGGCACGCGAAACGTGGCTCACGACGAGCCGACCCATCGCTCGAGTCGCGTGTGTTCACCTCCAGTGTCACACATCGCAAGCGCCGTCCGCGCGCCCGTCTTACGTTGCGAGCAGCGGCGTGTCACCCAGATCGACGACGAGGCCCTGGGAGCGAAGGCGGACGGCAACCTCGGGCATGGGCGCAGGCTTGCCGAAGAGGAAGCCCTGGGCCATCGCACATCCGATGTGCTGCAGCGCGGCCAGCTGATCGTACGACTCGACGCCTTCGGCGATCGTGTCGAGTGAGAGCGAGTCGCCGATGCGCATGATCATGTTGGCGATACGAGTGTCGCGTTGACTCTGCCCGATGCCCTCCACGAACGACCGGTCGATCTTCACGATGTCGATCGGCAAGTGCGCGAGATAGCTCAGCGAGGAGTAGCCGGTGCCGAAGTCGTCGATCGCGATCATCACGCCCAGCCGCTTCAGCAGCTGCAACTGACGCAGCATCGTCTGGGGATCGCGCATCAGGGCGGTCTCGGTGATCTCGATCATGACCCGCTCGGCACTGAACTCGGTGCGGGCCAGTGCCTGCCCCACGAACTCCGCGAAGTTCTCTTGCTCCAGCTGGCGCATGGAGACGTTGATCCCGATGTGGATGTCGCCGGCGCCGCCGAGCGCCGCGTCAAGTCGAGCCATCTCGTCGAGCGCGGTGTTGAACACCCAGGTACCGAGTGTCTGGATCTGACCGGTCTCCTCGGCAAGTTCGATGAAGCGCGTCGGCGCAACCCACCCGAGGACGGGGTGCTCCCAGCGAAGCAGCGCCTCCAGGCCGGTGATCCGCCCGGATTCGAGTGAGACGATGGACTGGTAGTTGAGGCTGATCTGTCCACGCTCGACGGCCTTGCGGAGGTCTGCGATCAGTCCAAGGCGCTCCGAGGCGCGGGCACTCATGGAGTCGTCGAACACGACATACCCCGCACGGCCGGAGTCCTTCGCCACATACATGGCCACGTCGGCGTCACGGATCAACGACGCGGCGGTCTGCTCGGATCCCTCCACGATCGCGATCCCGATGCTCGCCTGCATCTCAAGCTCGCGTCCCTCGATCATCATGGGCTGTGAGATCGCCTCCACCAGCCGTCGGGCAAGCGTCTCGATCTCGGTGCGGTTTCGTGTGCCTTCGAGCAGGACGGCGAACTCGTCACCACCGAAGCGGGCGGCCAGATCCACCGAGCGCAGGCAGTGGCGCAGCCGCTGACCAACCTCGACCAACAGTTCGTCACCGGCCACGTGGCCAAGGCTGTCGTTGATGGTCTTGAAGTCGTCCAGGTCAAGGATCAGCACTGCCGGAAGGAAGCCTGCGAGCGCACCGCGCTCCAGTACCTGCTTCACGCGCATCTCGAACATCGGGCGGTTCGCGAGATCGGTCAGGGCATCGTGGTTCGCGCGGTAGGCGAGCTCCATCTCCGCCTGGTGGCGGTCGGAGACGTCGCGCGTGTTCAAGACGACGCCGCCGATGGCCGGGTCGTCCAGCATGTTGGTCGCCACGGTCTCCAGATACCGGGCCGACCCGTCGGCGTGCACGCCACGCCACAAAATCGGTTCGTCATCGATCAACACCTGGACGCCGAGGATGGCAAGCTCGCTCATCGGGCCGATGTTCTGCGAGTGCACCAGACGGGTCAGCGGGGTGTTGAGTAGTTCGGCGGCGCTTCGCCCGAAGATCACCTCGACGGGCGGCGCGGCGTACAGAATGGATCCGTCATGACCGACGATCACCACCGCATCGCTTGAGTTCTGCACAAGTGACCGGAAGCGGCGTTCGCTGTCGCCCACCGAGTCGGTCATCTTTTTTCGGGCGCGCTCCAACAGCACCCACCAGCCCCACACGAGCACGCCGAGCAACGTCATCAGCGTGATCGTGCCGAGGAACAGTTGGTTGGCAAGCGCCTCACCACGGTCCACCTGCGTCGCATACTCGTCGCTCGCGGCACCCATCCAGGAGTCCAAGGCGTCCTTGAGCTGGTCCTGCTGGCTGGTGACGTCTTGAATGAACCCGGTGACGTTGACCGACCCGTCGCGCGCAGCCAGGTGAGGCCCAAGGGCCATGAGCAGCGTTTGCAGGCCTTGGGCGGCGTTCGCCCTGGCAACCACGGCGGCGGGGCTGTCCCCACCGGCCTTCGTATCGATCAACCGGCGCGTGTCGTCACGAAAGCGCGCGTAGACGTCGAGCAGGTTCGGCAGCGGCAGCGGACTGAATGAATCGGTCTCATGGCGACGGACGATGTTCTCGGCGTTCAAAATCGATGTGCGCACATCCATGATGGCGCGCAAGTCGTTGGCCGCGACCCGCTGGTCGACGGTCGACGCGATCAGCACCCGCCCGAAGATGACGGCGACGAGAATGCTGCCAAGGCACATCAGGGCGAGCGCGATCACTTGCAGGCGCTGAAGCCGACGAATGCGCAGCGTGTGGTATTCCCAGGACTGGGTACCTGATGAGGAACGTCGGCCCATTGGTTCTCTATCGGCCGGATCCCGGCACTTCCAAAGGGTTTCGCATTCTTTTCGACGATTGGATCCGCAAGTGCAGTGGATCTGACCGCCTGTCGTCAGGCCCGGACGGGAATCCCTTCCGCGACGAGTTCGCACAGCCGGTCGATCGGCACCGCAGGGCTGAACAGGTACCCCTGGGCGAACTCGCATCCAAGCGACTCCAGGGCATCCAGCTGGCGCTGCTGCTCGACGCCTTCAGCCACGGTGCGAAGCGACAATGAGGATCCGATCCCCATGATCATCTGAGCGATCCGGCTGTCCCGGTTGGTTGAGGCGACGCCGCTGATGAACGAGCGGTCGATTTTCACCAGATCGATCGGCAGGCGAGCAAGGTATGCGAGCGACGAGTAGCCGGTGCCGAAGTCGTCGACCGCGATCGTCACCCCGAGTCGCTTCACCAACTCCAGCTGGCGAAGGAGCGTCTCCGGGTCGCGCATCAACGCGCTCTCGGTGATCTCCAGCGTCAACATCCCCGCCGGGAATTCCGTCTCGACAAGGACCTGCGCAATCTGGTCCGCGAACGTTTCCTGTTCCAGTTGGCGCGTGGACACGTTGACCGAGACCATAAGCTCGTCCGGGGCGCACTCGAGGGTACCGACCTCGTGCAGCGCCGTGCGAAGGACCCACAGCCCGATCGTCGGGATCTGGCCGGTCTCCTCGGCCAAGGGAATGAACGCGCTCGGTTCGATCTGCCCGCGGGTCGGATGGTTCCAGCGAACGAGCGCCTCCACTCCGCTGATGTGCCGCTCCGCGAGCTCGATGATCGGCTGGTAGGCGATCCACAACTCACCGCGCTCGATCGCCCGGTGAAGATCCGCCACCAGGCCGAGCCGGTCCGTGACCCGTTGCGTCATCGCAGGGTCGAAGATGACGTATCCGGCGCGACCGCGGTCCTTGGCCGTGTACATGGCGACGTCCGCATCGCGAAGCAGCGAGGCGGCGGTGTCATCGCTGCGATCGGCGTAGGCGATACCCATGCTGGCCTGTACGACGAGCTCCCGGCCCTCCACGACCGTCGGCCGACTGATGACGTCCACGAGTCGAGCCGCGAGCCGTTCGACTTCTCCACGATCGTTCGCCGTCTCGAACAAGATCACGAACTCGTCGCCCCCGAGCCGAGCGGCGGTGTCGCCGGATCGCAGCGACGTGCGGATGCGGCGGGCCATCTCCACGATGAGCGCGTCGCCCGCCGCATGTCCAAGGCTGTCGTTGACCGTCTTGAAATCATCCAAGTCGATCAGCATCACCGCCACGAGACGTTCGTCGCGTCGACCGAGGCGCAGCGCATGTTCGACCCGGTCCTCGAAGAGCGTGCGATTGGCAAGTTCGGTCAGCGGATCGTGGAACGCACGGTGGGCGAGCTGCTGCTCCATCTCGTGTCGATCGGTGACGTCACGGCTGTTGATGATCAGTCCGACAACCGCGTGATCGTCGAAGCGGTCGGTCGCGATGCTCTCGAGCTGGCGGATGGATCCGTCGTGATGCACGGCCTGCCAGATGAGCGGCTCGTCCGTGGGGATGATGCCGACCCCGAGCTCGGCAACGAGTGAAAACGGCGCGCTGGCGCTTGAGCCGACAAGGTGCGAGAACGGCTTGCCGACCAGGTCCTGCGCCGGGTAGCCGAGAAGCCGCTCGATCGAGAGGGCGGCGTAGCGGATCACGCCGTCCCCGTCGATGACAAGGACCGCGTCGCTGGAGTTTTGGACAAGCGACCGGAACCGTTCCTCGCTCGCAACGATCGCGTTGCCGAGACGACCGCGCGATCGTTCCGATGCGGCCCACAGCATCAGGCTCGCCAGGCCCAGCAGGCTGAGCAGCGCCACCGCACCGTAGATCAGGCGTCGCGACAGTCGTCGACTTGCGGCTTCGGCCCGTCGCCCTTCGGCGGTCGCTCCCGCGACCCAGTCGCGCATCCCTTCGGTCAGACCGACGCGCGGGGCATCCGTGTTCGTGATCGCCGCTGTCGGCTTCCCTGCAAGGACGGCCTCGGCCGCGATCGCGTTGACCTGCCTGATGCTCTCAAGGACACGTGTACGTGCGGCGACGACGTCGGCGGAGTTCCCGCCGGCCCCGTCCTTTGCCAACTGCGCCACGTCGCCTTGGAAGCGTGCGAAGTTCTCGGTGAACTGTCCGAACGGCAGCTCCCGACCTTCAGCCGTGGCGCGCCACAGGTCCACCTCGGTTTCACGCATCAGGTTGCTGAGCGTGAGCAGCTCGGCGTTCTGCGAATCGGCCGTCGCTTGTCGCTCGAACTGGCCGAGCAGGGCCCGACCCAAAAACACCGTCAGCGCGATGCTGCCGAGGCAGACGATGCTGAGCGCGACGAGTTGCCACCGCTGGAGCTGACGGACGCGGTGGTGGTGGCGAAGCCAGTGGTCTCCGGCGTCGGGTGTGAGGGTGGGCACGTTAGTTCATCGGTGTGGTCGGCACTCACCAACTAGTGCTGGCCTACATCCTAGTCGTGACCGGCCGTTACCGCGGCATTTGGGCGGCTTGTGTGGTCATCCTCACCGCGGGTGTCGACTGGCTAATCCCCCGCGCCAGGGGCGCCTTGACGCAAGTAGGCGATGAGTGCACCGTCGGTGATCCATTCGATGGGCGCATGATCATCGGTGAGCACCTGGCCGCCGGGCGCGACGTCGGTCAGGTCGCGCGACACGGTCGCGGTGAGTGCGTCGAGTGCATCGGGACCGCCCGCAAGCGCCTGCCGTGCACGATCGATGTCGACCGGTCCGTTGTACCCGAAGACTACGGAGTTGAACTCGTCCACCCGTACTTGGTGGACGACGGGAAACACGTCGCGCATGGTGGCGGCGATCATGTCGACCGCCTCGTATTCGTCGGGCGGCGTGCCCACGTTGATGGCGATCACACCGGTGTCGTTCAGGTGGGCGCGAACCTCGGCGAAGAACTCGCGTGACACGAGGTGGAACGGGATGTACGGCTGTCGGTAGGCGTCGATCACCATGCCGTCGTACCCGCCCTCTGCGCTGCGCAGCCACACGCGCGCATCCGCCGTGGCGACGGTCAACTTGGGGTTGGTCATTCCCAGGTAGCGCCGACCGACCTCGCTCACCAACGGATCGATCTCGACCCCGACGATCGTGGCGTCGGGCCAAAGCTCGGCGTACAGGTTGGCGATGGTGCCGCCGGCGTTGCCGAGGACCGCATACCGTCCGTCCGCGTTTCCCGACAACAGCGGCAGCGTGGTGAAGACGTCCCAGTAGCCGTTGGTCAGCGTTCCCTGGGCGGGCAGGATGGAGTGGATCGCCCATCCTTCGTTCAAATGCAGCAGGCGCGTGCCGTTCGGTCGCTCCACCACCTGCACGTACTGGTAGGGCGATTCGCCTTCGAAGATCACGTCGCCTTCGGAGGTCTGCTTCGTGGCTCCCGGTGGAATCGCCAGAAGCGCGAGCAGCACGACGGGGACGATGACCGCGCGGCGACCAACCAAGGGTGCGGCGGCAAGCGAAAGCACCGCGGCGATCACGATCAGCGTCCGTTGGGTGCCAAGCAGCGGGATCATCACGAGGACCGGAAGGAACGTGCCGACCAGCGACCCGAGCGTCGACAGCGCGTACATCCGACCAACCACGGCGCCGGACTGTTCCACGTCCGTGACCGCCAGGCGGATCACCCACGGCGAGATCGCGCCGAGCAGGGTGACCGGAAGTGCAAACAGCGCCATCGTTCCGAGGAACGACCCGATGAACGCCCCTGCGGAGAGCCCGTCGAACGCTCCCGCGGCTGCGCCGAACAAGGGCCGTGAGATGAACGGGAGCGCCGCGATCGTCACGGCGGCGACGAGCACCAGCTGCCCGAGACGTCGCCCGTGGGGATGGCGGTCGGCCATCCGTCCGCCGATCCAGTAGCCGACGCTGAGGTACAGCAGGATCAGTCCGATGATGTTCGCCCACACCAGGTTGGATGCGCCGAAGAACGGTGCAAGCAGCCTGGCGCCGGCCATCTCGGTGGCGAGCGAACACGCGCCGCCCGCAACGATCAGCAGGGTCAGCGCAGCGTTTGACGGTTTCGCGGCAGTGGCGTCCGCTGTCATAGGTGCGGCAACATCTCTGTCAGATCGCGCACACGGACCGCTCCGGCGGGCAACTCGGGGGCCGGCCGGTCGTCGCGCACCACGTGCACCGCCCGCATCCCGGCGCGGATCGGGCCGAGCACGTCGGGCGCCCATGAGTCGCCGACGAACACCGTCGTCGCGGCGTCCGCCTGCAGCGCCGCCAGCGTGCGGTCGTAGATGAGCGGGTGGTCTTTGCGCGCCCCGATCTGTGCCGAGGTGAGCGCGAGATCGACCAGGCCGGTGAGGCCCGCCTGGTCGATGTAGGTGTCGAGGTCCCAGTGCCAGTTTGAGCAGATGCCAAGTTGCAGACCGCGGCGGCGAAGTTCGGTGAGGACCGCCTGGGACTCCGGGAATGCGCGAACGCGAAAGGAGGCGATCTGCGCGCGGATGGCGCCGACGATGCCGTCGCGTCGATCGGCGGCGACGCCGCAGTCGTCGAGCATGCCGTGCCACCGCTTGGCGACCCATTCCTCGTAGGCCGCTTCGCTGATGCTCGCCTCCTCGTGGAGTACGCCGTCCTGGTGGTCGATGTCCCAGCGCTCGGCGGCATCGGCAGGGATGTTCACCCCGAGTGCAAGCATCAGATCGATGATCGACCGCGCCGGCGCGGCCGGCCCTGCCAGGGTTCCGTAGAAGTCGAAGATGACCGTCCGAGTGTCCATGTGCGGCATGCTCGCATGCGCCTGCGCGGGAAGCCCGTCGCCCCCGGTCGATCACACGTCGCCGACGGGTGTGGTAGCAACCGTGTCCCAACGAGGAGGAAGCCGTGGCTGCGATTCCAACCATCCATCCGTGCCTGTGGTTTGCCACCGGCATTCAGGAGGCCGTGGACTACTACGTCGGCGTGTTTCCGAACTCCCGGATCACCGGAGGCATGGATTCCTCGGAGCCGATCCCGTCGCCTGCCGGCGAGCCGGTGGTGATCACCTTCGAGTTGTGCGGCGCGCCGATGATGGCGATCAACGGTGGCGGCACCGACTTTCCGTTCTCCGAGGCGATCTCCCTGGTGCTCAGCTGCGACGGGCAGGACGAGATCGACCACTACTGGGCGGAGCTCACGAGTGGTGGTGGCCAGGAGAGCATGTGCGGGTGGCTGCGGGACCGCCACGGACTCGCGTGGCAAGTGGTGCCCAACGACATCCCGACGCTGCTGGGCTTGGGCGATCCGGAGGCGACGCGTCGGGCGAGTGCGGCGCTGATGCAGATGCGCAAGATCGATATCGCGGCCATCGAGCGGGCACGCGACAGCGGCTGAGGTGCCCGCCACAGTTAACCGTTCTGGTGTCAGACACCAGAACGGTTAAGTACCGCTAGCGGTCGCGGCGCACCTTGGGTCGGGCGCACAACGTGCCGATGGTGTGAGACTGTTGGTTGTGATTCGGGAGCGCCCATGGCGGTAAAGCCAAAACCAATCGAGCGAATCGAGATCGTCTGCGAAACCTGCGGACTGATCGCCGAGATCTATCGCCCGAAAGGCACGGCACGACCCAAGCTGTGCGACTGCCCGACGCCGCAGATTGTGAGCCCCTCCACACGCCCGCGCATGTGCATCTACTGCGACACGCGTCTGAACCGCTACAACCCCGGCCCCGCCTGTGGGCCGTGCACGCGCACACGGGAGCCCTCCCGCCGGGTTTAGTGTCCCGGGCGTCGTCGCAGGACGTCACGCACCGGCGACCGTCACTTCAGCGTCATGGGAACGCAGCCGATAAATGGGTGAATGGACGTTTGGACCATCACCTCCCGCCCGGCGCTTCAGCGCTTCTTCGGCCTGACCCTCACGGTGGTGGGTGGCCTTTTGATGTGGCTGAGCCACCGTCCCCCGAACGACTCGGCGTCGGCCCAGTGGCTCGGTGTGTTTCTGGTGGTCGTCGGTATCGGCGGCGTCCTCAGCGCCGGCCGTGAAACCATCACCGTGGACCCGCACGCCGAGACGATCACCGTGTCGATGGACAGCGCATTCACCAGCGGCACACGAGTGGTCAGCTTCTCGCAGATCGAGAACATCCGGATGAACCGGCTGGGCAACGCAACCGACGGCGCCGTGTTCTACTCGCTGACGTTGGAGCTCCACAACGACAAGCCGCTCACGCTGTTCGCCCCGGGCCGCTTCTATGCCGGTTGCATGAACCGCGCTACGGTGGACGGGTGGCGATCGCGGCTTTGGGTTGCCGTCGGCCGGGACCGGAAGGCGTTCCCTGCCGCATGACGACGCGCGTGACGCGTCGGTTGCAATGATGTCCCACGCATGAACGCACCAGCGCCCCCCGAGGAGAAGCAGCTTCCGAGCATGAGCGACGCCATTGGCGGTCCGCTCGGCATGTTCGAAACTGCACTGCCCACCCTGGTCTTCATCGTGATGATCACGATCGACCGTGACGAGATCGGCCGGGCATCGCTCGTGGCCGTCATCGTGGCGGCAGTTCTTGCCGCAGTCCGGCTTGCGCGCGGACAGACGATCCGGTTCGTGGCGGGCGGCCTGTTCGGCGTCGCGTTCTCGGCGTTCGTCGCGGCCAAGTCGGGCAAGGCCGAGAACTTCTTTCTTCCGGGGCTGCTGATCAACGCTGCGTACGCCGGGGCCTTGTTGACGTCGCTCGCATTTCGCCGGCCGCTTATCGGCTACTTCGTCATCTCATTTCACGGGGTGGATCCGACGTCGCCGTGGCATGAAGACCGTCCGTTCACGCGTGCGGCGACACGCGCCACCTGGATCTTCGCCGCAATCTTTCTGCTGAAGCTGATGGTGCAGCTGCCGATGTACCTGACCGACGCACTGGTCGCGCTCGGGGTCGCCAAGATCGCCATGGGGTACCCGCTCTACGCGCTGGGGATCTGGCTCACGTGGCTGTTGATGCGGCCGGTCCCGGTGCCCCGCCCGGAGGTCGGCGCCGACGTCAAGTGACCCGCATCGCCGACCGATACGTCGGATATGCGCTTTCGTCACCTCGTCGCACTCACCTCATTTGGCGCTGCTGCGGCACTCGCCGCGGTGTGCCGCGAGGCACCTGCGGACCTGGACGCCGCGCCGGTCGACGGCCTCGAGCGTGACAACCTGGTCGTGGTCCCGCTGCCGCAGGTCGGTGAGTCTGACCGCGCGCTTGCTTTGGCGGTCGTCGCCGCCGACCCGTTGGTGTGCGCACTGGCCGGAGACGAGCCCCTTGGCGAGGCCACCCGACCGCTTCAACCGGGCATGTTCATCTTCCCGACCGCCATCCGTGACCGCGACCCGATCGGCTCGTCGGTCTGGGTGCAGGTTCGTCTTGCCCGACCCCTGGCGCCGAACGTGCCGGTCGGTTGGCGTCAGTTGATCACGACGTGGCGCACCGGCGACGCACTGTGCACGAGCTACAACGAGATCTGGACACAGGACTTCACCGCGGCCCTCACCGGTGACGCCGCCGAGCGCGACATTCTCGTGGAGGTGCATTTGGCGAGCGCGTCGGTGATCTCGGTTCAGCCTGGGAATGCCACCATCGCCCGCCGCGACATGATCGGCGAGCCGCACTACCTACACCGCGCCGCGTAGGGCGAACTAGGGCTTGCGCAACGTGCGCAGGTACGGCTCGATCACCTTCAGCCGAGCATCAAATCCGGGGATGTCCGCGGCCTGGTACGTCGCAGAGATGGTGTTCTTCCCGGCGGCGTCAAGCGCGATGATCGCCACCAGGCGGCTGCCGGTTTGCGTCGCGTCGATCCGGATCGCAGGGGACCCGTCCGCCAATGTGATGGCCTTCTTGGAGCGCGGCGTCATATGCAGTTCTTTCAGACTGCTCGTGACATCCTCCTCGAGAGTGGTCCCCTTGAGCGGCTCGGCGACCAGCAGGATGTTGGCCGTCTGCTCGGTCGGCTGACCACTGGGCGACAGGTTGACGAGCCACAGGGCACCGCCTTCCGGTCCGTCCTCTTCAGCCGCCAACGGCCAGCTGGGATCGACGTTCAGGAGCATGAGCCCGTCGGGCGATGCGAACGGTTTCGAGCCCTTCGGCCCGGCGACGGGTTTGGACGACGTGCCGGTCGTGGTCGCTGTCGTCGTCGTGGTCGGCGTCCCGGTGGACGTCGTGCCAACCGTGGCGGTGGTGGTCGGCGACGTCACGGTCGGAATCGTCTCCGACGTGGTCGACGGCGACGATGACCCTCCACCGCATCCCGCGATCAGCGCACCGACGGCTGCAAGTGCAGTGACTGCGGCGAAGCGGGTACTTCCCTTCATGACGACGACCGATCCTCCGGAAGCTGGATCACCACGAGCTTCTCGACACTCATGGCGTAGACCGCACTGTGCGGTCCTTCGCGAGTGTTGCCACTCTGCTTGACCCCACCGTACGGCATTTGATCGGCACGGAATGTTGGCGTCTCATTGATGAGTACGCCACCGAACTCCAGTCGACGCGCAAGAACGATCGCACGATCGACTTTTCCGGTGAAGATTCCCGCCTGCAGTCCAAACGGCGAAGCATTCGCAAGTGCGACGCCTTCCTCCAGGTCTTCGATCGCCGCCACGCCGACCACCGGCCCGAACACCTCCTCCGACGCAAGCCGCGCATTAGCCGGCAGCTCAGCGACCACAGTGGGACGCACCGTGCCACCGGCGGCGGTCCCCGACCCACCGACGATGACTCGACCGCCTTTGGCGACGGCATCTTGGATGATGTCGAGCACCCGGTTGGCAGCCTCCTGGTTGATCAGCGGGCCCACGTCGGTGTGCTCCTCCAACGGATCGCCGACCACCAGTCCGGCAACCTCGGACGAGAGTCGCCCGGTGAACCGTTCGTAGGCGCCGCGTTCGACATAGACGCGCTGCACGCTTACGCACGACTGACCGGCGTGGGTAAACGCCGAGCGAGCCACCCGGCGCGCGGCATCGTCCACATCGGCATCCGCCGCGACAATCACCGGAGTCGCGTTGCCGAGCTCGAGCAGCACCTGCTTGGCGGGCACCGACGCACGGATCGCATTCCCCACACGGTCGCTGCCGGTGAAGCTGATGAGCGGGATGTGCGGGTGCGACACGATCGCCTGTCCCACCTCCACGTCGCCCGGAAGGACGGCGAGCATCCCCGTCGGCAGCCCGGCTTCTTCCAACACGGCGGCCAGACCAAGTGCGGAGAGCGGCGTCTGCGGCGCCGGTTTCAGCACCACGGGGCATCCCGCGGCGATTGCCGGGCCGATCTTGTGCGCCACCAGGTTGAGCGGGAAGTTGAACGGGGTGATCGCGCCGACGACTCCGATCGGTTCACGGACGACGAACGCGAGCTTGTTGGCGCCGGCGACCGTGGTGTCGATGGGGCGCATCTCACCGATGAGCGTTCGCGCCTCGACCGCGCTGTGAATGAGCGTGTCGATACAGCGCGTCACCTCGCCACGCGCCTGCGACAGCGGCTTGCCGGCCTCCATCGCAATGACCTGCGCGAAGTCGTCGATCCGGTCGCGAACGAGCATGGCGGCGTGATCGAGGACCGCGGCGCGCAGCGCGGCGCGGGGTGGCGGCAGATAGGTGCGAGCGGCCTCCACCGCGTTGGTCACATCGTCGAGCGTCGCCTGGCGCACCTGCGCGATCGCTTCACCGGTGAAGGCGTCGCGGACGGCCACCGCCGGGCCGTTCAGCTCCTCACCGAGGGGCCAGCCCTCAGGGATATTCCGTGGAACCGTGCTCATGAACACAGACTAGTTGCGTGCCGCTGCTTTGGGGAGCGTGCCGCGCCTCGCCGTGATGCACGAACCTCCAGCCGGTTCGACAATCTTTGTGTTCACGTTTTCTCAAGCTATTGAGGGAACGCGCCGATAGGCCGGTATGCCCTCCCAGCATGCCGAGCCGCAGCGCGGGCACCGTGCCGCTGCTGCGCTCCTCGCAACCGTGTTTGCCGCCGTCACAGTGGTCGCCCCGTTGGCGACACTCCACGCCCCGGCATCGACGCCATCCCTCGTCCACATCGCGGGTCTCGTCGCGTTGGCCGCTGTACTTGTGGTGCTGCTGGCGTCGGCAATGGACGGCAGTCACCGGCTCCATAACCCGGAGATCCACCCTGCGTTCGCCGACCTTTCCCAGCTCGTAGGCGGCGCCATCGTGGTCGCCGCGCCCCTCTACGATCTGTCCGCCGGTGGGTGGCGTCAGTGGGCAACACTGCTGCTCCCCGCTGCGGTTGGAGTCGTCCTCGCAAAGATCACGCACATCGCACTGCACGAAGCCGGGCATCTGACCGCCGCTCGCGCCGTGGGCGTTCCCTGGGAAATGATTGCCGTCGGCCCGGCGGTGATTCGCCGTCGCGCGGGCGGCACAGATGTGACCTGGTCGCGCTTCTCCCCCCTGTCCGGCGGGTTTGTCATCGCCGAGCAGCGGCGCAACCCGCTCGACTGGCGCAGGATGATCGCGTTCGTCCTTGGCGGAACCGTGGTCAGCGTGGTGCTGACATGCGTCGGGGTGGCGCTCACGTTCGTCGCGTGGCGTCACGACACCATCGCATCGTCGGTGCGGGCACTAACTCTGGCGTTTGGCGGCATGCTCGCCGTCGAAGCAGGATCAGCCGTTGTGCTCACGGCAGGTGCCGTCAGCACCGACGGTCGCCTGATCGCCGACGCCCTCCGCCAACGGTATCCGGCGGAGCCGACGCAGCGGACGATCCACCCGCGCGAGATGCCCCTTGCCGGCGACCTGAACGACGAGCCGTCGATTGAGCGTGTCGCGTTCGGCCTCTA
>CALMXK010000040.1 GCA_937871165.1 uncultured Actinomycetes bacterium
GAACGGATTCATGCGTGTGGATGCCGACTACACCGCCAAGGACTACGCGCAGTGGCGTGCGTCCGACTGGCCCAAGACCTACGAGTCCCAGGCGTACCCCAACGTCTTCGCGGCGGGCATCGCGTTCGCTCCACCGCACGCAATCTCAAAGCCGCGCAAGAGTCCGAACGGAACCGTCATCGCACCGGCGCCGCCGCGCACGGGCATGCCGTCGGGGATCATGGCGCGCACCGTGGCCCGAACGATCGCCGAGCGCATCACCAAAGGCGACAAGGCCCACACGCATGAGGCGTCGATGGCCACGATGGGTGCCGGATGCATCGCATCGGCCGGCACCGGACTGTTCAGCGGAAGCGCAGCCGGCATGACCATGTTCCCCGTGGTCCCCGACTATGAGACCTACCGCACAGGTCGCAGCCTCAGGCACACACGCGGCGAAATGGGGCTCGCGGGCCACTGGACCAAGGCCCTGCTGCACAAGATGTTCCTCTACAAGGCCAAGGCGAAGCCGCTTTGGTGGATGATCCCGGAGTAGTCGCCATGGACGAACCAACCACCCACCTCGAGATCGATCCGTCGATCCTGCACGCACCGCTTCCGACACCAAAGACCCTGCGTCGCCGTCGAAACGTGCTCATCCAACTCGTGCGGTTCGCATCGCTCAATCTGCGGATGGCGTACCTGGCGGTTCGCGGGCACAAGTAGCAGCCACGCGAGGAGCACGCGGGTGATCCGACACACACCCGATGCTGTCGCGACACAGTGACGTCACACCCGGTCTGCGACAATCGACCGATGCCTCCTGGACCTCGTACACGCACCGCCTACCACTGCTCCGCCTGCGGGCAGCAGGCCATGAAATGGCTCGGCAAGTGCCCCGGATGCGGCGAGTGGGGAACACTGGTCGAAGAGGTCGTCTCAAGCGGCGCACGCGGCGGCGCTCGCGGCACGGCAGCGCAGGTGCCGGTACGTCTGCGCGAAGTCCCCGGTGGCGAGGAGCCGCGATTTTCGACCGGGGTCAGTGAACTTGACCGCGTGCTCGGCGGTGGGCTGGTGCCCGGATCGCTTGTGCTGCTCGGCGGCGAGCCGGGCATCGGCAAGAGCACACTCGTGATGCAGGTGCTCGGCCATATCAGCGTGAACGCCCGCGCCCTGCTCGTGACCGGCGAGGAATCGCCCAAACAGGTCCAGGGGCGCGCCGCCCGGCTGACCGTCGAATGCGGCGATGTGGAAGTGGTGGCCGAGACCAACCTGGAGCGCGTCGTCGCATTGATCCAGGCAGCCGACCACTCAATCGTGGCCATCGACTCGGTCCAGACGCTGATGTCGGACCTGATCGACGGCACGCCCGGCACGGTCAGCCAGGTGCGCCAGGCGGCCGCAGCGCTGATGCAGGCCGCCAAGACGAGCGGCGTCACGGTGATCGTCGTCGGACAGGTGACCAAAGACGGCGCACTCGCAGGTCCCCGCCAACTCGAGCACCTCGTCGACTGTGTCGTCACCTTCGACGGCGAGGAAGGGCGCGCCCATCGCATGCTTCGCGCCACCAAGAACCGCTTCGGTGCGACCAACGAGGTCGGGGTGCTTGAGATGCGCGCCGACGGACTGGCGTGCGTCGAAGATCCGACGTCGGTCTGGCTCGCCGAAGCCGGCGAGCGCGTCGGCTCATGCGTGCTGCCGGTGCTCGAGGGTTCGCGATCGGTGCTGGTGGAGGTTCAGGCACTTGTCGGCTACACCGAGGTTGTGCCGCCACGGCGGGTCGCAGTGGGCGTCGACCGCACGCGCCTGGCGCAGGTCATTGCGATCCTGTCGCGCCACGCCGGTCTGCGCCTGGGCGACCAGGACGTGTTCGTGAGCGTCGCCGGGGGCGCCAAGGCTGGAGAGCCCGCTGCCGACCTTGCCGTCGCCCTGGCGATCACCAGCGCATTTCGTGGGCGCCCACTCGGGGCGTCGGTCTACGCGTTCGGCGAGCTCGGGCTCACCGGCGTCGTGCGACCGGTGAGCGGCGAGGAACGTCGCCTGGCCGCGGGCCTTGCCCGAGGAATGCGCCACGGCGTGATTCCGAACAGCGACGTGGACGCGCCCGCCGGTGCGACCAAGGTCACGGGCATCGAGGACGCCATCGAGAGCGCCTTTCGCAGCTGACCGGCCCGCAGCGCTGCAGCAGAACACCCATGTGGGTGGCGCTCACGCACCACCCACACGGAAATTCAGGTCAGGGACGAACCCCGAAGCCTGCGAGCCAGCTCTGCACGACCGGGATGTCGACGCGCTGGAGCCCGTCGAGGTACCGGCAGTTCAACGTGTATCCGTAGGAGGTCACGGTGACGACCTTGTTGTTCTTGAAGGTCGGTCCGCCGGAGTCACCGAAGCACGAGCCACCGGTGCCGCGGATGTCGTTCGGGTTGCCGTTCACCTGCAGGATCTGCGGGGTGAGCTTCTGTCCGGGCGCGTCAGCGAAGCGACGGATCAGCGGGTAACTCTGCGGGGTCGGCTTCTGCGGACCCGAATCGGGCTTGCGGACCTCGGTGCCGTAGCCGACGATCGTGAACAGCGTGCTGTTGAGCTTCGGCTGTGCAAACTGATTCAGGTAGCCGGAGGGCGCGATCTTCGCGGGAGCGATTGTGGTGAGGGGTGCGTCAAGCACCACGACGCCGACGTCGTTCCAGTTGTTCATGTCGGTGAAGTCGCTGTACTGGGGGTGCGTGTGCGCCGTGCCAGTGACAAACCGCTTGTCGGTGACGTCCGCGGCGGTGAACCCGGCGGCCGGTATGGCTGCGACGGGAATGCCCGAGGGGGGCACAGCGGCGATGAACGTTTCGAACGTGACGATGGTCTTGCCGGCGGTTCCGAGGGTGCAGTGCGCAGCCGTCAACACCACGGTGGGTGAGACGAGCGTGGCTGAGCAGCGGTACCGGGTGCCGTCCTGGTAGAAGGCGATCATCCCGACGTTCGGGTGTCGATTGCCGTCCGGCTCGCCACCGGTCATGGCGAACGCCACGGTCGGGGCGATGGTGCAGGCTGCGATGATGCCTGCGATGGTCCTACGCGTGCGATTCATGGGGGACTCCTCGCGCGTGCAGTCGGTGTAGTTGCGACATCAGACCACATACAGCCGTTCTTTGCGTGGTTCGTTTCCGTTCCAACGTCTTGCACACGGCTTGACCCGCATGATGCGCCAAATGCCCGCGTGTGCTGGAAAATGTTAGGAAACTGTGGCACACTCAATGTGGAATCTGGGACGGTCGAAGGGAGCATCGGCCGGACCAAGCGGCGCCAAAAACGGCGCCCAAAACGTTGAGCCACACCCAGGGGGGTTGGATTGCCCGCGTATAAAGTCGGAGACAAGGTCGTCTATCCGCATCACGGTGCCGGCAAGATCATCCGTAAGGAGAAGAAAGAGGTTCTCGGGCAGCAGCGCGAGTATCTCACGATTCAGATTCTCTACAACGAGATGACTGTTGAAGTGCCCACCGACAGCGCCGACCGCGCCGGGCTTCGTCGAGTGATCGGCGAGGAGACGGTGATCGAGGTCATCGCAGTCCTCCAGGACGACGGCTCACAGATGCCCAAGAACTGGAATCGTCGGTTCAAGCACAACCGCGACAAGATCAAGACCGGCGACGTGTTCGAGCTGGCCGAGGTCGTCCGCAATCTCTCCATTCGCGAGCTCGACAAGGGCTTGTCGACCGGTGAGAAGCAGATGTTCGGCCGTGCCAAGAAGATTCTCGCCAGCGAGTTGATGTACGCCCGCGACATGGGTGAGGACGAGGCGAGCGAGTTCCTTGAGAACCTGCTCGACGAGATCGCCCAGGGACGCATCGGCAAGCCAAACCGTACTGAGGCCCTCGTCGACTAAGACGCGGGTTCTGCCTGTCGCGACAGGAATTCGGACTCGACGGGAGTAACCTAATCGGACACGCATCGGCGCGCCACCCGCGTCGATGCCGTCCACTCCATCGATGCCGACCTTGCACCAACACATCCCCACACGCCGTCGACGCCTCGCATGGTAGTCGCAACTCGCATCGTGCTCGCGGTCCTGTTCGGGCTCGGCGGGTGGCAAGGGGGCGTGACCTTCTTCCCGAAGGAGTGGAGCGGCGTGGCGCGCTACAGCGCCTGGGTCGGGGTCGTCGTCGTTGCCATGGGCATCGGCTACCTGATCGGTGGGCTGATCGGACGCTGGCTCGCCGAACGGATGAAGGCCCTCGACCGGGCCGCCGATCGGCGCCCTGCAGCCGAGCTGATCGTTGCCGCACTGAGCCTGGTCGTCGGACTCATCGTCGCCGTGCTGGCAGGGCTGCTCGTGGCGCGGCTTCCGATCATCGGCCCATACGCCGCGGTGATCGTGGCGCTCGTCGTCGCCTACATCTTCAGTCGCATCGGCGCGCGCAAGCACGTCGACATTCTGCGGGTGGTCGGAATTCGTCCGCGCCAGCAGCTGCCGCCGGTTCCGCCGCGGCTGATCGACACGAGCGCAATCATCGATGGTCGACTGGTCGACGTGGTGAAAACCAAGTTCCTGTCCGGGCAGCTGGTCGTGCCGAAGTTCGTGCTGGACGAGTTGCAGCGCGTCGCCGACTCCAACGACCCGCTGAAGCGCGCCCGCGGCCGCCGCGGCCTCGAGCTTGTCGAAGAGCTGAAGGAAAGCGCCAACGGCGGGTTCGTTGTGCATGAGGGCGACTACCCGGACCTCGACGGTGTCGACGCCAAGCTCGTGCGCCTGTCGAATGAACTCGGCGCCGCCGTGATCACGACCGACTTCAACCTGAACAAGGTCGCGCAGATCCAGGGTGTCGAGGTGCTCAACATGAACGACCTCGCAAACGCGTTGAAGCCGGCCGTGCTGCCCGGCGAGGCGATCACGGTCAAGATCATCCGTGAGGGCCGTGAGTACGACCAGGGCATCGGCTACCTGGGCGACGGCACCATGATCGTGGTGGAGGGCGGCAAGGGACTCGTCGGTCGCGAGGTGCAGGTCGAGGTGACCAGCGTGCTGCAGTCGTCGTCGGGAAAGATGATCTTCACGAAGGCGGCGCAGGACTCCTCGTCCTCCGCAGGTGAGTAGCGGGGTGGACCGCGGCGGGGCGCTGGTGACCCGGGCGCTTCGGGCCGGCGATTTCGACGATGCCCGTCGGGTGGCCGACGAGTGGTTTGGACACCCGGTCGGGCTCACGATGCACCGGCTGTTCTTCGACCAGCTCGGCGGCTCGGGGGTCTGGATCGGCACGGAGGATGGCGTCATGGTCGGCGTGCTGCTTGGACTTCGCAGCCAGCCGGAGCCCGACCTCGCCTACATCCACTTCCACATGGTCGATCCGACATGGCGCGGACAGGGCGTGGGGTCGCGCCTCTACACCACGTTCTTCGAACGCATGGCCGGGCTCGGCTGTACTCGGGTCAGGGCGCTTGCCGCCCCCACACGCACCGCGTCGATCCGCTTCCACGAGGCGCTCGGTTTCTCGGGGCGACATCAGGACGGCTACCTCGGTCCGGGTGAGGATCGTGTGATCTTCGAACGCCCAATCGGCGAGCGCGGCGACGCCACGGCCTGATCGGCCGGCGGGCCTGCTCGCGCCGGCCCGGACATCGCACGGCGGGTCGCCCGCCCACCACACGCCGTGACGCCCACACAGTGGGACAACCGGGCGGTCCCAACTCCCAGAATGTTTGGAGCGCACTCACAGGACCGTCACAGGTTGAGCGTCGATTGTGCACGGCATGAGCAACGCCGCCGCCATGCCCATCGACGCGGTCCGCCCCGTCTCGCCGCCCGTCGTCGATGTCGAGATCGTCGTCCCGGTCTACAACGAGCAGCAGATCATCGAGGCAAGCATTCGTCGCCTGCACGACTATGTGCACGCCGGTTTTCCCTTGTCTGTCCGCATCACGATCGCCGACAACGCAAGCACCGACGCCACCGGGACCATCGCCGCCGAGCTCGCATCCGAACTCGATGACGTCACGTTCCTGCACCTGACGCAGAAGGGGCGTGGACGGGCGTTGCGCGCCGCATGGTCGCACAGCGACGCCAGGGTGCTCGCGTACATGGATGTCGACCTCTCGACCGATCTTGACGCGCTCTTGCCACTTGTCGCACCGCTCCTTTCCGGCCACAGCGACCTTGCAATCGGCTCTCGCCTGGCACGTGGCAGCCGTGTCGTGCGCGGACCCAAGCGCGAGGTGATCTCGCGCGGCTACAACATGGTGTTGCGCACCACCCTTCGCACGCGTTTCTCCGACGCGCAATGCGGGTTCAAAGCCATTCGCGCCGACCGGGCGCGTGAGCTTCTGCCACTTGTCGTTGACGAGGAGTGGTTTTTCGATACGGAGCTGCTGGTCGTGGCCGAGCGTGCCGGCCTTCGCATCCACGAGGTTCCGGTGGACTGGGTGGATGATCCCGACTCGCGTGTGGACATCGTCTCCACCGCGCTCGCCGACCTGCGCGGCATCGCTCGCGTGGGCCGCAGCCTGGCAACCGGCACACTGCCGCTTCGTGAGATTTCCCCGAGCAAGGCCGTTGCGGAGACGACGCGAAGCGACGTCGGCATGGGACGCCAGCTCGTGCGCTTCGGGTTGATCGGCGTTCTCACGACGGTCATGTTCGCGGCGATGTATCTGTCGTTGCGCGGCGCCGTCGGTGCGCAGTGGTCCAACGCCCTCAGCCTGGTCGCCGCCACATTTGTGAACACCGCACTCAACCGTCGTTTCACGTTCGGGGTGCGTGGCGCCGGCGCGGTACGCCACCAGCTGCAGGGCTACGTGGTGCTCGCACTCGCGCTCGTGTTCACCAGCGGGTCGCTTTGGGCGCTCGGGGCCTTCGCGCCCGATGCGGGACACGCGATCGAAGTCGCGGTCCTCACGGTCGCAAACATCGCGGCCACACTCGTCAAGTTCGTGCTCTTTCGCGTCTGGGTGTTTCGCTCGGCGCGCGTCCATCCGTCGACCGAGGTTGCTCGATGACCACCGACCGTCACACCCTTCCACCGCTCGTCGGCCAGGCCGAGGCCCACGTCGCCCATGCCGACGTCGATCTCCCCGAGGAGCGCACCGCCGACGCCACCTGGATTCGTCCCGCGTTTTGGGGACTGCTTGTGGCAACGGCGATTCTGTACATGTGGGGTCTTGGCGCGAGCGGGTGGGCCAACGACTTCTACTCCGCGGCCGCTCAAGCTGGCTCGCAGAGCTGGAAGGCGCTGTTCTTCGGCGCGTCCGACGCCGCCAACTCCATCACGGTCGACAAGCCTCCATTGTCGCTGTGGGCCATGGCGCTGTCGGTTCGGATCTTCGGGCTGTCGAGTTGGAGCATCCTGATCCCCCAAGCACTCATGGGCGTCGCCTCGGTCGGCGTGCTGTACGCAACGGTGCGCCGCTGGTTCGGGGCGCCTGCGGGACTCCTTGCTGGTGCCGTGCTCGCGCTTACTCCGGTTGCAACGCTGATGTTTCGCTTCAACAACCCGGACGCGCTGCTCGTGCTGCTGCTGGTCGTCGCCGCCTATGCGCTGGTGCGCGCACTTGAGACCGGCAGTGTGCGGTGGATGGTGGGAGTCGGTACTGCGATCGGATTCGGGTTTCTGACCAAGATGCTGCAGGCACTCGTCGTGGTTCCCGGATTCGCGATCGTCTACCTGATTGCCGCCCCGGTGGTGTTGTCCGCCAGGGTGCGTCATGTCCTTGCCGCCGGGCTCGCAATGGTGCTGTCGGCCGGCTGGTGGGTTGCCATCGTCGAGCTGACACCGGCGTCGATGCGCCCGTATGTCGGCGGCTCCCAGAACAACAGCGTGCTGGAGCTGATCTTCGGCTACAACGGATTTGGTCGGTTGACCGGCAACGAGACCGGCAGCGTCGGCGGCGGTGGACCGGGCGGCGCCATGTGGGGCACACCGAGCTGGCACCGGATGTTCGACGCGAGTTGGGCGGGACAGATCGCGTGGCTGATTCCGGCGGCACTCGTCGGGTTCGTCGTCCTCATGGTGATGCGTCGCGGCGCCCCGCGCACCGACCGCATTCGGGCTGGCGCGATGGTGTGGGGCGGCTGGCTTGTGGTGACCCAGATCGTCTTCAGCTTCGGCAAGGGGATCATCCACGAGTACTACGCCGTCGCGCTGGCTCCCGCGATCGCCGCGCTTGTCGGGATGGCCGGGGTCCAGCTGTGGAACGCACGTCGTGCCATCGCCGCTCGCGTCGTGATGGCCGGCACCGTCTTCGGGTCGGCGTTGTACGCCCGATCGATTCTGGACAACGCCGCGGATTGGCATCCGGCGCTGCAGTCGGGCGTCGTCATGCTCGGCCTCGTGGCGGCAGGGCTGCTGCTTGCCGGAGACTCATGGCATCGCACGCCGGTCATTGCGGGCACGGCGGCGCTTGCCGCGCTGCTGCTGGCTCCCGCCGCGTACTCGCTGCAGACGGCATCAGTCCCCCATACCGGAGCGATTCCCACGGCCGGTCCTCGTAGCGTCGGCTTCGGCCCGGGCGGGATGGGCGGACCGCGTGGCGCGGGCATGCAGGGTCGCTTTGCTCCCCCTGGTGGGATGCCGACCGGACAGCTCACCCCACCCGCCGGACAGTTCGGCGGCCCAGGTGGTGGTGGCGGCGCGGGTGGGCTGCTTTCGGGAAGCCGTCCCAGCGATGAGGTCGTCGCGGCGCTGAGAGACAAGGCCGACGCGTACACGTGGGCGGCCGCAACCGTCGGCGCCAACCAGGCGGCCGGATACCAGCTTGCAACCGAGCTGCCGGTCATGCCGATCGGGGGGTTCAACGGCAGCGATCCGGCGCCGACCCTTGCGGAGTTCAAGGCACTCGTTCAGGCCGGCAAGATCCACTGGTTCATCGGTGGGGGCGGTCAGATGAGCTGGTCCGTCGGTGGGGACGGGGGCGGTTTCGGCAACCAGATGGGCGGCAGTCAGGCGGCGTCGCAGATCGCCGAATGGGTGAGCTCCACCTTCACGGCGACCACGGTGGGCAACGTGACGATGTACGACCTGACCGGCGCCGCGTAGGCGTCACTTCGCGAATTGTCCCTCTGGTGCCGGGCACCTCATACACAATTCATACCGGTTTCATACCGTCACGGGAGCGCGGTCGAATCCAGACGCCCCGCTGACGCGCCGTCACACGCCGATCGCATGGATATCGTGTCGCCATGGCAGACACAGATCGACAGGCGCTTGCGCTCCAGGCGAAACGCGCGTGGAAATGGGCTCGAGGATTCTGGGCCGAGATGGCATCGGTGCGCGTCTTCGACTGGGCGGCGGCGCTGACCTACTACGGGATGCTCTCGATCGGCCCCGCCCTCGTGGTGGTGGTGGCGATGCTCGGCCTGGTCGGCGGGGCGGGGGTGCTCGTCGATCAAATGACGAACTTCGCACCCGGGCCGGCTCGCGACACCGTCACGAGCATCATCACGCAGATTAAGCGCGCTGACACCGGTTCCGGCGTCACCTTCTTGGTGGTTGGACTGCTCGGCAGCGTCTGGTCGGCGTCGGGCTACGTTGGCGCCTATGGGCGCGCGTCGACTGCGATCCGTGGGCAAAAAAGCAACGCATCGGGAATTGCACAGGATGCGCGGCAACTGATCGTGACCGTCCTGATGTTCTGCATGCTCTTCGGGATCGCGCTCATGCTGGTGCTGTCCGGTCCGATTGCGCGGTCGATGGCGAAGCTTGTGGGACTCGGCGGGGATGTGACCACCGTCTGGGAACTTGCGAAGTGGCCGGTGATCCTGCTCGCCATGGCCGCCGTGGTGTCGTTGCTCGACACGGCGGCGGGGTCCGCATCGAGAATGCGCCTGCGCTTGGTGTCGTTTGGTGGGCTCACCGCGATCGCGATCTGGGTACCGCTTTCGTTCCTGTTCTCGTTCTACGTCCAACGCTCCTCAAGCTACACCCGGATCTACGGAAGCCTTGCAGGCGTCGTGATCTTCCTGGTGTGGATGTGGCTCTCAAACGTTGCACTGCTTCTCGGCGTCGTCGTCGAGGCGCGCCGCACACGCCGCCGCGCCACCGTCGTCGTGCGCTGAGTCAGCCGGGACGAGCGGCTGCGATCCGCTTGGCGAGGTCCGGGGGGACGACGCTGTCCGGGTCGCGAAGCGCACCCAGCTGTTCGCGTACGCCGACCAGCGACGTGTAGAGCGGGGGACACGTTGGGCAGCGTTCGATGTGGGCTTCGAGGAGCATTCGATCGGCGGCGCCGAGCGTGTCGTTCAGATAATCGGAGACGAGTCGTCGTGCATCCCAGCAGCGCATGGGAACCCCTTTCAGTGCGTCGTGCCGGGCCGCGGATGCCGCGAGTGCCGAAACGAGCATCATGCGCCCGCGCCGAAGTCGCTGTTTGACCGCCGGCTCACCGATATGCAGCGCGTCGGCGATCTCCCGTGTGGTGAGGTCCTCGACGTCATGCAGCAACACGGCGGCGCGATAGATGAATGGCAGACGCACGAGTGCATCCTCAAGCTCATAGCGGTCCTGCGCCTGCTCGAGAACGGCCTGACTGTCGACGGTGAATGCGTCATTGGCCCAGTCCTCCTCGACATCGGCGACCGGCAGTTCATGACGCTCATGGCGAAGGCGATCGATGGCGGCGTTGTGAACGATGCGCCGAAGCCAACCCGCCGGGTTCGCATCGCCGCGAAACGTTGCGCGCTGACGCCACGCACGGAGAAACGCCTCCTGGACGAGGTCCTCGGCCGCATCGGGCCGCCGCGTGATCGACAGCGCGAATCGGTACAGCTCCGGTGTGCGCTCGCGCACCAGGGTCTCGAATGTCTCGGCATCGAGACCCTGCGTGCGTGCGCTCATCGCCCCGTCAGGAACGCTTGTCCACCGGGCAGGTGTTCATGCCGAGCACCTTGTAGAGCGGGCAGACGCCGACAAGTGCGGTGAGTGCCGCGATGGCGGCAACGACGAACAGGATGATGCCAAGCGCCGAGCCCGGACCGGTGACGAATGCGAGCACCACGGCGACCACCGCCACCAGCGCGCGAACCATCTTGTCTGTGCTTCCAACGTTCGGTTTCATGGGAGAGCTCCTTCGAAGAATTGCGGGTACGTCCATACGACGGATGAGTCGTCGAAATGGATACAAATCCTCAAAGGACGCGTGCGAGAAACTGTTTGGTCCGCTCCTCACGAGGGTTCGCGATCACCTCGGCCGGAACCCCGGACTCGATGATGCGCCCGCCGTCGATGAAGATCAGACGGTCACCGACCTCGCGCGCGAATCCGATCTCGTGCGTCACCACCACCATCGTCATCCCTCCCTCCGCCAGCTCGCGCATGACCGTGAGGACTTCGACCACGAGCTCGGGGTCGAGCGCGCTCGTGGCCTCGTCGAACAACATGACCTCGGGGTCCATGGCGAGCGCGCGGGCGATGGCGACGCGCTGCTGCTGTCCACCCGACAATGCCCGCGGGCGCTTGTCCGCATGGGCGCTCAATCCGACCCGGGCGAGCAACTCGTCGGCACGCTCATGTGCTTCCTCCCGGCTCATCCCTTTGACCTTCATCGGGGCGAGCGCGACGTTGTCGCGCACCGAGTAGTGCGGAAAAAGGTTGAACGACTGGAACACCATCCCGGCGCGGCTTCGCAGGTGGTTCGTTTTGGCACGCCGGGCGGTCAGCTCGTCCTCCCCGATGAACACGCGACCGCTGGTCGGAACCTCGATCAAATTCATGCAGCGAAGCAACGTGGACTTGCCGGACCCGGACGGGCCGATCACACACACGACCTCGCCTTTGTGGACCTGCAAGTCGATTCCGCAGAGCACCTCATGCTCGCCGAAACTTTTGTGGAGCTCCTCGACGCGCAAGGCGTACACGGACTCGACGACATGGCTCATGGGATCACCACCGTTCCCGCGCCGTGCTGGCGGCGTTCACGTTCGATGTAATGGTCAAGGAGGCGAGTGAGCGGGATCGTGAAGATCAAGTAGCCGACACCCGCGGCGATCAACGACGTCGAGTTGAACGTCTGCGATTGGGCGTCGCGAGCGGCGCCGACAAGCTCGGTGACCGAGATCACTGTGAGAAGCGACGTGTCCTTGCTCAGGATGATGAACTCGTTCATCAACGGCGGCATCACCCGGCGGATCGCCTGAGGGAGGACGACCTTCCGCATCGTCTCGCCGCTTGTCATTCCGAGGCTTCGAGCAGCTTCCACCTGTCCCCGCTCAACCGACTCGATTCCCGCCCGCAAGATTTCCGCGAGGTATGCCGCGTAGACGAGGGACAGGCCGATGATGCCAACCGTCACATTCCCGACGTCCTCAAGGAGCGGGATTCCGCTGAACGGCAGGCTGAGATACAAAATCAACACGACAAGCAATGCGGGAAGGCCACGCATCAGATCGATGTAGACCACCGCGATGAACCGGGCGAAGGCGGGCGCCGCGCGGACGATCGGCTCCGGCGACGCTGATCGCTGCTGGCGCAGGACGGCCAGGAATATCCCGCCGATCATCGCGAAAAAGAAGCTGATGAAGGTGATCTGAACAGTCAGCCAAAACCCGCGCACCAGCGAGGGCAGGTAGGGCTCCAGCGCGTCCCACGAAAAGAACAGGTCGATCAGTCGTTCCACGCCGGAGCCCTCCTTCGATCAGGTCGGTTACTTGGTGGCCGAGGCCGGAGGCTCCTCGTTGAACCACTTCTTGTAGATCTCCGCGTACTCGCCACTTGCCTTGACCTTCGTCAGTGCGGCATTGAACGCCGTGACAAGCGCGGTGTTCGTTGTCGGGAAGGCGAATCCGTAGCTCTCGGAGGGACTCACTTTCGCGACGACCTTGAGGTCGGGCTTCGCGACGGTTGCATAGGCGGAAATCGCGTAGTCATTGAGGACCACGTCGACACGCCGGGCGATGAGCGCGTTGAACGCATCGTCGATCTTCTGGAACTGTTGGACCTTGGCGTCTGGAATCGACTTGCCGAGATCCGCGCCGGTGGTCCCGCGCTGCACGCCGATCGTGCGGCCCTTGAGTGCCACTTGGGCCATCTGCGGGGTGATGGTCTGACCCGACAGCGCACCAGCCGCAGCCGCATCGGCGGTGCGGACCATGACGGACTGGTTGGCCTCGAAGTACGGGTCGGAGAACGCGACCGTCTTCTTGCGCTCGTCGGTGATCGTGATCGACGATGCGGCCATGTCGAAGCGCCCGGCGGCGGTGTTCGTGAAGATGGTGTCGAAGGATTCCTTCTGGAAGGTCACCTTCGTGATACCCATCTCTTTTGCCACCGCGTTGACGAGGTCCACGTCGAAGCCCTTGGCGTCCGTGGAGCCGGGATCGGTGAATTCGAACGGGGCGTAGGGGATGTCAGATCCGACGAGCAGTTCGCCGGCTGTCTTCAAACCCAGGTCGTTGGCCGGGGTTGTGGTGTCGGATGACGACCCACCGCAACCTGCGGCGAAAAGTGCGAGCGCCGCCAGCAGAGCGAGGGGCGCGAAAAAACGCGTACGCATTGTGTTCCTCCAAAGAACGGACAGCCTTGTGTCCGTGGGGATTTCGAGGAAATCTACTGGTTCGCGGTCGACGTCAACACCCATCGGGCCATCGCGACTCCGGCGTGAGGATCATCCGGTGGCAACCCCTCGTGTCGGGCGATCATGTACACCGGGCGTTGACGGGCTTCACGTGCGAGGCGATCGCGCCACGCGGTGCGTGCCGACGAGTCGTACCGGGTGCCCCGAAGGCGCACGTACAACTGCGGACCGGAGGGCAGGTCCGATGGCGCGTGCCCGTCGGTCTCGGTCACGCAGATGCAGGCGCCGGCATCCGCGACGCGTGCCGTCACCGCTGGGTCATTCCAGCTTGGATGGCGAAGCTCGAACACGGCCGGCTGGCCGGCAGGGAGCGCGTCGAGGATGGTGTCGAGCGCGTCGTCGTCGCGCACCTGCTCGTCGGCCGGCTGGATGAGCACCGGCCCGAGCTTGTCTCCAAGGGGGGCGAGCGCATCAAGGAACCGACGAAAGAAGGCGACGTCGGCGGCCGTCCATGCGAGGGTGGGACGGTCGGTCAGACGCCGATGGGCCTTGACCGCAAAGCGGAAGTCATCGGGGACGGCGTCCGCCCATCGGGCGACGGCGTCCGGGGTGGGCACGCGGTAATGCGTGGCGTTGATCTCGCAGGCGGTGAAGATGGTGGCGTAGTGGCGGAGGAAGTCCGCGGTGGCAAGCCCTGGCGGATAGATCGCAGGTTGCCACTCCTTGTATGACCAGCCCGATGTTCCGACGAAGAGCGCCATGCGTGCAACGTATCCTTCCGGCGTGGACTACGTCATCGTCGTTGCAGCCGGATCCGGGGAACGCCTGGGCGCCGGGATCCCGAAGGCCCTTGTCGAGATCGGCGGCGCGCCGATGCTCGCCTGGAGCTTGCGGACGATTGATCGGTGTGCGCGCGTGCGTGGCGTGGTGATCGCCGCCCCGGCGGGGCATGAGGACGCGATTCGTCAGGCGATTCCGATTGGACTTCGCGTCAGCGTCACGATCGTTGCCGGCGGAAGCTCGCGTCAGCGGTCTGTACGTGCGGCACTCGCCGCCGTGCCTGACGACGCCACCGCCGTGGCGGTTCACGATGCCGCCCGTCCGTTGGTGACGGCTGCGGTCTTCGACGCGGTCTTCGACGCGCTGGCCGAAGTGGCCGGCGCGATGGCTGCGTCGCCTGTGGCCGACACGTTGAAGCGCGCCGACGAGCACGGTGCGATCGCGCATACCGTGGACCGCGCGGGCCTGTGGCGGGCCGAGACGCCGCAAGCGTTTCGCGCCGACGTGCTGCGATCTGCGTTCGCCGATGCGGACGACGACGAGCTCGATCGTTCCACTGATGATGCATCCATGGTCGAGGCGCGTGGCGCAACGGTCCTGCTGATCGACAGCCGGACCCCGAACTTGAAGGTCACCACGCCGGCCGACGCAGTGATCGCCGCATCGCTGCTTCGCATGGGTGGGTGAGCCGCCGAGTCTGGTGGCGCACGACGATCTGAGCAGTGTGGCCTCGCTGTCGCAGCTGTGCGGTCAGCGCTGGATCGTCGTGGCCCGGTTTGCAGACAGCGTCGTCTCACGACGCGGTGGGATCGGGTCCTCGGACAGTCGGTTGCGCACCGGTTGCGGAGGCCCGGCGATCGTCGTGGATGGCGAACCGCTGCGAAACATGACGTCGAGCTTGGTGAACGCGCTCTCCCAGCCGATCGCCGCCATGGCTTCGCAGTCTCCGGCGTAGGGGCCTTGGATGAGGTCGACCCGGCAGGTGTCCTCGCCGGTGGGCGTGATGTCGACGTGCAGGTGCATCTGAGTCATGGCGGTGCGTTCCTCGATCGCGACACGTCGGCCGGGGATGAGTTCGAGCACTCGTGCACGCACGGTGTGGGTGAGGTCAGGGTCGTCGTGGCTGACGAGGGTCAGTCGGTAGCGACCATATGGGCGCGGTTCGACGACGACACTGTCGGGTTGGACGCTCCATCCAAGCGGGCCGAACCAGCGCGTGAGGATCAGTGGGGCGGTGAAGGCCGTGTACAGCTCCTCCGCCGAGGTGGCGAATTCGTGGCTGACCTGAATGTCGACGTCACGGCTGGAGGTCACGATCGCCCTTGAACGCGGTTCATGGAACTTCGTTTGGAGGATTCTGCCATTTCTACGTGGTGTTGTGTGGAAAATCCCCGACTCTCTGGGCTCCTGCCATTCGCACAGCGCCCTGACGGCGGGCGATGAAAATTGCAAATGAGATTTTGAAGCTCCACCGTGGCCACCACTGCGGGGTTCCCACCGGATTCGAAGCGCTCAATGGCCGCGTGAAAATTGCAAATGAAATTTTGGGACTCGGTTGCCAGGCCGGCGTGAGCGTCTCGCGACTCCAAGAGCGGCTGGCTGCGCCTCGCAAATTGCAAATGAGATTTTGGGACGCCATTGCCGGGCCGGGCCGTTGCACCAGTGGTGCGGTGACGGGTTTCCCAAGCTCCGACGGTCACTCGACGCCTGGCAGGCTTTCGAGCGCCCACGCACGTATCGTGCGGGGGTGCTCACCGACTACCACATGCATCTGCAACCAGACGGCGTTGAGGCCCGCGATCGCGACGCGCGTCGATGGGACAGTCATGGCGGCGCCCGCTCGATCGGGTGGATCGGGAGGTACGTGGAACGGGCTCGGTCGCGCGCCATCGACGAGATCGCCATCACCGAACACGTGCATCGATTCGCCGAGGCGGCCGACTGGCATCCAGATCCCTTCTGGCGCGGCGAGGCGACCGAGGACCTTGCGGCGTACGTGGCCGACCTGACCGAGGCCAAAACGTCCGGCCTTCCGATTCTGATCGGGATCGAGATGGACTGGCTCCCTGATCGGCGAACCGACATCGCCGCCATGCTCGATGCGCACCCGTTCGACATCGTCCTCGGATCGGTTCACTGGCTTGGCGAACACGGCATCGACGACCCGGCCGCACCGGCGGCGGATCGCCTGGGTGCCGAGCAGGTCTGGGACCGGTACTTGGAGGAGTTCGTCGCCGCGGCATCATCGGGCCTGTACGACGTGATGGCGCATCCCGACCTGCCCAAGGTGTTCGGCCAGCGGTTGCCCTCGTCGCACGCTGCGCGCATCGACGATGTGGTCGCGGCCGTGGCACAAACGGGTGTCGCGATCGAATGCTCATCGGCAGGGCTTCGAAAGCCGGTCAATGAGCTCTACCCGGATCCGTCGTGGCTCGGCGCGTTCCAACGTGCGGGTGTGCCCGTGACACTCGCAAGCGATGCCCACAGCCCTGACGACGTGGGGCGCGACTACCCGACGGCTGTGGCGGCGCTGCGTGGTGCCGGCTACTCGACGCTCACGCGATTTCGTGGACGCGAGCCACGTCAGGAGCCGTTCGCATGAGCCCACGCGTCGGCATCGGCGTCGATGCCCATCAACTCGGTCCGGGCAAGCCGCTGATGATCGGGCTGGTGCACATCCCGCACCCCCAAGGGCTTGTCGGTCACTCCGACGGCGACGTCGTTGCCCACGCCCTCTGTGACGCGCTGCTGTCGGCAACCGGTGGGCCGGACCTTGGCCAGCTCTTTCCGCCTGGCGACGCCGAATGGAAGGACGCCTCCGGCGCCCGGCTGCTCGGTGTCGTCAAGGAGCGACTTGCGGCGATCGGAGCGACGATTCACAATGCCCACGCGGTGGTGATCTGCGAGGTGCCGCGTCTTGCCCCGCACCGTGACGCCATGCAGTCGGCGCTCACGGAGCTTCTCGGCGCACCCGTGAGCGTGCACGCCACAACCACAGATCACATGGGCTTCACCGGGCGCGGTGAGGGGATCGCATGTCAGGCAGTCGCATTGGTGGAGGTCCCGTGAGCGATACCGGTATTCGTCTGTACTCGACACTCAGTAAACGCAAGGAACCCCTCGTTCCCGACGACGGCGGCCACGTTCGCATCTACGCGTGCGGTCCGACTGTCTACTCGCGCATCCACATCGGCAACGCCCGTCCGTTCGTGGTCTTCTCCGTGTTGAAACGCCACCTGGAGCGGCGGGGACTGCGCACCACACTTGTGTGCAACATCACCGACATCAACGACAAGATCTACGTCACGGCCGCACGCGAAGGGCTCCCGTCCGAAGAGGTGGCGCGCAAGTACGCCGACCTCTACATCGCCGACACCGATCGTCTCGGTCTCGGGCGACCCACGTTCGAGCCGCGCGTCACCGACACCCTGCCGGAGATCATCGCGCTGATCGAGGACCTCGAGAACAAGGGACTCGCCTACCCGGCATACGGCAGCGTCTACTTCCGTGTGGCCGCGTTTCCCGCCTACGGGTGCCTCTCAGGACGCAAGCTCGACGATCTGCGAAGCGACGACGAGCCCGGCCCTGGCAAGGAGAGCCCGCACGACTTTGCGCTCTGGAAAGCGCACAAGGAAGGCGAGGACACCTCGTGGGATTCGCCGTGGGGGCCGGGTCGTCCCGGCTGGCATATCGAGTGCTCCGCGATGGCCGAGGCCACGGTCGGCATGGAGTTCGAGATTCACGGTGGGGGACTCGACCTGACGTTCCCGCACCATGAGAACGAGATCGCCCAAAGTGAGGGTGCGCGTGGGCGGCCGTTCGCCAAGATCTGGATGCACAACGAGATGCTCGAGCTCTCGGGCGAGAAGATGGCCAAGAGCGTCGGCAATATCGCGTCACTCACCGACGTGCTCGACGAGTGGCCGCGCGACACGATCATCGCGTACTTCCTCACGAGCCACTACCGGTCCAAGTTGCCGTTCTCGCCCGATCGTCTCGAGGAGGCCGCCAAGCGTGTGGAGCGTCTTCGCAACACGTTGCGTACCATCGGCGCGGCGATCGACGCGCCTGGGGAGGGTGCCGATCAGGAGCTTGCGGCCGCGCTCATCGATGGTCAGCAGCGGTTTCTCGCGGCGCTCGACGACGACTTCAACACGCCGGAAGCTTGGGCTGCGCTCGACGGTGTCGCCCGTGCGATCAACCAGGCTGTCGATAGCTCGTCGCGTCCGTCGGCCAACCAGCTGCGCGAGGCCAAACATGTGCTGCTCGATCTGCTGGACGTGTTTGCGCTCGCGAACATCGACTCCGACGACGCGGTGCCTGCCGCGGTGACGCAAATGGTGCAGGACCGCGAGACGGCACGCGCCGCCCGAGACTTCGCCGAGGCCGATCGCCTGCGCGACGCGGTGCGGGCGCTTGGGTATGAGATCCGTGATTCGGCTGACGGGCCGCAGGCCGTCCCGGTCGGCTGACGTGGCTCGCCTCACTGTCGATCTTCCCGAACGCTTTGCGTTCTCGACCGAGCTCGCGCTCTACGCTGAGCACATCAACTACGCCCAGCACCTGGACAATGCGCGGTTGCTCGGGTTGGTGTCTGAGGCGCGGGTACGGTGGCTGGCCTCGCTCGACTATGAGGAAGGCGACGTCGACGGTGTCGGACTCATCATGGCCGACCAGTCGGTGCGCTACGCCAGCGAGGCACGGGCCGGCGAAGTCATGGTCGTGTCGATGGGTGTGGGCGAGATAGGGCGAGCAGGATTCGAAGTGGTTTGGGTGATGCACGAACGGACCAGTGGCCGCGAGGTCTCGAGAGGTCGTCACAACATGGTGTGCTTCGACTACGCCGAGGGGCGTGTGCGACCGGTGCCCGAGCGCGCCAGAGGTCGTCTGGTCGACACGGACTGAACCGGATCAGCCGATGGCGAGGGTGGCGGCGATGGTCATCATCACCGCCGCGATGAGCATGTCGAGCACCCTCCATGCCATGGGACGTGCGAACAGGGGGCTGAGTCGACCGGCGCCGTAGCCGAGTGCCGAGAACCAGGTGACGCTGGCGACTGCCGCCCCGATCGCATAGATCCATCGTGACGTGCCATAGGTTGCGCCCACCGAGCCGAGCAGCAGCAAGGTGTCGAGGTAGACGTGCGGGTTCAGCCAGGTGAGCGCGGCGATCGTGACGAGCGCCATACGACGTGAGGGTCCCTTCTCATCCGCCGGTGCGAGCCGCTTTGGCCGGATCGCCCGTCGCAGTGCGAGCAGCCCGTAGGCGGCAAGAAACGCGGCGCCGGCCCATCGGATGACTTCGGCGATCCAACCGAATCGCGTGATGATCACCCCCATCCCACCGACACCGGCAACGATGAGCGCCGCGTCGGAGACCGCACAGAAGGCGACGACGGTCGCGACATGCTCGCGGCGAAGGCCCTGCCGCAGCACGTAGGCGTTCTGGGCGCCGATGGCGACGATGAGGCCGAAGCTCAGGCCGAAGCCCGCGGCGAATGCATGGAGGCTGTCGGCGGCCGTCACAGCCATGACCGTACAGATCACCACCGCGCGCGATCTCCATGAAGCGACGACGGACGACCGGACGGCGAAAATTGCAAATGAGATTTTGGGGTGACCTCAGGCGGCAGGTAGATCGGGAGCGCGAAAATCTCATTTGCAATTTCTCGCGACGCCCTTGTCGGTTCGGGCGGTTGGAGTGGGGATGGGTGGGTGTCCGGTTGGAGCGCCGGGCGGTGGGAGCGGTCGGCGGTGGTGCACGTTTCCTCCGCGGTGTCTTGCGCAACCGCCGCGGTTCGCGGCGACATCGATGTGCGGCCGGAGCCCGGCCGCGGGTCGGCGGGACCACTGCGCCAACGTGATGTCTGGACCTCACGTCAAGATTGATGGCATGGAGCGCGAAGTCATCTACGGTCGCAATCCCGTTCGGGAGCTCGTGCGGGCGGAGCGCAGGCGGGTGCATGCGATCTGGGCGACGCAGGAAGCGTCCAAGGAACCCTGGCTGCCGCGGCTTCATCCGAAGATCGTGGAGCGGGGAGAGCTCGGCAAAGCCGCCGGCACCGGTGACCACCAAGGCGTGATCGCATTCGCCGATCCGTACCCCTACGCCACGGTCGACGAACTCCTCGCGGCACCGGGTCCGATCATCTGCCTCGACCAGCTCCAGGACCCGCGCAACCTCGGAGCGGTCGCACGCGTCGTCGACGCCGTCGGCGCTGCGGGAATCGCGCTTCCCAAACGAGGGAGCCCCGACGTCACCGGAGCGGTCTGCAAGACATCGGCCGGAGCCGTGGAACACATCCTCGTCTGCCAGGTCGACAACGTCGCTGGCTTCCTCCACGACGCACGCGGCCAAGGGCGCTGGGCATACGGCGCCGAATCCTCGGGCGGCGGCGACTACCGCGCAGCCGGAATGGGTGCGGACAGCATCATCGTGATCGGCGCGGAAGGTGAAGGCCTGCGCCCGCGCGTCAAGTCGATGTGCGATCGCCTGGTCCACATTCCAATGGCCGGGCACGTCGACAGCCTCAATCTCTCCGTCTCCGCCGCACTTCTGCTGTTCGAAACCACCGAGAAGCCTCAACCATCAATCTGAGGTAGAGCTTTCGTAAATGTCCGCAAATAGCGGAAATAGTGGGTTGACTTTGATCCCCGTAGGGCCCAGTATCCGCCCTACCTGAACAGGTCGAAGCTGAAGTAGAGCCTGAGATCTGACTGCAGGGCCGGAAATATCCCGCAAAGAAGGAACTTTCTAATGGGCGCCTCCCTCGCTTCGCGGCACCTCACAAGTGAACGGATTCAAGCTCGAGCATTCATCGAGACTCGCGATCGCGCGCTTGTGAATCGTGCCAGGGCCGGCGATTCCGCAGCAATGACCCAAATCATTGAGCGGTACCGCGGCTTTGTCCGACTGAAGGCCAGTTCGTACTTCCTCGCCGGTGGCGAGGTTGAAGATCTGATCCAGGAGGGGCTGATCGGCCTCTTCAAAGCGGTGCGTGATTACCGCGTGGATCGTGAGGCCTCGTTCCGCTCGTTCGCCGAGCTCTGTGTCACCCGCCAGATCATCACCGCCATCAAGACGGCGGCCCGCAACAAGCACGCTCCGCTGAACACCTACGTGTCGTTCAGTCATTCACGCGCCGGAACCGGCGAGCAGGAAGCGACGCTTGCGGAAGTACTCGCGGGAGATCCGGTCTCGGACCCGCTCACCCAGGCGATCAGCACGGAAGAACTCCGCAGCCTGCTCGACTGCCTCGGCAGCTCACTGTCGCCACTCGAGAGTGCCGTGCTCGCGATGTACCTGGAAGGGCGAAGCTACGAAGAGATCGCCGAGCTTCAGGGATGCACCCCCAAGACGGTCGACAACGCGCTGCAGCGCGTCAAGCGCAAGGTCACGACCCACATGAAGGGCCGTGAGGTCATCGACCTGCACTGAGCGCGAGCGTCATGTGATTTTCGCGACGGGCAGGCCTTTGGTCTGCCCGTCGTCATTTGCGGTGCGCTACCCTTTGCGTCCCGCCGGATTAGCTCAGTTGGTAGAGCATCGCTCTTGTAAAGCGGAGGTCGTCGGTTCGAACCCGACATCCGGCTCTGGCGCCGCACGGATGGATTGAACCGATGGTGTTCGCCACCCGCCTGCGTCTGGCTGATCACCATCGGAAGGAAGCGATCAATGGGTGTCATCGGACTCCACCACGTGCAGCTCGCGATGCCGGAGGGTGAGGAGGATGCCGCCCGCCGGTTCTACGTGAACGGCCTCGGGCTGGCGGAGGTCGCGAAGCCCCCGCACCTTGCGGTCCGCGGCGGGTGTTGGTTCCAAGGGCCGGGAACCGAGATTCACCTTGGAGTAGAGCTCGAGTTTCGTCCCGCACGCAAGGCACACCCCGCCTTGCTCGTTGACGACCTGGACGCCATGGAATCACGACTTGCCGATCTGGGCGCCTCGGTCGTCGTCGACCAACCTCTTGAGGGGTTCCGTCGTTGGTACGTGGACGACCCGTTCGGCAATCGAATCGAAGTGATGCAGGTGGCTGAAGCCGATTCATGATGGGTGTGTAAACGCGCGCGACAGAAACTCCGTGTGAATCTGTCGCATCCTCGAAAACGTACGTTCTGACCTGTACCTGGGTCGAGTCAAATCTGGCGGTTAAGACTCCCCCAAAGGGGAGTAGCGGGCACCTGTTGCAGGCTGAATGATCTGCGTCAGCTGTGCCACCTGTATTTGAGACCAGGAACACGAAATGAAACGCCTCTGTTTTCGTCCCGTCGCCGCCGTTGCAGTAGCGCTCGCCATTGTGTGTGGCGCCGCACTGCCCGCAACCGGTACTGCGGCCACACCCCCGGACCAAACGGCGGTGATGACGACCAACGCGGTCAAGAAGAAGGTCTGCACGGCAGCCCAAGCTCGGCGCAAGGCTGCGGGCAAGCGCGTCAACTGCGTCGTCAAACCCAAGGTGTGCAAGAAGCGTCTTGCAAGTGGCCAGGTCGTGCGCGTCAAGTGCCGGACCATTCGGCGCGCGGTCAGCCCGCGCACCGCGCCGTCCGCCACGGTGCGCACCGCCACCAAGCAGCTGAACGTTCTTCGCAGCTACATCGACGAAGGTGGAAAGGATGACGCCCCAGGGCAAAAAGACCTGACGGCAACCTCGTCCGACTCGACCGCGACGGCGCTGATCCTCACGGTCAACTGGGACATCGCATCGCTCAACGGTGGCAACACCGCCGATGCCTGTTACCTGTTCGACTCCGACGGCGACGGCTTTGCCAATATCGCGATTTGCGTGACCTGGAAGAACAGCGGTTCGATCCAGAGCGTCAAGAAATACACGTGCAACGACAACGAACGGGATCGGTGCGCAGGCGCGAATGACGAGACCGCCCTGGCGACGAACGTCTGCACAATGACCACCACCGCGCCGGATCCGTTCGGCTCCGCCAGCGCGGACGCACCGAATACCGATGCGAAGGCGACCTGCACGATCCCGTTCACCACGATCACCTCGGGCGGGACGATCTCGACGCTGATCAACACCTGCTCCTTCCCGTCGCAGCAGCCGAACTCACGTCCATCGGACTGTCTGCTGGTCCCGCGTGACGGCTTCTTGAAGTTGACCAAGGTTCTTGCGGGTGGACCGGCCGGCTACACCGGTCCGTTCAGCCTCACCTACACCTGCACCAAGACAGGAAGCAAAACCATCACCGCCACCGAACCGGTGGCCGCCGGAACGTCGACGACGATCGGCATGGTATCCGGCTACACGTGTTCCGTCACCGAAGTGCCGCCGAGCGCCCCGGCCGGATATGCGTGGGCGCCGACCTCACCGAGCTACTCGGCACCGGTCACCATCGTGTCGCTCGCGACCAGGACGCTGACAGTCACCAACACGCTGGTCGATCTTCCCGGCACGCTCATCGTCAAGAAGGTCTTGACGAACGACGACGGTGGCACCACGCTCGTCACGAACTTCCAGTACCGCGTGAACGGCGGAACGCCAGTGGCGTTCGAGGCCGACGGCCAGAACGACAAAACCGTTATCGCCGGCACCTACAGCGTGGTCGAAGTTGCGAACGCGGCGTACACGACCACGTACGACAACTGCACCAACGTTGTCGTTCCGAAAGGTGGTACGCAAACCTGCACCATCACCAACGACGACAAGCCGGCGACGTTGATCGTCAAGAAGGTGCTGACGAACGATGACGGCGGCAACAAGCTGGTCACCGACTTCAAATTCTCCGTCAGCGGCGCGACGGCGGTCCCGTTTGAATCGGATGCCCAAAACGATTTGACGGTGAAGGCCGGAACGTACAACGTGGTCGAGACGGCGGCGACCGGGTACACCACCACCTACAACGGATGTTCCAACATTGTTCTGGTCAACGGCGGCACCGCGACCTGCACGATCACCAACAACGACCAGCCGGGCCACCTGATCGTCAAGAAGCAGATGGACATCAAGTACGGCGGCACGAAGGTGGCCACGGACTTCTCGTTCTCGGTCAATGGTGCGACAGCCGTCGCGTTCGAAGCCGATGCGCAGAACGATCTGACGGTCAAAGCGGGCACCTACAACTGTCTCTTATACACATCTGACGCTGCCGACGAGCGATCTAGTGTAGATCTCGGTGGTCGCCGTATCATT
>CALMXK010000041.1 GCA_937871165.1 uncultured Actinomycetes bacterium
CGCCTTAGTCTCGTGGGCTCGGAGATGTGTATAAGAGACAGGCCAGGATCAGATCTGCGGCGCGTTCAGCGACCATCATGACCGGCAGGTGGATGTTGCCGGAGGTGATCGACGGCATCACCGACGCGTCGGCCACGCGCAGCCCATCGACGCCGCGCACACGCAGCGCCAGGTCGACCACGGCGCCTTCGTCGCTTCCCATCCGGCAGGTGCCACATGGGTGGTAGAGCGTCTGCCCGGTGGATCGCGCCCACCGCAACAGCCCTTCGTCGTCGTCGGCCGTCGGTCCCGGGTTCATCTCACGCTCGATGATCGGCGCGAGCGCGGGTTGTGTCACCAGCCGCCGTGCCAGACGGATGGCGGCCACCACGCGGGCCCGGTCGTCCGACGCGCTCAGGAACCGCGGCTGGATGGCCGGCGCCACAGCGGGGTCGGTGGATACTGCATGGATTGAGCCGACCGACTGCGGTCGCTGCTGGATGATCCCGATCGTCATGCCCGGCTTCTTGTCGAGCACGCGCTTGGCCGCATTCTCGTAGCTGGCATGCATGAACAGGAACTGCATGTCCGGGCGCTCCACCGCCGGATCGGTGGAAACGAATCCGTGGCACAGCGCCGGGCCGAGGGTCAGGATGCCCGTGCGCTTCACCAGGTACTGAACCGCCGCGGCAGCCAGGCGCCAGCCACGCGTCGATTCGTTCAGGCTGTGCACCCCGCGCAGCCGCCAATTGACGCGCAGCGCGTAGTGGTCGTGGTAGTTCTCGCCGACGTTCGGGGCTTCTTGGCGAATCGGCACCCCCAGCGCGTGCAGCACCTCCGCCTGTCCGATGCCCGACAGCTCGAGCAGCTGCGGTGAGCGGATCGCTCCGGCCGTCAGGATCACCTCGCGCCGCGCCCGCAGCGGACGTGTCAACCCTGTGTGGTGGACCGTCGCACCCACGCAGCGATCTCCGTCGAACGTGAGCCCCAGGCAGAGCGTGTCGCGCATCACGGTCAGGTTCGGTCGCTTGCGCGCCGGCGCCAGGAAGGCGTCGTACGGGCTCCACCGGCGACCGCGGTATTGGTTCACCTGGTAGTACCCGAAGCCGGCTTGGTCGGTGTTGTAGTCCTCCACCAGGCGCCCGCCGTCTTCCACCGCTGCGCGCAAGAACGCGTCGGCCACCGGGAACCGCTCCCGCACCTGGGTGATGTGCATCGGCCCGCCGCGCCCACGCCCGGGGCCGCCTTGTGCGTAGTCCTCGACCGTGCGGAAGTACGGCTCAACATCAGAGAAGGCCCATCCGGTTGCTCCGTCTGCCGCCCATCCGTCGTAGTCGGCCTGCTGGCCACGCACGCAGACCATGCCGTTGATCAGCCCGGACCCCCCAAGCCCGCGTCCGCTCGGTATCGGGATCCGACGGCCGTCGGTATCCGGATGGGGCTCCGACTCGTAGCCCCAGTTGTAGCGCGGGTTGCGCAGCATGTTGCCGAACCCTGCGGGAAGACGGATGAACGGACTGCGCGGCTCACCGCCGGCTTCGACCAGCACCACGCGGTGCTTGCCGGAAGCGGTCAAGCGGTTGGCGAGGATGCAGCCTGCGGTCCCGCCGCCGATGATGACGTAGTCGGCATCGTCCATTGATGTCCACCGTTGCTCAGAGGTCCAGTCGACGGAATGTACCGCCGCACCTCGCAGCCGTCGTCAGGGTTCGTCCGTAGATCTGCGGTGCAGCGACTCTGCTTCGAGCACCTGCGCCAGAAAGTCAATTCGCTTACGGCACATCGACCCGATCGAGTCGAGCGGTGAAACCCACGTACTCCCAGACGAGCTGCTCACCTTCGATCCGCCGCTTGACTTCGATCGGCGTACCAATGGGGCGCAACACGTGGACCGCGTCTTCGAACGATGCAACGGCGGTGATCGGCGTGGTCTTGTCCGATCCCGCAACATCGTGGACGGCCCCTTCCTCTGTGCCATCGGCACGCATGTCGTGAATGATCCCACCCGCAGTGATGACTACTCGGTCACCACATTGTTCGATTCGTTGCCGCTCCCCGATCGCCCTGTGATCAGGGGCGTCGACCCCGCCAGCCTGGACGCTTGCCACCTCCCAGAGCCCGCGCATGTCAACGGCGCCGGCGACGAGCGGCTCGGTGCACGCTGCAAGCACCGGCGGTGGCATCTTGGTCCAGCCACCGGCCGGCGTGAACGCTACGGCGATGTCATCGGCGGTCACTTCCGCGGAAGGGGAGGCATCGTCCTTTGCCCCGCTCTTACTGTCGGTGGGACCCGTCTGGGAGGAGGATGGAGTGCCGACAGTTGCCGACTCCGCGGAATCGTTCCTCCCCACGGCGTCGCCCGTTGCACCGCCACCGCACGCTCCGAGCAATACGATCGTTCCTATCAGTCCAGCGGCAGACAACCTGCGTCCGGTCGAAGCGGCTGGGCGACTCCATCTTCTCGACATGCCTGGATGTTATTGCCGCTGCCCAGCTCGGCGGTGATGTACGGGTCCACCGATGCCACCAACGTGTGTGCTGGCGATCCGAGCGGTATGGCCGCGACGTTGCGAAGGACAACCCACGGCACTCGTCGCAAACACCGCCTCCCCCGGCTGCGGGTGACTGCCGTTCGTGACGCCGACAGCGGATGGAAACGAATCCTCAATACACTGACGATGCACTACGGCGAGCGCATCGCCGCCGCCACGAACCATGACCATCACGCCCTTACACAAACAATCTGACAAACCCCGAAGAGACCACTAGGTAACTTGGAACCTTCAATGGGTTAGTACGTAGCGAGATGCGTGCGGTACTCTGGAGTAATGGGCTTCACGCCTCCGAAGTCGGACCACTTCAAGCGCTTCATCGCCATCGATACGGCATCGGTTTCAGCGGCCTTGGCTGCGCTTGACGGTGGCGCAGTATCTGAAGTTCTCACCCGCACGGCGGATGGAGGCGACTCGGGGTTCGGTGGCGAACTGGGTGTCCGCGGCGCGAAAGTTAGCGCTCGCCGGAGCAAGGAACGCAAGGTCGAAGAGGAGCTTCGGCGAGTCCGCACTGAACACTCTGCCGCCTCGTCCCTGGTAGACCGGCTACGAGACGCAGAGGCAGTCGGTGAGGTCGACGGTGGTCTTGAGGACGTGATCACGGACGATCTTGGTGTGGGCATGGTCATCCACTTTGTTGCCGACGTCGTGCTGCACCCGTTGCATCAAACGGCGGTCATGGCAGACGAGTTCATAGTTCAGGCCCCAAAGCTTGGAGTGAAGGACGGGGTCAACGACGCGAAAGACCTCGCGAAGTTCCTGAAGGCCGTTCTCGGTTCGGATCGGATGGACGCGAAGATCGCAGTCGACTTCACAGGAGTGCCGGACAGCGAAGTCCGCTGGACAGGCGGGTTCCCTATGTCGGGTCTACAGGTACCGCTTGAAGACCTCCAAGGACGAGTCCACGTCTTGGCTCAAGTTGACGCGGTGCACATGGATGGCGAGCGCGTCCATGCGCTGCGGCTCGTGCGTGGCGTGCCGCCATCGGAAACAGAAACGACTGCCACCGAGACATTCGCCGAGAGCTTCGGCAAAGCTGTGGCTGATCTGGGGATTAGACTCGACCGCGACGACATCATGATGCCCCCGCCCATGGTGATCCTGCGCATCCTGTGCTTATGGCGTTAGGCGGCGAGGCGACCACCTCGCTGGACTTCGTGCGTCAGATCAAATCCCGACCCGACTGCCCGCGCAGATCGAGGTTTTCTTACGTCAGACCTTTCCTGACGATTGCGTCCGCGCATAGTGGACGAACGGGGTGCCCAACGACGAATTGCTGCCTCTCGGCGAAGCGGCCATTTGGAACGTGGTGACACCTCTCGGGATTTGAGCGGACCTCAACCTACCCTCACTCGGCCTCCTCGACCAGGGCACACAGGGTGGAGATCAGGCGCATGTCGTCGACGGTGCGGACGGTGGCGTCCAGCAGGGCCGGTGAGCAGACCAGGTAGGCCAGGCAGCGGGCGCGGCTGATCGCCACGTTCAGCCGGTTGCGGCTGAACAGGAAGCTCGCGTCGCGTGGCATCTGGTCGCCGCTCGACGTCGCCATCGAGAAGAAGACGATCGGCGCCTCCTGCCCCTGAAACTTGTCGACGGTACCGATGCGCACACCGTCCGGCAGGCCGGCGCGAAGCAGCCGCACCTGCGCGTTGTAGGGGGCCACCACCATGATGTCGCCGGTCGTGATCGGCCGCGTCTCGCCGCGGAAGTCGGTGAACGGCAGGCCGATCAGGCGCGTGACCTCGGTTGCGATCGCGTCACGCTCCTCACGTGAGGCGGTACTGCGACCCTCATGCGCCACCGGCACGAAGCGGATACCCGCCTGCCCGTCCACGCCCTGCCGAGCGCAATGGGGATGGGAGCGCAGCCTCCCCTCATACAGCTCCTGCGACACGAACCGGCAGACCTCGGGATGCATTCGCCGGGTGGTCGTCAGGAACAGGCCACGCTCAGGTGGCACGGTCGCATCGTCACCCAGCAGATGGCCGAGCACCGACGCGTCGACACCCGGAACGTGGACGGCCTGCGACACGTGCGGCAGCTGCAGCGGATCGCCGAGCAGGATCAGGCTGCGCGCCGACCTGCCCGAGGCGACCGCATCGGCCAGCGCCATCTGGCCGGCCTCGTCGATCACCAGCACGTCGAACGCCTGGTCGAGCGCCTCGCGCACCATCAGCCAACTCGTGCCCGCCACGAGCTGCCACATCGGGTCCTCGCAGAGCGCAAGGTTGGAGACGTTCTCGATCAGATCCGGCCGCCCGTCGAACGCCGTCTCCGGCCCATCCGACTTGCGGCACCCGCGAAAACGCACGCCCAACTCGTCGGCGGCTTGCACCACTTCGCCCAGCAGATTGTTGACCGCCTTGTGGCTGGTGGCGCACACACCCACTCGCTTACCCGCCGCGATCAGCGCGACGATCATCCGGCCGCCGAGCCACGTCTTGCCGGTGCCTGGCGGTCCCTGCACCACCAGCGTGCTCTCCCGCAACCCGAGCGCGATGGCGATCTGCTCATCCACGTCGTCGGTCTGGACCCGCTGCCAGGGCGAGCGGGCGGTGGTGCGCGGCGGCTCGCGAAGCAACAGGTCCTGCAGTGCCCGGTAGCGCGTCCCGCCGTCACGCACCGACTCGGCAAACCGGGTCAGCGCCGCGCGATGCGCCTTCGTGTCGAGTGGCGTTGGTGGAACAAGCGCCGTAGGAAGCGGCTCGTCGACCCGGTTCTTGCCGCGCTTGATGCGCAACGTACGCGCGTCGTCATCCACATGGGTGACGACGACGCCCTTGCCGCTCGCGTGGTCCAACCCGCCGCGCATGCCGATCCCGTGGTTTTGCTCCGGGTAGGTGAGCTCGTATTCAAGGCTCTGGTCCACCGGCTGTGGCTCGCGCGCGGTTGGCGCCAATCCGACCATGGCCCCGCTGTCGCCAAGCAGCTGGTCGCCGTCCATCTCAAGTCGCGCGAAGTGCGCCCACCACGCGGGCCGCGCCTCGTGGCGGTGGTAGGCGAGCAGCTCACCGGCAAGCCGAGTCGCCTCACTGGCGGGACGTCGGCGAAGCAGCGACTCCCGCAGCGCCGCGCGCTCGGCCTCGACCGCGTTCGGCGCCGGCGCCGGCTCGTCCTCGTCGCCTGCCACCGTCCACCACGGAGTCTGCGGGTCGCGAATCTCAAGCAGCCAGTCGCGCAGGGCCAAGGTGGCCAGACAGTCCTGCTCGTTGTAGCGGGCGATCTGATCCAACCGGTCGCCGTCGCCATCGTCGCGCCAGCGCTCATAGGCGAGCACCGCCTCGTCGCCGCCACTCACGTCCACCCCGCCGCGCGTGAACCCGGCAAGGCGCTCCACTGTCTTCAGCCCGTAGCTCGGCGCACCCACCACCAGGGCTTGCCGCGCCACATGGAACAGGTCGACGAAGACCTGCTGGCGAAGCAGCTGATCCATCTGGGATTCACGCGATGAGGGCTGGCTTGCCAGTCGCCGCAGCGCCGACGGCTCGGCCGGGCTGTAGTGGTAGACGTGCATGTCGGGCGCCGTCGCCCGCCGCGCGGTCATCACGTCCACCAGCGCGCCGAAGGCCTCGCCCTCCTCCTGCGGCGTGTGTGCCCAGATGTCGACGTAGCGCCACTGCCCGTCCTCCAGGATCACGTAGCCGAACAAAAACCACAGCTCACGCGCCGGATCCCAAAACGGGTCGCCCTCCAAGTCCAGGAAGATGTCGGCCGGGTCGGGCGCCGGCAGTCGACCCAGACCACGGCGCTCCTCAGCCGGACGCAGATCGAACGGCAGCGTCTTGTCCCGCCGCGCCTGGAGTTGCAGCTGCGCCTGGTGGCGAAGGTCCTCCAGGGCGCGCGGCGCCAGGTCAGCCACCACGAGTTCGTCCGGTGACTGCGCGAGCTGGGTCAGCGTGGGGACGCCTGCGTGGCGGAGCGCAATGGCCTGATCGCGCCGCAGGCCCGCCACCTGGTTCAGGTCGTCGTGCTCAAACCACCAGGTCTCGCACCGCTTGCGAAAGCCGCACACCGCGCAGTGGCTGCAGCGAACCGGTTCGGTGGGTGGCGCGTCGGTGACCGCGGCACGCAACCGGGCGCGCGCGTGGCGCACGTATGCCGCCACGTCTGCCACGACGATGGTTTCGCGTCGACCGCTGCCGAGCTCCAGATGCATGTGGCGTGGCGGCACACCCTGGACCTGCGCGATCCATTCGGAGTAGACGCCGAGCTGCAACACGTGGTGCGGCAACGCCTCGTTTCGCGCCAGCTTGGCGTCCACCGCTTCGTAGCCCCAGCCCCCGAGCGCGGTGGGGGTGTCGACGCGCTCCAGGATGTCGGCCCGGCCGGACCAACCGTCACGCACGAAGGTGGCTTGCGCGATGGCCTGGGCTCCGGCGCGCATGGCCCGCAGGGTCAGCTCCTGCGCCTGCTCGGGTTCGTCGGTTCGCGGGATCTCGACGATGTCGATTCCCGCCTCGCGCAACCGGGCGAGCACCCGCGCCTCGTGCAGATCGCCCTTGGTACGAATCAGCTCCTGGTAGTCGCCACCCCCGGCTGGCCCGGGTCCGGCGCCCAGCGCGAATGCACGCGCGCAGGCGGTCGCGTGCGCGCACTCCAGGTGCGGCCCCAGGTCGGTGGGGGCCAGCTGGATGTGCCCGTCGGTCAGGCGCATGGGAGGAGGTCCGGCTGGTGCGCGGCGGCGACGAGGTGCATCGCTGTGGATTGTAGGCGTGCTGGGAGCCGTTGGCGGGGCGGCTGCCAGGTATGAGAACGGTATGAATTGTGTATGAGGTGCCCGGCACCAGAGGGACAAATCGCCAAGTATCGCCCGCCCAGGCACTTCCTCACCCGCTCCCCAGGGACACCCGATTTCGAAAAGTCCATATACCCGTCGGATTTATCTCTATTCGGGCGAGCCCAGGTCCCTACCATTGCCTTCATATACGAAAGCGACCCCCCAAGGAGCATTGAATGAGCACGATCGACGGAAATTGGAAGAGCGACCCAACCCACTCCGCGCTGTACTTCGCAGTACGCCACAGCCTTGTTGCCACCTTCCGCGGTGTCATCGACGACTTTTCGGCCACGCTGACCGGCACGGGTGGCGACGTCGTCATCGAAGGTACCGCGAAGGTCGCGAGCATCACGACCAAGGACGACAACCTGACCGGCCACATCCAGTCGCCGGACTTCTTTGATCAGGAGCGGTTCCCCGAGGCCACACTTCGCTCCACCAGCGTCCGCCGTGACGGCGACAACGTCAGCATCGACGCCGACCTGACCCTCAAGGGTGTCACCAAGTCGGTCACCTTCACCGGCACGCTGCTTGGCCCGGTCGAAGGCGCGTTCGGTGGCGAGAAGCTCGGCCTCGATGTCAGCACGACCGTCAACCGCACCGACTTCGGCATGAGTTGGAACGCCCCGATGCCCGGCGGCGGATTCATCCTGAGCGACGACGTCAAGCTCACCATCCTGCTTGAGATGGACCGCGTCTGATGCGGATCCTCGGCCTGTCAGGAAGCTTGCGCAAGGGGTCGTACAACAGCGGCATCCTCACCGCGCTGCAGTCCCGCATGCCGGCCGGCACGGAGCTCGTCATCTTTGACGGGCTCCGTGACATCCCCTTCTACGACCCGGCCATCGACGGTGACGACGTCAACGCGGCAGCAGCTGCGCTTCGCCAAGCGGTGCTCGACGCCGACGCAATCCTGTGCTCCACCCCCGAGTACAACGCGTCGATCCCGGCCGTCATCAAGAACGCCGTCGACTGGCTGTCACGGCCCGCCGGCAACGGTGCGATCAAGGGCAAGACGGCGGCGGTCGTCGGCTCCGGCCCTGGACAGTTCGGTGGCATCTGGGCGCAGGATGAGCTTCGCAAGTCGCTCAAGATCGCAGGCGCCCGAGTGATCGACGCCGGTGTGGCGATCCCAAAGATCGACGGGCTCGTGGACGAGCACGGTGTGCTCACCAGTGAGCTCTGGCTCGGCAAGCTCGACGCCGTCGTGGCGGAGCTGATCGCCGAAGCCGACCGATAGCGCGACGCGAAGTCAGGAAGGGCGGTCCCTTCGCCCCGGACGGATCCATCCCATCCGGCCGGGGCAGGGACTGTCGGTTACGGGCCCGCTTCCGGTACGCAGGTACGACGATGCGTACGACGGCTCGCCGGGAGCCATGTGGCGGCGCGGCGCTTCTTGCCGCGCGTACGCGCCTGCGGCGCCATCGCGGCGGAACGGTCCGACGGGGTCAGCGACTCGCCAGACAGCGGCTGGTCGAATGGTGTGGAGATCGGGGCTGGTGGTGTCATGCGGAAGTTGTATCCCAGCCCGGTGCGGTGAAGCTTTGGCCATTTGGCGACAAATCCGGCTGCTTGCTTTGGCACTGCCAATTTCGCACGTCGGGCGACCGCCCTGGCTATGGTGCGCCAATGGGACGACTTGTGGTTTCGCAATTCGTGTCGCTGGACGGGGTGATGGAAGGACCCGGCGGCGACAACGGCTACGTGCATGGTCCGTGGACGATGCCGTACTGGTGCGACGAGCTCGGGGTATTCAAGGCCGGCGAACTTGCGGCGGCAAGCGCGCTGCTCGTCGGACGCATCACCTACGAGGGCTTTGCGGCGGCGTGGCCGCAGCGCTCCGGCGATCCGTTCAGCGACAAGATGAACACGATGGCCAAGTTCGTGGTCAGCAACACGATGGCCGACGCGGACGCCACGTGGGCCAACACCACAGTGCTGCGCGGCGACATGGCGACGGCCGTCGGCGCCCTTCGTGAACGTGACGATGCCGAGATCCTGGTTGCGGGCAGCGCGACGCTCGTACACGGGCTGCTGCAAGCGGACCTGGTGGACGACCTTCGGCTGGCGGTCTACCCGGTCACGCTCGGCGTCGGCAAACGGCTGTATCCCGACGACACGCGCCTGGATTTCGATCTGGTGGATCAGGTGCAGGCGCCAACCGGTGTGATGCTGTTGACGTATCGGCGCGGCGAGGCTCGTCCCATGCCGACGGACTTTCCCTTCGACGACTGACGTGCTCGCCGCCACACCCGAGCCGCCATATGTCGCGGTGATTTTCACCAGCCGGCGGACCGAGCACGACGACGCCGGCTACCACGAAATGGCGCAGCGGATGCAGGAGCTCTCCGCCGCGCAACCCGGCTACCTGGGCGTCGAGTCGGCACGTGACGAGGACGGCTTCGGCATCACCGTCTCGTACTGGTGCGACGAGGAGTCTGCGCTCGCCTGGAAGGCCGTGGCCGAACACGGTGAGGCGCAGCGGCTTGGACGCAACGAGTGGTATGCCCGCTACGCCGTGCGCGTGGCGGTGGTGGGACGTGCGTACCGGCACGACCCCACCACCTGACGCCCTGCGGACTACTTGGTGGCGGCGACCCACTCGTGGATGCGCCGGATGCCCTCTTCCATGTCGGCGTCGGACATCGCGAAGCTGAAGCGTGCGTAGCCGGGCGTGCCGAACGCCTCTCCCGGAACGAAGGCCACGCCGGCCTCGCCCAGGATCGTGTCGGCCAGCTCCAGTGAGCTTGCGGACACCGTGCCGCTTGGACCCATCGGCTTGCCGACGAGCGCGCTGACGTTGGGGTAGCAGTAGAACGCACCCTGCGGCTCGATGGCGCTGACGCCGGGGATCGCGTTCAGCATCCGGTGCATGGTGGCGCCGCGGCGGGTGAACGCCTCGCGCATCATGGCGATGGACGACTGGTCGCCGGTGAGTGCCTCGAGCGCCGCCACCTGCGACACGTTCGCCACGTTGGACGTGCTGTGCGACTGGTAGTTGATCGCGGCCTTCATGACGTCGGACGGGCCGACCATCCAGCCCACCCGCCAGCCGGTCATGGCGTAGGTCTTGGCGACGCCGTTGACGATCACGCACTGGTTGGCGAGCTCCGGCACCACGCCCGGCATGCTGACGAAGCGGTTGTCGCCATACACCAGGTGCTCGTAGATCTCGTCGGTCAGCACCCACACGCCCTTCTCCACGGCCCAGCGACCGATGGCCTCAACCTCAGCCGGTGAGTAGATCGCGCCGGAGGGATTGTCGGGGCTCACGAACAGCAGCACCTTGGTGCGCGGCGTCAGGGCGGCGTCAAGCTGCTCCACCGTGACCTTGAAGCCGGTGGTCTCGTCGGTCTGCAACACCACCGGCACACCGCCCGCCAAGGTGATGGCCTCGGGGTAGGTGGTCCAGTACGGCGCCGGCAGAATCACCTCGTCGCCCGGATCGCACAGGGCGGCGAAGGCGGTGAACACGGCGTGCTTGCCGCCGTTGGTAACGAGCACCTGCGACGCCTGGCAGTCCATTCCCGAGTCGGTGCGGGTCTTCTGCGCGATGGCCTCGCGCAGCTCCGGCAGACCGGCCGCCGGGCTGTACTTGTGGTACTTCGGCTCGCGACACGCGCGTGCCGCAGCCTCCACGATGTGCCCCGGGGTGGGGAAGTCCGGCTCACCTGCGCCGAACCCGATGATGTTCTCGCCCTTGGCCTTCAACGCCTTCGCCTTGGCATCGACCGCCAGGGTCGCGGATTCGGCGATTGCGGAAAGCAGGGCAGAGGTTCTGTTCATCGGTTCACCTTTCGGGCGGAATTCACTGCACGCGAGTTTACGACGGGTGACCCCCATCGCGACGTGTCGATTGGCACTGCGCCCGCACTGGGGACAGGTATCCTCGGGATGGTGGCGTCGTTCGACGCCGTCGATCGCATCCCGGAAGGTCGGAGGTGGTGCGGACATGCTGCAGGTGCAACATCTGCGAAAACGATTCGGGGAACTCCTCGCGGTTGAGGACGTCTCATTCGCGATCGCCGAAGGTGAGACGTTCGGCCTGCTCGGTCCGAACGGCGCCGGCAAGACGACCACCATCTCTATGATCTGCGGGCTGCTCGCGCCCGACGGCGGGCAGGTGCACGTGCTCGGCGAGCAGATCCGACTGGGTACGACGCAGGGTCGGATGAACATCGGCTACGTGCCGCAGGAACTCGCCATCTACCCGGACATGAGTGGGCGCGACAACTTGCGCTTCTTTGCGCGGTTGTACGGGCTGCGCGGCAAGCAGTCCGATGAACGCGTGGCGGACGTGCTCGAGGTGGTGGGGCTCACCGACCGAGCTGATGACAAGGCGCAGGAGTACTCGGGTGGCATGCAGCGGCGGCTCAACATCGCCGCCGGAATGGTGCATCAGCCGAAGCTGCTCATCCTTGACGAGCCGACCTGTCTCTTATACACATCTGACGCTGCCGACGAGCGATCTAGTGTAGATCTCGGTGGTCGCCGTATCATT
>CALMXK010000042.1 GCA_937871165.1 uncultured Actinomycetes bacterium
ACGCCGGTGAGCTCCTCATGTGGCAGACGCTGATCCACATTGCCTTCATCCTGTCGGCAATGGCCTTGCAGTGGATCGACCGTTCGTCGAATGCCGACAAGGTCGCCGCCGCGCACTGACCGGAGACGGCCGGGACCGGTTCGACCAACGCCCTTCAGGGGCGGCCCCGGGGCGCTGCGGCCACTGGTCGACGATCGACGGCCGCGATCGTCGGTCAAAAATCTCATTTGCAATTTCCACCCAGCTCTGGGATTGACGGTGGCGAGGCGGCGTTTCGGCGCATGGCGCACCGCGAGGTAGCCTGCGCACCGAAACGACGAGAGGATGGCCGATGCGCCGGTTTTCGCAGGTCGACGTGTTCACGAACGTGCCGTTTCGAGGCAATCCCGTTGCTGTCGTCATCGATGGTGACGGACTCTCCGACGATGAGATGCAACGGTTCGCCAACTGGACGAACCTGTCCGAGACCACGTTCATCTGCAGCCCCACACACCCGGACGCCGACTACCGGCTGCGTATCTTCACCCCCGCCCGCGAGATGGATTTCGCCGGGCACCCGACGATCGGTTCATGCCACGCATGGCTTGAAGCGGGCGGTGTCCCCAAGGAGACGACGATCGTGCAGGAGTGCGGTCTCGGCAACGTCACGATTCGCCACGGCGAGCGCCTCGCCTTTGCCGCCCCGAAACCGCGCCAGATGCGGCCGATGACGCCCACGGAGCTTGCCGCCACCTGCGCAGGTGCCCGAATCGACCCGGCAGCGATCGTGGACCATCAGCTGCTCGACAACGGACCGGTGTTCCACACCATCGTCGTCGACGACGCCAAGACCGTGCTCGGGTGTGCGCCGGATCTCGTCGCCATCGGCGATCTGCACGTTGCGGTGGCCGGCCGCTACCAATCGCCGGCACCGGGAGATCCGGACATCGAGGTCCGCATGTTCGCGCCGGGTCTGGGTGTCGCCGAGGATCCCGTCACCGGCAGTCTCAACGCAATCCTTGCCCAGTGGCTGATTGATGCCGGCCACATGCCCGCTCAGTACCTGGCGAGCCAGGGAACGGCGCTGGGCCGGGCGGGGCGCGTCCACATCAGCGCAGACAATGGCGACGTGTGGGTCGCGGGCGATGCGGTGACCTGTATTCGCGGCGAGGTCACGATCTGACCCCGAAATGACGTCGGGGGGCTCGAAAGCCCCCCGAACGCGAACCTCAGTTGAAGCGAAAGACCTAGGCGGCCTCGGCTGCAGCAGCCGGCTTCGGGGTGAGAGCGGCAGCAAGCTTACCGGACAGGATGCCCAGGATGCAGCCACAGATGAGGCTGACGATCGAGCTGAGCCACACCATCGGCCACGGCGTCGAGAGGACACCACCGAACGCGCCGGTACCGGCAACAACGGTGTCGTCAGTTGCTGCGTTGAGCAGGTTGCCGACGCCACCACCATTGGCGGCCCAGCCGTCAAGGCCGGTTGCGATCCACCACAGGAAGACGGATGCGAATGCGGGGAACGTACCCGCAACGTAGTACCAGTCGCCGAGGATGAGGATCATGACAAGCACGAAGGCGCCAACGCCGACCCAGAGGGCGATGCCCCAGAAGTCCGGAAGAGGAGCAGTCGTAAAGGCGAGCGGCATAACCACGAGGGCGCCGATCGAACCGATGACGCAGGCCGTGAGGACCTTGCCGAAAGCGGCGTTGTCGCCACCAGCGGCGAAGAACAGACCCCACGAAATGAACGCCGTGGGAAGAACGAGGTGGAAGTTCTGCGGAAGTCCAAGACCGCCGCCCAAGTCACCGACGGTGACCCAGTGGAACGTGAAGTTGAGGGCGAACTCGGTCCAGAGGAACGAGAGAACGCCAATGACAAGCGCGAGTGGCGTAATCGCCTTTGCGCGTGGACCCATGGGTTGACTCCTTGGAGAGAAGAGCAAGGTCAGCGCGGCCAAGAGAGAGAGAAAAGACCGTCAACAGCAAGGCGGCCGCGCAGCCCCTCGATATGAGGTGTCCGTGACATTCGACACGCCGGGGGTAGTTTCCCCCTTCCCCCGACAGTCGATTGTGCCCGTGACCGGTGGCGAACCACCCCTCTGATCAGGTGCTATCGCAACTCTACGCAGATCGTGGAGTTGGTTGCAAGTGTCGCAACCTCACGTCGTCCCGCTGCGAGTTTTTGAACAGTTCGCCCACCACCGCGGCCAGCGCATCCGTTGAATGGCGAACAATTTCGCCAGGTGCAGCAAGATTGTGCCGAACGATGCGTACTGGAAGCGTGCCGAGGGACGATTCGTCGATGAGAACGGGCACCTGCTCCTGGAGCGCGTAGCGACGCACCGCCGCAGCATCGAGCACACCATCATGCAAGACGGCGACATCCAGGGCTCCTTGAGTTGCCGCAAGGACTGCGCGGACGTGATCGGCAGCGTCGAAGCCTTCAGTCTCGCCGTGCTGCGTCATCACGTTGCCCAAATACACGCGCAGAGCGCGAGTTTCGTGCATCGCGTCGCGAATTTCTGGTACCGCCAGGTGCGGCAGGACACTCGTGAAGAGGCTTCCCGGGCCGAGAAGGATGATGTCGGCATCGAGGAGCGCATCCACGGCCGGGGAGTGTGCGAGGGGTTCAGGGTCGAGCCACACGCGCCGGCAAGAACCTGATCCCGAGCCGATCTGGGTCTCGCCGCAGATCACGGTTCCGTCGGTGCGCTCCGCCCAAAGGCGCACTTGCGACAGCGTGGACGGCATGACGCGGCCGTTGATTTTGAGCACCTTGGAGCACTCGCGCACCGCCAAGTCGAAGCTGCCGAGCACCTCCGCCATTGCAACCAGAAAGAGATTTCCGAACGGATGACCGGCCAGGTCACCGTCTGCGAAGCGATGTTGGAACAGCTGCCCGAGCAGGGATTCGTCGTCGGCAAGCGCCACAAGGCAGTTGCGGATGTCGCCGGGCGGCAGAACGCCGAGCTCGCGACGCAGACGCCCCGAGGATCCTCCGTCGTCGGCCACCGTCACGATCGCAGTCAGATCCAGATCCATGTGCTTCAGGGAGCGCAGCACGGTGGAGAGCCCGTTGCCACCGCCCAACGCGGCCACACGGGGTCGATCGCGGGACACTTTCATGCCCCGGATTCCTGATTTTGTGGTCGATTTCCTCGATGAATATCTCGGTGGTCCACTGACACCTGGTACCTATCGGCACCGTAGCGCTGGGCCATAAGCTCGGCCAGCCGCACGCTGCGATGGCGTCCGCCGGTGCACCCGAAACCGACCACCAGATGCCGCTTGCCTTCCGCCTCGTACGCGGGCAGCAGGAAGTCGAACATCTCGAACAGCAGTTTGAGGAAGGCGTCCCATCCCTCGACGTGACTCAGGAAATCGATCACCGGCTGGTCCTTGCCGGTCAGTTCGGCGAGCCCCGCCGTGTAGTAGGGATTCTCGAGGAAGCGGACGTCGAAGACGCAGTCCACGTCGCGCGGAAGGCCGTGCTTGAACCCAAATGAGATGAACGAGACGCCGAGCTTGGATGACGGGACGTCCGCACTGACCTTGCTGACCGCTTTCCGCAGGTCCCAGATGTTCATGCCACTCGAGTCGATGACGACGTCGGCGTAGTCGCGCACCGCTTCAAGCAGGCGGCGCTCGCGGCCGATGCCGTCGATCACGCCCCCACCGTCGGCGAGCGGGTGGCGACGACGCGTCTCGCGAAAGCGTGTCAGCAGCACTTCGTCGGAGGCCTCCAAGAAGATGACGCGCGCACTTACGCGGTCAGATTCCCGAACGGCGTCCAGTTCCCGGGCGAGTTCGTCGAACCAGCGGCCACCGCGCACATCACAGGCGACGGCAACCCGGTCCAGATGGGAACCTTCCAAGCCGCTCAGTTCGACGAGCGACGAGATCATGCGTGGTGGCAGGTTGTCGATGCAGAACCAGCCCTCGTCCTCGAAGGCGCTCATTGCCTGGCTCTTGCCGGCGCCACTCATGCCGGTGATGACGGTCAGTTCGATGTGGGAGCCTCCTCTGCCAAGAGTCCGACGCCCTCGGGTGAGACCGTCTTGTGGAGATGATCGTAGACGTCTTGGGCGATCTTGCGCGGCAGACCGGGGACGGCTGCGATTTCCTCCGGTGAAGCCTCCAAGAACCGCTCAGGGCTTCCGAAGTGTTTCAGGATGGCGGTGCGTCGTGCTTGGCCGATGCCAGGGAGCGCATCGAGCACGCTGCCGGTCATGGCGCGGCCGCGCTTACCGCGGTGGTTTTTCACGGCGAAGCGGTGGGCCTCGTTGCGGATCGCTTGCAGCACCCGCATGGCGGATGACCCCTCGGGGATCGGCAGCGGCGACGATCGCCCCGGGATGTAGACCTCTTCGAACCGTTTGGCCAGCGAGATCACCGGCACGTCGACCCCGGCCGCGGCGAGTCCTGCGACCGCCGCGCCGAGCTGTCCCTTGCCGCCGTCGATGACGACCAGCCCCGGGCGCCGTGAGAAGGACGGGTCGGTGTCGCCGTCGGCAAGGCGCTGGAAGCGGCGGGTGATGACCTCTTCGATCCGCGCGAAGTCGTCCGGCCCACCGTCGATGCGGGTGCCGAAACTCCGGTAGTGGGCCTTGGCCGGAACAGCGCCCTCAAAAACCACCATGGATGCAACCGTGTGCGTGGCGCCCAGGTTGGAGATGTCGTAACACTCGATCCGCACCGGTGGTGCATCCAGTCCGAGGTGGTGCTGCAGCTCGTCCAGCGAATCGCGACGACGTTTGGCCATCAGCTCGTGGCGGGTGCGGTCCTGGTCGAGTGCGAAGCGCGCGTTGCGCTCGGCAAGGTCGAGCAGGCGCCGTTTGTCGCCGCGCTCGGCGCTTCGCACCTCGACGCGACTTCCCCGGCGCTCGGACAAGAGTTCTTCGAGCGCACCTCCGGCGACCCCCGTGGGCACCACGACCAGCGGCGGAATCGTGAACGCCAGTGCGTAGTACTCGATTGCGAACTCCTCGACGATCGCCTCGGGCTCGTCGGTGCCGCCGAGATCCAGGTGGAATGACTGACGGTCCTGCATGACGCCGTCGCGAACCTGAAGGACTTGGATGTTGCCCGCGTCACCGTCGACGGCGAGCCCGACGACGTCCATCGTTCCAAGTGACTCGCCTTTGGCCCACTGGCGTTCGGTCAGGTGACGCACAGCCGCGAGGCGGTTGCGCGCGATGGCCGCCTGCTCAAAACGCTGCTCGTGCGCGGCAGTCTGCATCGCGGTTTCCAGGTCGCGTTCAAGGCCCCGGTACTTGCCTGACAGGAACGCGATGATCTGGTCGATGAGTTCGCGGTAGTCGGCTTTGCTGATGTAGTCGACGCACGGCGCGAGGCACCGTTTGATGTGGTAATCCAGGCACGGGACGCCACTCGGACGCCCCGGCTCGGGGCCTTCGCACGGGCGCGCCGGGAAGATTCGTGCAAGTGCGTTCAGCGTCTCACGCACCTTCGCCGCGTTGGAGAACGGCCCGAAGTACATGCGATCACGGCGGTGGCGCTCGCGTGTGAAGTACACCCGCGGGTAGGCCTCGTCGAGGCTGATGGCGATGTACGGGTAGCTCTTGTCGTCACGCAGGCGAATGTTGAAGGGCGGGCGGTGTCGCTTGACGAGGTTGGCTTCCAGGATCAGCGCCTCGGTCTCGGTGCCGGTGACGAACACCTCGACCCGCTCGATTCGGTCCACCATCTCCGCCGTCTTGACATGCACGCCGGGACGCGGTCGCAGCGAGTTTGGATCGTTCGGGCTGAGTGGCGCCTGGAAGTACGACAACACCCGCTTGCGGACCGATTTCGCCTTGCCGACGTAGAGGACGTCGTCGCCGACGTCGCGGTACACGTACACCCCGGGACTTTCGGGAAGGCCGGCGAGCTGATCCCTGAGTGTGCGCGAGCGGGGCATTCGACCGAGTATAGGACCACCCTGTCGGATCTGAACATCGCCGGGCCGCCGGGGGCCGCGACAGACCTGTCCGCAGCAACAGTTCCACCCTCCAGTGATGCGAGGGTCGCCGAGAACGTGCGCGAGCCCGGGCGGGGCGGGCGCCATGGCGTGGCCGAACCGGGCGCTGGCGCGGCAAAGCGGGTCGATGAACGCCCGAGCCGAACAGCCGGTCATGCCGACGAGTTCTGGTTGAGTATCTTCGGGACGGCGGGACACAACGCGCACGACGATGGAGGCGATATGGCACAGAATGAGACCTGGCCGCAACTGGCCGTCGACAGCTGGACCGATACTCGCGAGACCCTCCACATGTGGTTGCAGATCGTCGGGAAGATCCAGGAGGTCTCGACGCCGCTGATCAACCACTGGTGGAACGTCACGTACGAAGTGAGTGCTCGCGGCCTGCGCAGCCGGCTGATGCACTCCGGTGATCGTGGTTTCGATGCCGAGTTCGACTTCGTGGACCACCAGTTGGTCCTGCGCAGCGCTCAGGGCGGTACCCGATCGGTCGCGCTGGAACCGCGCACGGTGGCCGACTTCTACGCCGCCACCCTGTCGGCATTGGAGGCGCTGGACCTCAACTGCGTGATCGTGGCCAGCCCGAACGAGGTCGCGCCGGCGGTGCCCTTCGCGCAGGACACCGTGCACAAGTCCTATGACGCGCAAGCGGTGACCACCTATTGGCGTCAGCTTCTGGCGATGAACACGGTCTTCGAGCAGTGGCGGGGCGGCTTCGCCGGCAAGGACAGCCCGGTGCATCTCTTTTGGGGCTCGATGGACCTTTCCTGCGTGCGCTACTCAGGGCGGGTGGCTCCGGCCTGGGATGGCACCCCGCCGCCGTCGTGCCCGGCCTGGGTGATGGTGGAGGCCGAGAGCCGCGAGAACGCGAGCGCCGGGTTCTGGGCAGGCGGCTCTGACGAGGGTTCGTTCTACGCCTACTGCTACCCGGCGCCCGATGGCTACGCGAAGGGCACGGTCACCGTGGGCCACTTCGACGAGAGCATGGGCGAGTGGATCCTGCCCTACGCCGACGTCCGGACCAGTGCAGACCCGGCGCAGACCCTGCTGACGTTCCTGAACGAGACCTACGCCCTCGGTGCGGATCTCGGTCACTGGGACCGGGCATCTTTGGAGGTCGATCCCCACCGACTGGACACCGAGATCTACCGCTCGCGCTGAGCCGCGATCGTGGCGGTGGGCCAGCCCGCTGCCCGCTCGACCGACAGTTCGAGCGGGTGGCCTTCAATCAGTTGGCCGTCACACCAACAGTTCGTCGATTCGGGTGAGCACTACATCCCGCCCTGCACCACCGCCGACGGCCAGTGAGGGGTCACCAGCCAGGGCCATGATGCGCGCGACGTACGCCTGCGTCTCCGCATACGGTGGGATGCCGCCGAACCGACGCACCGCGCCACCGCCGGCGTTGTAGGCGGCGAGTGCGAGCGGGATGGATCCGAATGCCCGAAGCTCCATGCCCAGCAGACGACCGGCGGCCATGATCGCCGTGTCGGCGTCGAACGGATCGCGCAGCCCCATTCCCCGTGCCGTGGCGGGCATGAACTGCGCGATGCCCTGGGCCCCCGCGCTGCTCACCGCGCGTGGGTTGAAGTCGGACTCCGCTTTGAGCAGCGAGGCCAGAACGACCGGCGGCACTCCTCCCGTCTGCGCCGATCGCACGACGGCGTCGCGGTAGCGCTGCGGCACCCATGCCGGAAGCTGCGCGTCGACCGACAGCGCTACCGGTCTGGCACCAGCCCGGGTGTCGACGGCACCGCCGCACCCGGCAATGAACCCGTAGTGCCATGGCTCCCACGAGTACCGTTGGACGAATCCGAACCGCCGCGCATTGTCGGCGAGCCACGTCCACGCCCCGGCGGTGCCGGCGATGTCGAGTTCCGTGGCGTAGCGATGGCGACTGTGCCCCGGCGGGGCCACCCACTTGGGATCGGGGTGGCGTGCGAACAACACGGCCTGTTCGCGGTCGGAGCGGAATGCGCTGTTGATGATGAGCGACACACCTCCCCGTCGCGCAGCCTCGGCCAACGCATCAAACGCCGTGCCAACTGCAAGGCACATCGGTTTGCCCTGGCGGGTCACGAAAGGCCCCGGATACTCGCCACCGCCGGATCCCGCATCGGCGTCGGTGAACGCGCCGGTCCCGGGCTGCACCTGTGCCTGGGCCGCAGCCGCAATCGCGGTCGCCATGGGACCGGCAACGCTCACGCGAATACGTACCGTCGTTGGCGGCCATGAACGCTCGTCGACGATGACCAGACGTTCCAATCGGGCACCGTTTGCGCGAGCCAGATTCTCCGCTCGGACTGTCAAGTGACGTCGCCACCGCTCCCGCTCCGCACCTGGCTCGTCACCGGCAATCGCCACCAGCTCGGTGCGCAGGAGGCGCCCCACACCGACGGCGACCAGGTCGGCGGCCGACTGGGCATCGGCCTTCGCCACGTACGCGCGTCCCACTGTGAACACGACGACGCCGGCGGCCAAGATGACCAATGCGAGCACGGCCACGAGCGGGAATGCTTGGCCCTCCTGTCCGCGGCGTCTCACGGCGCCACCGTCGTCGCGCGAACACGAATCCGAAATGGCCCGATTCCGGGAATCACGCTCCCGACGCGCCGCTCGGCGACGACGCTCACCACCCCCGTGCCGGTGGCCGCAAGTGCCTTTGCACGAGCGTCGTCGCGCACGAGCATTGCGCCACGCACAAACGCGGCGAGCTGCCAGACGACGAGCATCGCCACCACCACAACAGGGATCGCCCCCACCACTTCAAGGCTCGCCTGCCCATCGCTTCGACGCCGTCTCATCGCACCACCGCCGCGGTGGCGTCCACCCACGTGTTCGGCCACATCGGCACCACCCGCGGAACACGAATCCGCACGCGGACGACATCCCGGCCGCCAACGGTGATGCGATCAACCTGCAGACCGTCGGCAAGAGCAGGTGGAAGCACCGTGCGTGCCGCCCGCACGATCGGTGCCCCCACCGCTCCTGCACGCGCCGCCGTGCGCGCCGAGCTCTGCGCGGCTTGCCAGGCCTGGGCGGCGACCACGAGCTGCCAGGCAAGCATGAGGGCGACCCCCAGCGCGCAGGCGACGCCGATCAACTCGACTGCCGCCTGACCGCGCTGGTGCTCTGCTCTCATGGGCTCACGCTACGGCCCCAAAAATCACATGTCTGTGTCACAACGAACCGATTGTGTGTCGCAACTCAAACAATTGTGCGACATGCGCGCGACCGCCCGCCACGGTCATCGACCGGCTGTCCACCACGTTCCGGACGATCGTTGCTCGCCGCTCGACCCGTGGTCGTGCGCGACGACCCCGAATCGGCACGACCGCTCAGCCGATCAGTTGCGGCGGCTGTCCACCACGATCCAGACGATCACCAGACCGAGCGCGATTTCGAACAACAGCAGCGTGCCCGACGAGAGGCGGTCGCCGAACAGCGTCGGCCCAGCCACTGCGAGCAGCGCCATCAGCGCGGCGCATCCGATGATGACCGCGCGCAGCGGCCGTTTGATCACCAGCCACTTCAGCTGGTTCTCACGGAAGTACTGCAGGGCGAAGATCGCGAGGCCGATGACCAGCGCAATCATGATCAGCTGCGACACCAGGCGGTTGGTGAGCGCCAGCCCGTCGCCCAGAAACGTGAAGCCGAACGCGATGGCGACCAGGATGGCCGCGTTGCGCAGTACGGCCAGGCGTTTGCGCGACTGCCAGGACGGCGCCACTACCCCACCTCCTCCAGCACGCGCGCAGCAAAGTCGTCGACCGTCAACGTGCCGACGTTCTCACCGTGGCGGGCCCGCACCGAGAGCGTGCCGTCCTCGGCTTCGCGGTCGCCGATGATCAGCAGGTACGGGACCTTGCCGAGCTCACCGTCGCGGATGCGCTTGCCGATCGACTCGGCGCGCACATCGCTCTCCACGCGCAGGCCGGCCGCGCGAAGGCGCTCCTCCACCTGTTCCGCCACCTCATGGTGGCGATCGGAGATCGGCAAGATGCGCGCCTGAACCGGTGCGAGCCACACCGGGAAGTCGCCACCGGTGTTCTCGATGAGGATGCCAAGGAACCGCTCCACCGAGCCGCTGATGGCGCGGTGGAGAATGACTGGCCGCTCGTCGGTGTCGTCGGACGAGCGGTAGCTCAGGTCGAACTGCTCCGGCATGTAGAAGTCGAGCTGGCATGTGCCGAGCTGCCATGAGCGCCCCATCACGTCGGTCACGTGGAAGTCGATCTTGGGGCCGTAGAAGGCGCCGTCGCCCTCCTTGATCTCGTACTCGCGTCCCTCGAGGGCATTGCGCAGTGCGGCCTCGCCCGCGTCCCACATCTCGGCCGACCCCGCGGCCTTCTCCGGACGCGTCGCGAGCTTCAGTCGGACGTCGGTGAACCCGAAGCGCGCATAGAAGCGGTCGGTGAGGTCGATGATCGCCTTGACCTCGTCCTGGATCTGGTCGACGCGGCAGAACACGTGGGCGTCGTCTTGGGTGAACGCGCGAACCCGAAACAACCCGTGAAGCACGCCCGACAGCTCGTGACGGTGCACGTGACCGAACTCGGCCAGACGCAGCGGAAGGTCGCGGTAGCTGCGTCGCCGGGACCGGAACACCAGGCAGGCACCGGGGCAGTTCATCGGCTTGACCGCGAAACCCTGTCCGTCCACCTCGGTGAAGTACATGTTCTCTTTGTAGTGATCCCAGTGGCCGCTCTTGTGCCACAACTCCTCGGAGAGGATCGTCGGCGTCTGAATCTCGTCGTAGCGCATGGCGCCCAGTTCCTTGCGGATGGCCGCACGGATCTGGTTGATGACGACCATGCCCTTGGGCAGGAAGAACGGGAAGCCGGGGCCCGCCTCGTCGAAGTGGAACAAGTCCAGATCGCGCCCGACACGGCGGTGGTCGCGCTTGCGCTGCTCCTCCAGCCGTTCCAGATGTGCGTCCAACTCGGTCCGGGTGGGGAACGATGTTGCGTACACGCGGGTCAGCATCGGGTTCTTCTCGCTGCCACGCCAGTAGGCGCCGGCCACCGACAGCAACTTGACCGGGCCGATGGCGCCGGTGTCATGCACATGCGGGCCGCGGCACAGGTCCACGAAGTCGCGCTGGCGGTAGATGGAGACCTCGGTCTCGCCTTGGCGCTCCAGCTCGTCAACCTGATCGACCTTGTACGGCTGGCCCAGTTCGGTGAAGAACGCGCGCGCCTCCGCCATCGACATCACCGTGCGCTCAAACGACGAGCGCGATTTGATGATGCGGTTGATCTCGGCTTCGATCGCAGGGAAGTCCGCCTCGGTCAGCGGCCGCGGCAGTTCGAAGTCGTAGTAGAAGCCGTCCTCGATCGGCGGCCCGAAGCCGAACTTGGCCTCCGGGATGACCGTCATGACGGCCTCGGCCATCACGTGCGCCGCCGAATGGCGCATGGGGTACAGGTACTCGTCGCCGCTCTTTTTCGTGACGATTGAGACCGCGGCGTCGGCCGTCACCGGCAGCGCCAAGTCCTGGATCGCCCCGTCCACCAGGACCGCGACCGCGGCCTTGGCCAGGCCGGGTCCGATCGCGGCGGCGACATCGTGGCCGGTCGCACCGTCTGCGAGCTCAAGCCGGTTTCCATCGGGAAGCTGTACGTGCATTCCGCGCCAGGGTATCAGCGCGTGCGAGGATCAGACCCATGACGAGCGGCGACGATCTTCGGGGCGGGGGGCGCTTTTCGATCACCGCGCACGACGACCCGCCGCGGCTGGTCAAGCGTGGCGATCCCGCGGCGCTTGCGCGCGAGGCGCGCGCACTTCGTGCCTTTTCGGGTACCGGGATCGCGCCGACCCTGATCGCATCCCGGCCTGGCGAGCTCACCGTCGGACGTCTGCCCGGGACCCCACGCGCGTTGGACGGGCAGACCCCCGCCCAGCTGCGCCGGCTGGGCGCCACGCTGCGACAGCTGCATGACATGCGGCGCCAGGCCACTGGGGGTCGGCACGTCTGGCCGACGTCCGCACGGTCACTGCAGGCGTACGCGCGCCGCCGGCTCGCGGACCTCACGCTTCCGCGCGAGCTGCACGCCCTGGCCGAGCGCATCGGGGCGGCCTTCACGCCGCAACGATCGCAGGAGTCGCACCCGTTTCGACTGCTCCACGGCGACCTGGTCGAGCAGAACATCATCTGGTCGCCCGGGCCGGTGCTCGTGGACTGGGAGTTCTGGCGAACCGGCGACCCCGCCGAAGACCTGGCCTATCTCGTCACGGTCAACGACCTGACCGCCACGACCGAGGCCGCAATCCTCGCCGGATACGCAGACCCCGCAATGCGTGGACGCATCGCCCCGTGGCGCGCCCTCTGCGCCCTTGACGCTGGCATTTGGTACGAGCACGAGGGGCGGCACGATCTCGCCGCCAACCTTGTGCAGCGCGCTTCCACGCTTGCCACAACGGGAGAGCGTCGCTAGTTGCTCTCGGCCACCCTGACCAGCTCGTCGATGAGCGGCGCAAGTTGTGCGTTGCGATCGACGTCGCGCAACTCGACCACCCGACGTTCGGACCCGCGGCGAAATTCCAAGCGGTAGCGAAGCGGCGCGTGTTCATCGTGGGAGTGATGGCGCAACACCACTGGCCGTTCGGTTCCCAGCCAGGCGTGCTCGTCGTCGGCGCTGAGCACCGCATCCCGCACGACCGCTTCCACACGCGGCATTCCCCCGCCGGTTCGGGTGAACTTGATCGTCAGCGGTTCGTTCATCCCCGGGTCGCCTTCCGGTTGTTGACGTCCATCAGGCGCTCATCGATCTGGAGCGCCACAGTGAGCGCATCGGTCTTGGTGGCCCCGCTTGCACGATCGGCCACGTTCCATGCCTCACGTGACAGGTAGGCAAGTCGTGCGGGTGCGTCGTCGTGCGCGACCGCGTCATCCGCCTGGCGCCGAAGGGCGCTCAGGATGTGGCCGATCTCATCGTCATCCCAGATGGGTGGTTTGGTCGGCAGCTCCATGTTGCGACGGATGAACATGTACACGAGCATGATCAGTGGAATCTTGAACATGAAGGTGACGAGCACGACGCCCGTCCATCGCCACGCCTCGTTGTCGGTGATCTGCGGGACAACCCACAAGAGCACCGGGCCGAACATCGCTGCCACGAAGCACAGCGGGACCACCACCAACAGGCGGCCGACGCGGAGAACACCGTCGCGTCCATAGAGGAAGCGTTTGAACATCCTCTGAGTTTGTCCGCCGAACACCGGCGGCGCAAGTGACAGAGGACGCTGACACCAACTGTAAGCGTTCTGTTTGAGTCGCTTCAGACCCGGCCCGCACAACCGATACACCCATCGGAACGCATTGTCCCCAATTCATACAAGCGTTCGTTGGCCGACCCCCCAAGTTGTCCGCCGACGCCTCCACGGTCCATGACCGATGGTTGTCCTCAATCCCCAGCGACCGGGCCAAGTGCCCGGTCGTCTTGGTTAACGGCACGATCCGCGGCCAACGACCAGATGGCGTATCGCCCACCGTCGCACGGACCGGCATGATTCGTCGATGTCCCAGTCGGGTGGTCAACCACGCCTGAGTGTGCTGCGCGCCCTGTGGGATCAGCGCAACTACCGGCTGCTGTGGATCGGGCAGACGCTCAGCATCATGGGCGACAGCATGATCTGGGTCGCAGCGGCCCTGTACATCACCACGACCACCGGATCGACGCGTGACGTCGGGATCGTCCTGGCGGCCGGATCGGCAGCCCTCGTGATCTTCCTGTTGTTCGGTGGAGTCTGGGCGGATCGACGTCCCCGCCAGCGGATCATGATCGGCAGCGACCTGATTCGCGCCACGGTGCAGACACTCCTCGCCGCGCTGATCTTCACGGGTGAGCCTCCGCTGTGGCTCTTCGCCTGCCTTGTGGCCGTCTTCGGAGCCGCATCCGCATTCTTCCAGCCGGCATACACAGGTTTGGTTCCGCAGACGGTGCCCGAGGAGATGATCCAGGAGGCGCAGGGGGTCGCACACACGTCCCACTACGTCGCCGCGTTCATCGGCCCTGGGATCGCCACCCTGCTTGCGCTGCACGCCGGGTTCGGCTGGGTGTATGCCATCGACGCGGCGACGTTCGTTGTCAGCGCCCTCCTGCTTGTGTGGATCGTGCCCCGCCCACGGGCGACCGTCGACGACGCACCCGCGCAGTCGATGCGCCATGAGCTCGTCGCCGGTTTTCGCGAGGTGAGCTCACGCGCCTGGGTCTGGGTGACGTTGCTTGTCGCGCTGGTGGCGGTGATGGCTGCTCTCGGCCCGTTCCAGGCGCTCGGCGCGACCGTTGCCAGAGATACGCACAACGAGATCTCCATCTTCGGCTGGTTCCAGGTGGCCAGCGGAATCGGGGCGATCCTCGGTGCGGCGAGCGCAGTGCGGTGGCGGCCGCGATTTCCGATGCGCACGGCCACGGCGTGGATCCTGGCCTGGCCGGCGTCGATCGCCGTGTACGCGCTCGGGGCGCCGACATGGGTCACCCTGGGCGCGGGCGTCGTCAGCGGCTTCGGCTCAAGCATCTTCCTGGTCCAGTGGGAGACGGCGCTCGCCCAACGCATCCCGCCGGGGTCCCTGTCGCGCGTGAGCTCCTACGACTGGATGGTCTCCCTCGCATTGCTGCCGGTGGGATACCTGGGCGCAGGGTTCCTCGCCGAACACTTCGATGCGGCTTCAGTGTTGCTGAGTGGCGCGACGCTTGGAGTGGTGGCGGTGGCCGCCGGCCTGCTCTCTCACGAGTTGCGCAACCTGCGCCGCATCGACTGACACAACCGAAATAGGTTGCGTCGGGGGGTGTGCGCCTCCCAGAACACACCCCCCGTCGGGCGCATCCCCATCGACCAAGGTCGACGCGGAGCGCCGCGGACGCAATGACCGCAGCCGTGGCTGCAGTTTGCGTGGCAACCCACATTGATCCGCCCACGTCGGTGACATGTCGACCCACCACGAAGTGGCGGCCCTGGCGGTATTTGAAGGACGCCGTCCTTGGCGTCCAAAAGAGTTATCGGCAGGCAACCAGGTTTCTGAACCTGTCTTGACAAGATCACGCACCGTGAGTGGACGCTCTCACGCATGCAGGCTGACGACCCGACACGATCACTAGCCTCTCCTCGATGAGCGACCTCACCACCGCGTCCTCCCCACTTCGCAGGTTGTTGGCCTATGCCGGACGCCACCGCCGCCGCATGTGGCTGGCGACGACACTGACGGTTCTCAACAAGATCTTCGATGTTGCGCCGGAGATCCTGATCGGCTTCGCCGTCGACGTGGTGGTCACTGACCAGAACTCGTTGGTGTCCAGGTGGACGGGTATCGAAGACCGCTGGCACCAGCTGATCTTCCTCGGCGTCGTGAACGTGATCATCTGGATCCTGGAGTCGGCCACCGAGTACGGCTACTCCGTGGTGTGGCGAAATCTCGCCCAGACGGTGGAGCACGAGGCGCGGATGGACGCCTACGCCCATGTGCAGCGCCTGGAGCTCGGCTACTTCGAGGACGCGAGCACCGGTGGGCTGATGTCGATTCTCAACGACGACGTCAACCAGCTCGAGCGGTTTCTCGACACCGGCGCCAAGGAGATCATCCACACGGTCGTCAACGTGATCATCGTCGGCATCGTCTTCCTGGTGATCTCGCCGCTGCTGATGTTGCTCGCCTTCGCGCCGATCCCGATCATCCTGTGGGGGTCGTTTCGCTACCAGCATCGGCTGGAGCCGCGCTACCGCGAAGTGCGCGCCCGCGTGGGTGAGCTCGCCGCGTCGCTTGCCAACAACCTGGGCGGCATCGCGACCATCAAGGCGTTCACGGCGGAGGACCGCGAAGTGGCGCGCATCGCGGCCGAGTCCGACGCCTACCGCCTGGCAAATCGCGAAGCGATCAAGTTCTCGTCGGCGTTCGTGCCACTCATCCGCATGGCGATCCTCACGGGCTTCACATGCACGTTGCTGATCGGCGGTCGCGCGGCCCTCAACGGAACGCTCGCCATCGGTCTGTACTCGGTGCTCGTGTTCATGACCCAGCGGCTGCTGTGGCCGCTGACGCGACTCGGTGAAACCTTCGACCTGTACCAGCGGGCGATGGCGTCCACCCGGCGCATCCTCGACCTGCTCGCGATCAGCCCGACCGTCGTGTCGGGCACCGCCTCACTTCCCACACCCACCCGCGGCGAGATCCGGTTCGAGGGGGTGCACTTCGCGTACGCCACCGGACCCGAGGTGTTGCGCGGCGTCGATCTGCTGGTTCCCGCGGGCGAAACCCACGCGATCGTCGGTTCAACGGGATCGGGCAAGAGCACCATCGTCAAGTTGCTGTTGCGGTTCTACGACCCCGTGTCGGGAACGGTCCGCGTCGACGGTGTGGATGTCGAGACCCTGGCGTTCACCGAGCTTCGCGGCATCACCGGACTTGTGAGCCAAGACGTGTTCCTGTTCGACGGGACGGTGGCCGAGAACATCGCCTATGCGCGTCCCGACGCATCCCGGGACGAGATCGTGCGGGCCGCGACGCTTGCGGAGGCCGACGACTTCATCACCGCGCTCGCCGACGGGTACGACACCCGCATCGGCGAGCGGGGACAAAAGTTGTCGGGCGGGCAACGCCAGCGGTTGTCGATCGCCCGCGCCATCCTGCGCGACCCGGCGATCCTGATCCTCGACGAGGCCACGTCGTCGGTGGACAACGAGACCGAGGCCGCCATCCAGCACTCGATGGAGATCGTCTCCAAGGGACGGACGACGCTCGTGATCGCGCACCGGCTGTCCACCGTACGCGGCGCCCATCGAATCCATGTGCTCGACAACGGCCTGATCACTGAATCAGGCACCCACGAAGAGCTCGTGGCGCTCGGCGGCCTGTACGCCTCGCTGTGGCGGGTTCAGACAGGGGAGACGTTCGTCCATCCGGCATGTGAATAGAGTTCGACCGATGGGCCACAGCGACGACGAAATTCTGCGGGCGCTCAACGACGCCGTCGGCGCGGCGCCGAGCGAGATCGGCGACTGGGCCGCCTTCGACAAGCCGGTGATGTTCATTTGCGGGGCGCCGCGATCGGGTACGACGCTCTTGTACCAACTGCTCGCCTACGTCGGCGAGGTCGGGTACGTCAACAACCTGATCGCACGGTTCTACGCCAACCCCCCGCTCGGCGCGTGGCTGTCCGAGCAGGCGCAGATCGATCGTGTCTTCCTGCCGAAGTCGGTGTACGGGCGCACGTTCGGCGCCTCGTCGCCGCATGAGTTCGGACGGTTCTGGCTCGATGCCTTCGGGCTCCACGCGATCGGCCAACCGGACAGTGCCCCGGAGCCGGAGACCATCGCCTCGGCCGCCGCAAAGATCGCGCGCCTGGGCGCCGTGTTCAACCGGCCGATGGTGTTCAAGTCGTTCGACTACCTGTGGTTCATCGACGAGCTGGCCGCCACGTTGCCGAGCACGAAGTGGATCCACATCGTTCGCGAGCGCGAGTCGAACATCGGCTCACTCACCACGCTCTACGAAAATCGCGTCACCGACGGGGTGGCGCCCACGTGGACGTCGGCGACGTTGCGCGCAACGCGCGAGGCGCACGCCCACGACCCGCTCCCCGTGCGCGTTGCCGCGCAGATCGACGACTTGAACGCGCACATCGCGGCCGCGGTGGAG
>CALMXK010000043.1 GCA_937871165.1 uncultured Actinomycetes bacterium
TTTTTCAAGCAGAAGACGGCATACGAGATTCGCCTTAGTCTCGTGGGCTCGGAGATGTGTATAAGAGACAGAGGTACTCGTCATCCGGCTCCGCGCACGCGTGATCAGCAGTTGGGTCAGACTCCCGGCACGGTCGAGGTATCGCGTGGGCCGGCTGGGTGCAATCCGGCCGAGGTTCATGGAATGCTTCCCACAGGAACTCGAAACGGGGGTTGGACGCAATGAGCACATCACCATTTGACGGCGAGTACGAAGCACCCGCGCAAGGGTGGGTCCGCAAGCAGGTGGAGCAGTACGAATCCTCAGGCGGCACCGAAGCGAACACACTGATGGACACGGGCCTGCCGGTCATCATCGTGACGATGGTCGGCGCCAAGTCGCACAAGGTGCGCAAGGCGCCGTTGATGCGTGTGGAGAACGACGGCCACTACGCGCTGGTGGCGAGCAAGGGCGGCACGCCGGAGAACCCGAGCTGGTACCACAACATCACGGCCATGCCGCTGGTGCGTATCCAGGACGGCCCCGCGCCTGCGGAGTACGACGTGCGTGAGCTTGAGGGCGACGAGCGTGCCGAGTGGTGGGACCGCGCCGTGGCGGCCTTCCCGCCCTACGCCGAGTACCAGACCAAGACCGGCGGCCGCATCATCCCCGTGCTCTTGGCCTCACCTCGAGGCTGAGTCGACGATCAGATGCGAGTGTGGTCCCCGCGACGACGTCGCCGCGGGGACCTGCTGAGCTACACGCCGTAGATGGGGCCGTCGAAGTCGTCGGCCACGTTCGCCGCCACCGGCTCGCGTGCGGAGCGGACGTCATCGACGTATGACCGTGCCGCGTCTTGCACGATCTGGAATACGTTCGCCTTCGGCTTGACGAAGGGGGGAGCGAACGGCAGCTGCCCGATCAGGTCGGTGCTGACGAGCACCTGCCCGTCGGTCTGCACCCCCGCCGCGATGCCGATGGTCGGCACGCCGACGGCCGCCGTGATCGCGGTCGCCAGGTCGGCGGGGACCGCTTCGATGACGATGGCGTAGCAGCCGGCGGCCTCCAAGGCACGCGCTTCACGCGTGATGCGGGCGGCCTCCTCCGGCGTCTTGCCTTCCTTGCGGAAGATCTCGGCCGTCTGCGGCAACAGGCCAACGTGACCCATCACCGGGATTCCCGCGGCGATGATCGCCTCCACCTGCGGAAGCATGGGACCCTCCAGCTTGACGCTGTCTGCGCCGGCGGCGACGAGCGCCTGTGAGGACGCGACCGCCTGCTCGGGGGTGTCGTAGCTGCCGACCGGAAGGTCACCCACCACATGCGTGTTGACGGCGCCCGTGCGCACCGCCCTCGTGTGATGGCACATCATCTCCAGCGTGGCCTCCCGAGTCGTCGGGTAGCCGAGCTCCACCATCGCGGCGGAGTCGCCCACCAGGATCAGATCGAGTCCAACCTGGTCGAGCGCGAAGGCGGTGGGGTAGTCGTACGCCGTCAACATGGCGATGCGACGCACGCCCTTGGTCGCCTGGATCTCCGTGGCGGAGATCACTCGATTCCCTCCCAGCGCGCCGGCACCGTCGCCGGAATGGGGGAGTTGCTCTCGAGCTTCGGACGGTTGTGCTCATCCACGTGCACGACCACCGGCTCGTAGCCGTCCTTCAGGTCGGCCTCGGCGTACTCGCCGTAGGTCATCACGATCACCAGGTCACCCGGGTGGGCAAGTCGTGCGGCCGCGCCGTTCAGGCACATGTCGCCGCCACCGGCCGGACCGACGATCGCGTACGTCTCAAAGCGTGCGCCGGTGTTGATGTTGACCACAAACACCTGCTCGTACGGCTTGATGTCCGCAAGCTCAAGCAGCTCGGTGTCGATGGTGATGCTGCCCTCATAGTTGAGGTTCGCGTCGGTCACGGTTGCTCGGTGAATCTTGCTCTTGAGCATGCGACGTGTGCGTGGTGGCGTCACGGGTGCCTCCATCAGTTGACGGTGATGTGGGTGTTGTCGATCAAACGGGCCGGTCCGACCGTTGCTGCAACACACAGCAGGGCCGGCTCGGTGAGGCGGTCCAACACGACGAAGGCGTCGGGGTGGACGAGGGTTGCGTAGTCGGGGGTTGCGAGCGGCTCCGCGGCCAGCGTCGCGAGCGCGACCGCCTCCACGGCGCGCGGGTCGCGCTGCCCGCCGTCGACAGCCGCCTGCGCGGCGTCGAGTGAGCGCCGCAACACGAGCGCGGCCTGGCGCTCGGCGTCGCTCAGGTACACGTTGCGGCTCGACATGGCGAGGCCGTCGGACTCGCGGACGATCGGGCCGATGATGAGCTCGATGTCGTCCAGATCCAGGTCGCGCATCATCCGCTTGACGACGGCCACCTGCTGGGCGTCCTTCTGGCCGAAGACCGCACGGTCCGGGCGCACCATGTTCAACAGCTTGGCGACCACGGTGGCAACACCGTTGAAATGTGTTGGCCGGGTGGCACCTTCAAGGATGCGGGTCGGGCCGTCCACGCTCACGGTGGTGCCGAATCCGTCGGGATAGATCTGATCGACCGTCGGCGCGAACACCAGCTCTGCGCCGGCACTCGCGGCCATTGCCACGTCGCGCGCCTCGTCCCGCGGGTACTTGGACAGATCCTCAGTGGGAGCGAACTGCGTGGGGTTGACGAACAAGCTGACCACGACCGCGTGATCGTCCTGTCCGGCGATGCGCATCAAGGAGAGGTGCCCGTCATGGAACGCACCCATCGTCGGAACGAACCCCACGCCGCGTCCGTCGGCGCGGATGGCCGAGACGGCGTCCCGCAGCGCTTCGCGCGTGCGGACGACGGTGATGGGCGGAGTGGTCGTTGTCGTGTCCATGCGATCCCAATGCGACTCAGCCACCCTGGATGCAGGCACGAACGAATCGCCACGATGGAAAATCGTGAGCGCTCCGTGAGTGACTCCGCTCCAGTTCCGAACTCGGATACCAGGCTGACTCGCTCTGTACACCAAGTCTACCCCACAACCTTGTTGTCTATGCAAGGGCAACTGGGAGAAATCTCGCAATTGCCTCCCACACGACCATTGTCAACCGTGGTTGACAATTCGAGATATGTCAACTACGGTTGACATATGACCGAGCCGTTCACGATTCCCGCACCGGACGACCCCCAGGCCGCGCTGGCCGCAGTCGTCGCATTGCGCCGAGCCGCAGACCAACTGGAGTACGCGGCGGTGGATCACGCCGTCAAGCAAGGGTGGAGCTGGGCGCAGATCGCGCAGGCGCTTGGCGTGACCCGGCAGGCCGTCCACAAGCGTCACGCGCACCGATTCCGAGGAAAGGACCCGAAGTGAAACTCCGCAATCCCATCCGTGAGTTCAAAACAATGCAAGCGCTGTTCACCGGCGCGGAGGCCCACGCCCGCGCACTCGGCGACGAACTGCCGGGTCCGGAGCATCTGTTGCTCGCCGCCGTGGACCTGGCGGATGGGTCGGCCGCGCGAGCCTGCGCGAGCGCTGGCTTGGATCCGGCGGCGTTTCGCGCGGCCATTGCTCGCGAACATGACGCTGCGCTCGCCACCCTCGGCATTCATGCCGAGCCGTCTGCGAGTGCGGCGATCGAACTGACGACCCCGGCGGGGATGTTCCGGTCGACCGGTCAGGCGCAGGAGGTGTTCCAACGGGCTGTCGCAGTGATGCGCGAGTCCGGAGCTCGTGCACTCATCGGTGCGCATGTCGTGGTGGCGGTGGCCGAGTTGGAACAGGGCACCGCGGCGCGGGCACTTGATGCGTGCGGCATCGATCGCAGCCACCTGCGCGACGCCGCCATGGCCGAGATGGGGTAGGGCGGTGGCGTCCCTGGCCATCCGCATCGGTTGTATCGTCGGGATGCTCTGGATGCCGGTGCTTGTCGGCTGCGGCGACGACTCCCATGCATCCGCACCTTCGCAGCGGCCGATATCTGCGGCTGCCGAGACTCGCGCGCTGCTTGGAGCGATTCCATCCGGCGGTCCCGGGTGCGCTGTCGTCGTGGTCCAGGGGGAGCGACCAATCTTCTCGGCGGCGGTGGGGCAGTCGACGCTGGATCCGTCGCGACCCCTCACGGTGGACACTGCGGTCGACATCGCTTCAACCGCGAAACAGTTCACCGCGGTTGCGGTGCTCCGGCTCGTCGATCGCGGGGTGGTGGGGCTGAACACGCCCCTTAGTCGCTACATCAGCGAACTGCCTGCACCCATCGGTTCGGTGACGGTTGGGCAGGCGTTGCACCACCAGTCGGGCATTCCCGACTACGTTGGCCTGCTCGCGAGTCGCCTGGACGATCGTGTGACGAACGAGGACGCGCTTCGGGCACTCATCGCCGCGCACGATCTGGAGTTCAAGCCGGGCTCGCAGTTTCGCTACAGCAACTCCAACTACCTGTTGCTTGGCCAGGTCGTCGAGCGCGCGAGCGGCATGTCGCTCGCTCGATTCCTCACCCGCAAAGTGCTCGCGCCGGCGGGCGTCACGGCGCGGTTTACCGCCTCGTCGACGTCGCGTTCGTACCGGACGACCGGCGGGGCGTGGATCGCCGCGGACCCTCCGTGGCAGACCACCGGCGACGGCGGAATGTGGATGAGTCCGCGGGACCTGGCTCGGTGGGCGGCCCAATATTGGGAAGCGACGATCAGTGGCGAGTCGATGACGCGACTGATGCTTCGCGACGCCGTGGCGACGCCGATCGGCCGATACGGCGCGGGCATCGTTGAAGCCCGACTTCCGGACGGCTCGCGCGTGCTCGGCCATGACGGGCGGTGGGGTGGCTACACGACCGCGTTTGTGGTCCTTCCCGACGAGCGCCGCGCCATCGTGATGACTTGCAACGGCCTGACTGCCGACGGGCTGCCGGTCGGTGGGATCGATGTTCAACGACTCATCGCCATCTGGCACGACACGGACGGCCCCGGCTGAGGGCGTTCGGCGGGAGTCGAGAGTCCCAATCGGTGCCCGGACGAACTCCGGCACGAACGTCAGGCCACGTCACTCAGGTTCGACGCGACCGTCCTCAGCCGCTACCAGGTCCCGCAGGCAGGCTCGCAGGTGCGCATCACCTGTCCGGCGGCGTCGCGCGTGTACTTGTAGGTCTTTCCGGAGGACGATGTGGCCGAGAGTTCATAGCTGGTGTTTTGCGGGCCAACCGTGACGCTCACCTCGTTGGCCGCCGGGTTTGCCGCGCCGACTTTCCAGGCGATGTTCGGCTCGATCCGGGCGACGGACGCGGGCGTACCCGTGAATCCCTGCCCCTCCGCGAACAACGTCTCCATCGCGATCGAGGCCGTCCTGAGCGTCGTGCGCGCCATCTCGTCCTCGGCGCCGGTCAACTGCCCACCGAGGGTCGGGCTGACCTCAGATACCGCGGCGTCGACCCCCTTCGGCGTGTCGGTAGTGCGCTCCGCCGAGTCCCCCGAACCCATCTTCATGAACGCAAGGGCGGCGACCACAACGATGATCGCGCCGATCACCAGCCGTTCCCGGCCGGCAAACCGGTCGGAGGCGGTTTCGCGAAGGCGGCTGATCAGATCCATGACCGTCCATCGACAGATGGCCGGGAAGCCTTGATCCTGGTCGCCGTTCGACCATCCGGTGGCAGGCGCAGACGTTCGGCAATTCACGAAATCGGTCGACCATCCGCGCGGGTTTGTAGTCTCGCCACATGTCCGACGGATCGGGACGCGCCGCACTGCTCGAGCAGTACCACCAAGCTGAGGTGCTTGCCTGCACCCGATGCCCCCTGCACGAGACGCGGACCCAGGTGGTCGCCGGATCGGGCAACCCCGATGCGCAGATCATGTTCGTCGGTGAAGCGCCCGGCTACCACGAGGACAAGAACGGCGTGCCGTTCGTCGGAGCGGCCGGAAAGCTGCTCGACAAGCTGCTCGAAGGTATCGGCCTTGAACGGTCGGACGTCTTCATCGCCAACGTGCTGAAGTGCCGCCCACCAGGCAACCGCGACCCGCTGCAGAGTGAGATCGAAGCGTGTGAGCGTCACCTGTTCCGCCAGGTCGGCATCATCGCCCCCAAAGTGATCTGCACACTCGGCAACTTCGCCACCAAGTTGATCTCCGGGCGGCCCGACGGCATCAGCCGGGTGCACGGGTGCGAGCTGCCCATCGAAATCGGTGGACAGACCGTGATCTTGTATCCGATCTATCACCCGGCGGCAGCGCTGTACACGCCGGCCATGCTCGCCACGCTGGAGCAGGACTTCCGGCGCATCCCCGAACTGGCCGGACTTGCCGCGGCGCTGCCCACAGCCGCGCCCACCATTGACGCCGCCGATCTGGTGCCGGACGATCCGGGCGCCGGACCGGTCGTCGTGACCGACCACCGCGCGCAGCAGCCTGACGTCGCCGAGCCGGCCGAGCCGGAGCAGCTCGGACTGTTCTGATCACGCTGGCCACCATCGACGCCGATCAGACCGCGGCGGTCGGTCGATCGATCGCCGCCGTCCTGCGGCCGGGCGACGTGGTCGCCCTGATCGGTGACCTCGGCGCCGGCAAGACGACGCTGGTCCGGGGCGCTGCGCGTGCACTCGGTGTGACCGATCATGTGACGAGCCCCACCTTCACGCTCGCCCAGACCTACCAGGGGCGGCTGCCGATCGCACATCTGGACGCCTACCGCCTCGGTCAGGTGGACGAGGAAGAGGCTGAGCTTGCACTCGCGGCCGCCGGACCCGGCGCGGTCGTCTTTCTCGAATGGCCCGACGCGCTCGGTGACACCTTCGACGCGCCGGCGATCACCGTCACCATCGACCACACCGGCGCTGACGGCCGTGCACTGCAGATCGACGTCGTCGACGACGCACAACATGCAGCGTTGTCAGCGGCGCTCGCAGCCGGTGGGCTCGCATGATCACACTCTCGCTCGACACCGCCACGCCGACACCCGGGTTGGCGCTCGCACGGGGCGAGGACATCGTCGACGAGCGTGCGCTCGCGTCCGAAGGAGCGGGCCGGCGTGTCGCTCAGGACATCCATGAAATCCTCGCCGACAACGGACTGCGGATCCAGGACGTTGGGCGCATCGTGGTCGGTGTCGGACCCGGCGGGTTCACCGGACTTCGCATCGGCATGGCCACCGCGCTCGCGCTCGGGCAAGCACTCGACATCGACGTCGTCGGCATCTGCTCACTTGAGACGCTGGCGCTTGGAATGGCCGATGCGGGTGTGGAGGGACTCCTGATCCCGGTGATCGACGCCCGCCGGCGCGAGGTTTTCACCGGCGTCTACCGGGTCGGACCATCGGGACTCGAGACCGTGGTGGAGCCGGTCGCGGCGACCGTCGACGCCTTCTCCGCGCTGCTTGCGAGCCTGGACGGCGTGGCCGCATCCATCGCCGGTGACGGCGTCCATCGCATCGTCGATGTGCTCGACAGCCGCGCCGACATCGTGCCCGACGGGCCCGCGCACACCATCCGCGCCGGCCTCGCGATCGCGTGGTCACTGGCGGGCGGCGCTCGTCCCGTCACGCCGATGTACCTGCGACTGCCCGACGCCGAGGTGAACCGGCGCCTTCGGGAGGGCACGTCGTCGTGACCGGGTCGGCGGAGGATGCGCGACTGCGCATCCGCCGAATGCAGGCGCAGGATCTGGACGACGCGCTGACGATCGAACGCGAGTCCTACCCGCAGCCGTGGCCGCGGAGGATGATGAGCGAGGAACTGGCTCGTGCGGATGGAATCTGTCTAGTGGCCGAACTCGGCACAGAACTGCTCGGCTACATCCTTGTCGCACTCCAATTCGACGTCTGGCACATCCTGAACGTGACCGTCCATCCATTGCACCGCGGCCGGCGGATCGGCGAAGCGCTGATCACCGCCACCACGCGGCTCGGCGATCGCCGCGAACACGCGGGGTACACCCTTGAGGTGCGCGTGTCGAACGCGTCGGCGATCCGGCTGTACGAGCGCATGGGATTCACCCGTCACGGCATCCGCCCGCGCTACTACAGCGACAATGGTGAGGATGCGCTCATCATGTGGCTGACCCCGACGACCGCCTCGTGACCACCGAACCACTCACACTCGCGATTGAGACCTCCTGCGACGAGACCGCCGCGGCGGTCGTGCGCGGGCGCGACGTCCTCGCAAACATCATCGCGAGCCAGGCCGACCTGCACACCCCGTACGGGGGCGTGGTGCCCGAAGTCGCGGCCCGCCATCACCTCGGCACGGTCAACGCCGTGGTCGACGAGGCTCTGGCGACGGCGGGCGTCAGGTTGAAGGACGTGGAGTTGTTCGCCGTCACACAGCGGCCGGGGCTGATCGGTGCGCTGCTGATCGGCGTTGCCACGGCTAAGGCGCTCGCCTACGCCATGGAACGGCCGCTTGCGATGGTCGACCACCTTCATGGGCACATCTGCGCCGCGTGGCTCAACCCGATCGCGCTCGAGCCGCCCTTTGTCAGCCTGGTGGCCAGCGGCGGCCACACGCGCCTGGACCTGGTGCGTGACATGCGCCAACCGCAGCTGCTTGGCCAAACCCGTGACGACGCCGCCGGAGAGGCCATCGACAAGGGCGCCCGACTGCTCGGTTTGGGCTACCCCGGCGGTCCGGCGCTGGAGCGCCTTGCGGCCGGTGGCAACGCCACGGCCTTCGCGTTCCCGATCGGCCTTCGCGGCGCCGCCGAGCGCGACTTCTCCTACGCCGGGGTCAAGACAGCGCTGCTGTACAAGGTCCGTGAGATCGGCGACGACCTGGATGCCCATCGCGCCGACCTCGCCGCGTCCTATCAGGCAGCCGTCATGCGTCCGCTCGCCGACCGGTTGATCGCGGCTGCGCGCGACCACGGCGTTCCCGCCGTTGCGATCGGCGGGGGCGTGCTGGATCAGACGCCAGGCTACGGAGCGTACATCCCGGGGAGCATTCGCATGACGCTCTTCCCGTGGTTGGTTCTTGGCAGCTACCCGAATGCCGCCTTCGGCTTCTCCGATCGTGAGTGGGTCGTGCAGCTCGGGCTGGCCTCACCGGAGTTCTACCTCGGGTCTACCTCGCCAATCACCGTCTCCGTCGTCGCCATCTGCGCCAAGGTGAACTGACGTCGCGGGAGATCCACTTCTCTGCTAGTACAGTCGGGCATAGATGTGCCGCCGGTGCTGCGGTACCCCCTTCGGCACGCGC
>CALMXK010000044.1 GCA_937871165.1 uncultured Actinomycetes bacterium
ATGATACGGCGACCACCGAGATCTACACTAGATCGCTCGTCGGCAGCGTCAGATGTGTATAAGAGACAGGCACCGCCAAGGATGTCGGCACAACCGGGATGCTCAGCACACTTCGCGCCGTCAACTCGTCGGGTGTGTTCATCGGCACCAACGTTGGACCGGCCACAAGCGGCGGTTCGGCCACGTTCACCAAGGGTGGACCGGTCGTCGGCACCGTCGCAAACCCAACCCTCGTCGACGTCAACGCACTCCTTGACACCGCAAGCCGCGGCGCAGGGTGGTCCGTCTTCGCGGTGACGGCATTGAACGACGCCGGCCAGATCCTGGCTCAGGCCTACGACGGGGCGCAGGTGTCGAACATCGTCGTTCTGACGCCCACGACCACCGCCGGGACGACCGTTCCGGCCGCGCCGACGAACCTGGTGGCCACGGCGCCCTCCACCCGACGCATCCACCTGGCGTGGACCGACAACGCCACCAACGAGACCGGCTACACGGTGGAGCGGTGCAAGGGCTCCACATGCACCGCATTCGCGAAGGTCGCCTCGCTCGGGGCCAACGCCACCGCGTATGACGATACCTCTGTGCGGAGCGGCACCACGTACCGCTACCGGGTGGTCGCGGTCAATTCCGCCGGACGTTCGGTGAGCGCCGCCGTGTCCATCGTGGCACGGTAGGAACCGGCGTGCGGGTGTCCCGTCCGGGCATCCGCACGCCGTTCAAATTGCCCGTACTTGCGCATGCGACGGCCGTTGCAGGCGGTGGGGGAGGGCAGGAGATGGATGCCAAGTGGCCAATTGGCACATGTCGAGGAGCAATCCGCCACACCCATTTCCACGAGGAACGCATGTCAGCGACATCAGCAGTTCGCCGCCGCCGTCCCGGCACAAAGAAGCGCGGCAAAGGCCGCTCCAGCACGGATCGGATGCAAACGCGCGAGATCGTCGGGCTCGGCCTGCTCGGGCTCGGGGCGTTCCTCGCCATGACCACGTATCTGGGCATTTCGGTCGGCCCGGTCGGCTCCGGCTTCGAGACGCTCGTGCGCCTGCTCGTCGGCCGTGCAGTCATTGTCGCGCCGCTCGTGTTCGTGGGAATCGGCATCGCGCTGATCCTGGACAACGCCATCCTCACTCGCAGGCCATTTCGGGTTGGAGCCATCATCATCGTGGCCGCCTCCACGCTTGCACTTGCGGCAGGCACATTCGGCATCGGTGGCCGCACACGCTTCACCTGGTTCGACCCGCTGACCATGGCAGGGCGCGGCGGCACCCTCGGTGAGATCGAGTACTTCGTCTTCGGTCACGCCATCAGCGACGCCGGCACCACGGTGTTGGTGGTCCTCGGCATGATCGCCGGACTTGTGATGGTGACCGGCGCATCCCTGTCCCTGGTGCTGCGCCGTTCCGGCAAGGGCGCGACCGTCGCCACCAAGGTTGTCGGTCGTGGAGCGAAAGTCGCCGCAAAGACCGCGGTGCGAAGCAGCCACGTCATCGGCGAGCAGGTGCGTCACCTTCGCGAGGTTCGCTCCGATGAGGCGCCCGCCCCGCAACCCGTCGCCCAGCGTCGCAGTGCGAAAGTCAGCGAAGTTCCGCCACTTGACGGTGCATCGCAGTACCCGGACCTGTTCGAACTCGAAGGCAGCCTTCCGCCGTCGCCGGCGATCACGTCGGCGCACAGCGAGGCCCCGGCGCAGGACGAGTTCGTCGCCACGTTCCAGGATGAGCCGGCGCCCGCGCCGGTCGCAGCGCCCCGCGTGGAGACACCCGAGCCCGCTGCCCCAGCCGCACCGGTGCGTCGAGCGACGGCGGACAAGCCCGCCGCATCACCGCGCCCGAGCAATTACACGGTCCCGTCCACCAGCATCCTGAAGCGCTCCACCGGCCCCAGCACCCAGCCGACCTCCGTGATCAAGGAGACCAGCCGTCGCCTGGTGGAGACCCTCGGCCATTTCGGCATTCAGGCCGAAGTGACCGACGCCGTCAGCGGCCCTCGCGTGACGCGCTACGAGCTGCAGCTGGCGCCCGGCACCAAGGTGAGTCGTGTCAGCGCGCTGCGCGACGACCTGGCGTACGCCCTTGCCGCCCGTGAAGAGATCCGCATCATCGCGCCGATCCCGGGCAAGCAGGCCGTCGGTGTCGAGGTCGCAAACCCCAACGCCAACATCGTCACCCTTGGCGACATCTACAAGGGCTTCCCGGCCGATGCCGGCCCGCTCATGGCGTGGCTTGGCATCGACATCGGCGGCAGCGCCGTCTACGTGGACCTTGCGCGCATGCCGCACGTACTGGTCGCAGGCTCCACCGGCACCGGAAAGAGCGTGTGTCTGAATGTGCTGCTCGCCTCGCTGCTCCTTCGCTCCACGCCCGAGGAGCTTCGGATCATCCTGATCGACCCGAAGAAGGTGGAGCTGAACCACTACGAGGGCATCCCGCACCTGCTGACGCCGGTCGTCACGAACATGAAGAACGCCTCGGCCGTGCTCAGCAACGTGGTGAAGGAGATGGAGAGCCGCTACGAGCTGATGGGGCAGGACAAGGCCCGCAACATCCGTGACTGGAACGAGATCCGCGAGGCGCGCGGCGACAAGCCGATGCCCTCGATCCTGGTGCTCATCGACGAGCTCGCCGACCTGATGATGGTGAGCCCTGCCGAGGTTGAGGACGCCGTCATCCGCCTGGCGCAAAAGAGCCGCGCCGTGGGCATCCACCTGGTGCTCGCCACGCAGCGCCCGTCCGTGGACGTCATCACCGGCATGATCAAGGCCAACGTCCCGTCGCGCATCGCCTTTGCGGTGTCGTCGCAGATCGACTCACGCGTGATCTTGGACGCCACCGGCGCCGAGAGCCTGCTCGGCCACGGCGACATGTTGTTCCGTCCCATCGGCACGTCGCGTCTGCAGCGTCTGCAGGGCGCATATGTGACCGAGGCGGAGCTGCTCGAGATCACCGACCACTGGCGCCGCCAGGGCCGTCCCGAGCTTCGCGAAGATCTGCTGGAGCGTCCCGAGGTGGAGGAGGACGATCCGCTCGATCCGGGCGCGGACGAGCTGATCGGCAAGGCGTGTGAGCTGGTTGTCGCGCAGGGCACCGCATCGGTGTCGCTCCTGCAGCGCCGACTGGGCGTGGGTTACGCGCGCGCCGGACGTTTGGTGGACATCATGGAGCGCCTTGGCGTCATCTCCGGTCACGAGGGCAGCAAGCCCCGCAACGTGCTGGTGGGCGAAGGCGACCTGGACCGCATCCTTCGACGCACCGTCGAAGAGGACGAGGACGCCGCCGACACCGATGACGAGGCATTCGAGGACCGCTACGCCTCGTAGCGGTCCCGTCCACCGGTCGTTCCGGACCCGGGCAAATCCGCTGGTATCGTTGAACTTCACACCAGTGGTACGGCCGGGGCCGACAATCTGATGAATCTTGGGGACATTTTGCGCGAGGCACGTCTACGACGTGGCCTTGAGATCGCCGACTGCGAGTCGGCGACGAAGATCCGCGGCAAGTATCTGCGGGCACTCGAAGAAGAGCAGTTCGATGTCATGCCTGGGCAGACGTTCGTCCGGGGGTTCCTCAAGACCTATTCGGATGTACTCGGCCTTGACGGGCTGGCCATGGTGGACGCCTACGAAGCGCAGTATCAGCGTCCGCGGGAGACGACGGCGTTCGAAGAGGTCCTGCGCCGCTCCCGGATGCGTCGGCGCAGCCGCGAAAGTCGTTTGCTGATCGTCGTGACAGTGCTCGCCCTTGCCGTCTCCACGGCGATCTGGGGTGTGTTCGACGGATCCGCGTCGGCAACCGACGCCAAGATGCAGAACATCGTGTTCGCCACCTCGGGACGTCAGCCCACCTACGTCGAGGCCCGTGAGCGCACGAGCGACGGCCGGCTGCTCTTCACGCCCGGCAATCTCAACCCGGACGCACCGATCACCGTCGACGCACAGCTGCCACTGTTCGTGCATGTGGGCGACGGGCCCGGACTTGCGCTGTCGGTCGACGGCACCGCGGTCACCATCCCCGCCGGCCCGTCGGACGTGACGGTCCTCGCCGACAAGTCCGTCCTGAAGCGCACGACGACCCCATGAGCGCGCAGTCCGTTCGCGCCGCCGTGATCGTCACGGGCGACGAGGTGCTTGGCGGGCGCGTGTCCGAGAAGAACGCCGCCTTCATCGCCCGCGATCTGGCCGCCCGCGGCGTCACGTTGGAGCGCACCGTGATCATCGGCGATTCGCGCGATGCGATCGCACGGACGATCACCGAACTGATCGGCGGCGGGCTCCGCCTCCTGTGTTTGACCGGTGGACTGGGACCCACCTACGACGACCTGACGATGCAGCCGGTTGCCGACGCGACCGGCCGTGACCTGGC
>CALMXK010000045.1 GCA_937871165.1 uncultured Actinomycetes bacterium
TGGGACCCACTGGCGGCTCTGGGTACCGTCAAGTGAACTCACCTTGAAACCGGCATCCGAGAAGGTGTACAGGTTCTCGCCGACCACGACCGAGCGCCGGATGGCCGTCTGGTCGGACTTTGGATGCAGGATCGTGGCGGTCCTGGTGATCGCGCTTGGTGTGAGCTTCAGTGCGATCGCTGCGGGGCGGTAGAAGGAGCCGACGCGATCCGGTGCCGCCGTCGTCACCGAGCCATTTGCGGGCAAAACGACGGTGCCGCTCTTCGGCCACCACAGGAAGGCGTGGGAGTCGTACTCGGCGTCGGAGTATGCGCCGGGGAGCGTCCACAGCTGCGTCCGCTTGGGGGCCGACGGGTCGGACACGTCGAACAGGGCGACCTGGAGGCCGCTGATGCGTGCGCCTCGGGTCGTTCCGTCTCCGACCATCTGCCCGACGCCGATCAACGTATGGTCGTCCACCGGATGCAGGTAGGACGAGTACCCGGGGATCTTCAGCTCACCCACGACCCGTGGCCGGGTCGGATCCGACAGATCGACGGTGTAGAGCGGGTCGGTCTGGCGGAATGTGACGACGTATCCGGTCGGGCCGATGAACCGGACGGCGTAGATCCGCTCGCCTTTGCCGAGACCGGCGACCCGTCCCACCTGGGTGAGTTTGTCACCGTCAAGCTCAAGGATGCTGACCGCGCTTTCGGAGGCGGGGAGCGCGATGATGGAGCTCGCCGGGCCCGGGACGCCGACGTCGCTGCCCGTCGAGGAGTCGGCGCTCGCTCCGTCACTTGCCGGCGACACTCCGACGTCATCGGATCCGCCGCCACCCGCCGGTTCCTCCACCGGATCGACCGTCCCGGAATCCGAGCCGGTCACGACCACCGGCGGCCCCGACTGCTCGGCCGCGGCCGCCGGGTATGACTCGATCGTGGTTGCGACGCGCAACCGTCCGTCGTACTCGGACATCGAGAACTGGTTGAGCAGACTGCCGAGGACCGTGCCCGTGGCGACGTAGTTGGTCTGACCGGGCGTGGCGGCGTCGAAGGCGTGGATGTCGGTCTTCATGACCATCGTGTTGTCGTCGTGGTCAACGCGCGAGAGTGCGACGTACACGCGGTTCTGCGAGGCCATCACGGTGGCCCCTTGGGCCATGACGGCGTCCGAGTCGACCGGGCGGATGCCCTTCGACAGGTCCATTGTCATGATCGAAAGCATCCCGAACGGCGTGTCACTGGTGGGATGGCTGATGTTGGCGCACGCGACCAGCGGTCCCGTCGTGGTGGCGCCTGCAGCGTCGGTGAACGTGGCCGACGGAACGAAGTCGTCGGCGTCGGCGTCTGCGATCGCTTTGCGGTACTCATCCTCGTTGGTTGCGTTCATCGCGATGGAGGAGAGGGGATCGCTGTTCATCACGATCCGTGCGGTGGAGCCCGTCATCCGTGCCGACGAGTACATGCCGTTGACGGTGAGCGACTCGCGGACCGTGGGTTTTGCGAGGTCGCTGACGTCGATGTCCACGAAGGTCGTGCCCATGTTCGCGACCCGTGCCATTTCGGACGCGAGGACGTCCGGTCCGCCAATGCCCGGCTCGATCATTCCCACGGACCCGGCGATCACGAGCAGGCGGTTGCCCGACAGCAGCATCTCCTGGGCCATCGCACCCGCCGGCAAGGTGACCGATCCCATCAACTTCGCCTCGGGTCCGGAGGTGTCGACGGCGTACACCTTGCCGCCCGCGACGGCGAAGGTGCGCCGACCGTCGGTCTTGACCACGTCGGGTTCGTCGATTCCGACCTCTTGGACGTTTGTGGTCGAGTGCGTGTCGGACGCCGCGGCGCTGACGCCGTGCAGCTGCTTCGCGCCTGACGCGGTGGTTTCCGCGACGCCATCCCGGGCCATCGGCGTGATGTAGCCACCACCGGCCGTGAGCGTGTCGAGGGCGCGCCGACGCGCGAGCGTGACGAAATCGTCGCAGGTCTGGAACGGCTCGAGCCGGCCCTCGCTCGCCTGGGCCGTCGTGCTGCCGAACGTGAGGAGCGGCACGGTGATTGCGGCGCCTGCGGCCACGGCTGCGATTGCCGGGCGCATCCAGCGGCGGGTTGCTTTGGGGTTCATCACTGCGCTCCTTCGTCGGTGTTCATCTCAGATACGTCACCGCCTCGCCCGCCGTCACACCGGTCGCAGACACGTCCCGCGGGCATCGTCTGTACCCTTGCCCTCGTGTCTGGACGGAGCCTGCGAATCGCCATGGTCACCGAGTTCGCCTACCCGGTGCTCGGGGGGGTCTCCGAACACGTGCACTTTCTGTCACGGGAACTCGTGGCCCGGGGCCATGACGTCACGGTCGTGACCGGCCGCGCGGCAAGCATGGCGCATGTCGTCGACATCGATCGCCATCACGCGCTCGAGGACGGCTACCGCACGGTTCGCGTGGGGCACTCGATTCCCGTGCCGATCAATGGTTCGGTCGGGAGGGTCACGTTGGGTCCCCGCGTGCGGGAACGTTTGCGAACGGCAATCCACGGGCAGGACGTGGTGCATGCGCAGGGACTCGTCGGCATCGTCCTTCCGCTGCTTGCGGTGCAGGAGAGTCGCGCGCCGGTGACGGTCGGCACGTTCCACACCTACACGCCAAACGGCGAGTACTGGGCGTACAAGACGTTTCGGGGAAACCTCACACGTCGCCTCAACAAGCTCGACCGTCGGATCGCGGTGTCGCAGGCATGTGTGCAAGGCCTTCAACCGCACTTCGGTGGGACGTGGGATGTGATCCCGAACGGGGTCGACTGCCGTCGCTTCCATCCGTTGGCGCCGGCGGATCCGCGGCCGGTCGGACCGGCGCGCATCCTGTTCGTCGCGCGACTCGAGTCGCGCAATCGCCTGTCGGATCTGATCGAGGCCTTGGCGCTGCTTCGCGACCGGGGGCGCGATGTGATCGTCCAGGTGGCGGGGGAGGGACCGACCCGCACGCACGACGAGCGTCTTGCGCGTCGCCTCGGTGTGCTCGATCGCATCCAGTGGCTCGGTCTGATCCATGACGACCTGCCGCGGCGCTACCGCGAGGCGACCGTCCTTGCGGCGCCCTGCACGCTGGCCTCGTTTGGCGTGATCCTGATCGAGTCGATGGCGAGTGGCACGCCGGTTGTCTGCGCCGACAATCTCGGGTTCCGTCAGGTGATTCGCGACGGGATGCCGGGCGTGTTCGTGCGTCCGGCCGATCCTGTCTCACTGGCTGCCGGTTTGGAGCGGGTGCTCGATGATCCGCAGTACGGTCGTGACGCCGTGACACACGGTCGTCCGCTCACGATCGAACGCTACGACTGGGCGGGCGTCGCCGCACGGGTCAACGACGTCTACCTCGAGGTGCTGGCGGGACGCTCCGTGCGGACCGCCCCGGTCCCCGTCTGACGCGTCGCCTCAGCGGCGCCTGGCGACCAGCGTGTAGGACATCGGGACCCGCTCGGTGTGGGCCGGCAATGTGAACTCACCGGGCTCCGCGGCCGGCACCATGGTGGAGAAGGCCTTCCATGGAATGGTCGTGTGTTCGTCCAGGCGCGTGATCTCGAAGTCCCGGGCGAGCAGAGCGGTGATGATCTCTCCAAGGCCGTGATTCCACGAGTGCGAGACGGTGTGGGTGAACGTCTCGTCGGTGGTGACGTAGGTGCCGGGCTGGTCGTCGACGATCGGCTCCGGGGTCTCGAAGTACGGGTAGCGCACGGCCAGTTCGTCGCCCACCAGGTCCAATGCCCACAGCATCGGATGCCCTTCGCGAAGAAAGAGCATCCCGCCCGGTTTCAGCAGTGTCGCCACTACGTTTGCCCACCGGTCGATGGACGGAAGCCAGCAGAGGGCGCCGATCCCGGTGTACACCAGATCGAAGGCGCCATTTGGCAGGACCTGCGGCGCGGAGTAGGTGTCGGCGAGGACGTAGTCGATGTCGGCGCCGGCGGCGGCGGCCGTATCTGTGGCCTGCGCGATGGAGCGGGGTGACATGTCGAGGCCGCTCATGTGTGCGCCCCGCTTGTGCAGTGAGAGCGTGTCGGTGCCAATGTGGCACTGCAGATGGACGCCGCGCATTCCCGCGATGTCGCCGAGTCGCGGCAGGTCGAAGCGCACGACATCGGAGATGGCGTCGGGGTCGTTGATCAGTTGCTCGACGCGGTACTCGGGCGCGGTTGCGTGCGCGTCGGCGCGTTCGTCCCAGTGCCGGCGGTTGACCTCGTAGGAGGCGTCGTGGGTCATGCTGGCTCCAATCTGAAGACGGGATGATCGGCCGCATCGGGCAGCTTCTCGAAGAACGAACGCACCGCCCGTCCGGCCTGTGCGCGGTAGGCGGCGATGATCGGTGCGCGGTCGTCGACCGGCACCTCGGTCGCCCGCCACGGCCGCTCGTCGCCGTGTGGGCCGAGGCGACAGGCTCCTGCGACCCGCAGGTTGCGCGCCCAATCGGTCTCCCCGCGTGGTGAGACGAGGTGGACGGCGCCGTCCACCTCCACCGCAATCACCGGGACGCGATGGGCGACACCGGTCACTCGTCCGGCGACGGTGAGTGCCTGGGTGCCGCCGATGCCGAACCGCATGGCGATGGGGTTGAACACCTGTCGGACAAGTCGGGGTGGACGCAGGTACGGCATGTCAGGACTGTACGCGCAGTGCCCACATCGCGACGGCGCTCGCCGCCGCCACGTTCAACGAGCTGATGCCGTCGGCCATCGGGATCGTGACGCGAATGTCGGCCGCGCCGATGGTGCGCGCGGTCAGACCGTTCATCTCCGTGCCGACAATCATCGCAAGGCGCTGCGGCGCGTCGCGTGCGAGCCGGTCGAGCGGTTCGGCGTCGTCGCTCAACGCAAGTGCCGCAACGGTGAAACCACGGTCGCGCAGCAGCCCGATCGACTGCGGCCACGGGGCGATACGCGTCCACGGCACCTGGAACACGGTCCCCATCGACACACGCACCGAGCGCCGGTACAAGGGATCTGCACAGCGCGGTGTGACGAGCACCGCGTCGGCTCCGAGCGCGGCGGCGGAGCGGAAGATGGCACCGACGTTCGTGTGGTTGGTCAGGTCTTCCAGAATGACGACGCGCCGAGCTCCGTCGAGGACGTCGGAAAGATCGGGAAGCACGGGACGGTTCATCGATGCGATCACGCCCCGGTGGACGTGAAATCCGGTGATCGCTTCGGCGAGGTCGTCGGTGACACGGTAGACCGGGGTGTCGGGGGGCAGCGGCAGCGTCGCGACGGCGTCCGCGCGGCTGTCGGCGACGAGGACCGAGCGGGGGACGTGGCCGGCGCTGATCGCGCGGCGCAGCACCAAGTCGCCTTCGGCCAGGTAAAGGCCGCGGTCGGTTTCGAGTTTGCGGCGCAGATTGACGTCGGTCAGGCGGACATAGTCGGCGATGCGCTCGTCGTCGGTTGTCGTGATTTCGATGGTCGGCACGGGTGCATCGTAGTGTCGGGCGACGCCACACCGGTCGCCAAATCGCCCTCGCGGCTGCGTCCAATATTCGCCAAGTGGCCAATTCGACCACCGTCGACCGGCCGATCGATCGAGCGAAGTACCTGCATAGCGTGGATTTCTTCGGCTTTCCTCACGGTTTGGCGACAACTCACATCGCTGCCAAGTGGCCAATTGGGTGCGTTTCGGTCGCCGGGCGTTGGCGTGTGCGACGAGTCCGACTGCGTGGCGAATCGTGGGCTGTTCGCCATCGATTTGGACTAAAACCCTGAAATCAGATGGAGTTCATGGTATTTTGCCGTCCGGCCGTACCCATTCGACCTGAGGGATCAGTTGAGCGCACAGGAGTGGAAAGACCGCCTTGCCGGCACGATGCCGTCCGATCTGGCGGAGGAATGCGACCTGTTCGAGGCGCAAATCGAGCTTCGGAAACAGGGCAAGATCGACGAGCGCGTCTTCGCGGAGACCCGGCTTCGTCGCGGCGCCTACGGGCAACGCTACGACAACGGGCACCGCTCCGACGGGCAGACCCTTCAGCGGTTGGAGTTCCCGACCGACCTGACCAAGGGGCCCGACACCGAGTGGGACGCGCCGGGAATGCTGCGCATCAAGATCCCATTCGGCGGGTTCACGCCCGAGCAGCTTGAAGTGATGGCCGACCTGGCCGAGGAGTACAGCGACGAGATCCTGCACGTCACCACGCGCCAGGACATCCAGCTGCACTTCATCCACATCGACGACACGCCGACGATCATGCGTCGCCTGGCCGCCGTCGACATCACGACGCGTGAGGCCTGTGGCAACTCGGTGCGCAACGTGACCGCCTGCCATCTGGCGGGCGTCTGTCGCACCGAGACGTTCGACGTCACACCGTACGCCGACGCGCTGATGCGCTTCCTGCTCGGCCACCCGGACACCGGTGACTTCGGCCGCAAGTTCAAGCCGGCGTTCTCCGGCTGCGCCGGCGAAGCCTGTGGGCTTGTGCGCATGCACGACTTCGGCGCCGTCGCCAAGGTGCAGGACGGCAAGCGCGGGTTTGAGATCTTCGTCGGCGGCGGACTCGGCACGAGTCCGTACCAGGCCAAGGTCCTTGCGGAGTTCTGCCCGGAAGAGGAGCTCCTGCCGCTCGTGCAGGCTGTCTCACGCGTCTTCGGACGCCTCGGCGAGAAGACCAACCGCAACCGCGCCCGCATCAAGTTCCTGGTCGCAAAGCTCGGGATCGAGGAGTTCACCCGCCTGGTGAACGAGGAGCGCGAGATCCTTCCGTACGATCCGCGCTGGACCGCGTTCCTGGACGACATCGACCGCTTCACCGAGTCGCCGCACAACCGCCCGGCCCACACTCCGTCGGCCGACGGTGGCGATGAGCTGGCCAGGTGGCGGGCCACCAACGTGCAGGCCCAACGCCAGGAGGGCTTCACGGTTGTCGAGATCGCCCTCCCCCTGGGGGATCTGACGTCGTGGCAGGCCCGTCGCCTGGCCGACGTGTGCCGCGAGTTCGTGGGCGACACCATGCGGTTCACGGTCGAGCAGAACATCGTCCTTCGTTGGGTGCGCGACGGCGACCTGCCCGCGCTCTATGAGGCCCTCGCGGGCATTGGCCTCGCCGCGGCCGGAGCGGGCACGATTCTCGACGTCACCACGTGCCCCGGCACCGACACCTGCAAGCTCGGCATCTCATCCTCGCGCGGCCTGGCCGCCGAGTTGCGTGAGCGTCTGGCGGCGACCGCCTATGAACTTGACGAAGCGATCCGCGGACTCAAGATCAAGGTGAGCGGCTGCTTCAACTCATGCGGTCAGCATCATGTGGCCGACATCGGATTCTTCGGCAACAGCCGCAAGATCGGTGGTCACGCCGTGCCCCACTTCCAGGTGGTGCTCGGCGGCATGTGGCAGGACAACGGTGGAGCCTTCGGTCTCGCCATCGGGTCGGTGCCGAGCAAGCGCATCCCCGAAGTCGTCGACCGCATCACGACCTCCTTCGTGACCGGTCGCACCGGTGACGAATCCTTCCAGGAGTACTGCGCACGAATCGGCAAGAAGGAACTCGCCGCGATGCTCATCACCGAGCTCAAGCAGGTTCCGACCTACGAAGAGGATGCGAGCTACTACTCCGATTGGGGTGACCCGCGCGAGTTCTCGATGGGCGACTACGGTGTGGGCGAGTGTGCCGGTGAGGTCATCTCACGCACCGACATGGACCTCTCGGTCGCCGAGTCCACGGTCTTCGAGGCGAGCGTCGCCTTGGAAGACGGGGATCTCGTACGCGCCGACGATCGTGCCTACGCCGCCATGCTCACCGCTGCACGCGGCATCGTCGCGCTTCGCATCCCGAACCCCCCGCCCGCAGATGACGACATGGTTGCCGCGTTCAAGGCGCACTTCGTCGACACGGAGCTGTTTTTCGATCGGTTCGCCGGCGGCAAGTTCGCCCGATCGCTGTTTTCGCGCCATGCCGACGGACCGGTCAGCGGTCCCGACGCCGTGCGTGAGCTGGTGGAGGAGTCGCAGCTGTTCCTCGACGCCGCGCACCAGTGTCAGATCAAGGTCGCTGCCGCTGCGCAGCAGGAGGTGGTGGCATGAGGCTCCAACGTGTGTCGGTGATCGCGCCGTTCGCCAATCCCGACGTCAACCCGGAAACCTTCGTCGCGACCTTCCACGGGTGGGTGCGTGACAAGACCCTCGGCGGTCTGCCGATCGACGTCGCCCGCTACAACCACGTGCCGGAAGGCCCGGGCACCGTGCTCATCGGGTTCGAAGGCGACTACGCCGTGGAAACCTCCACCGGAGTCCCGGCACTGCGCTACACGCTCAAGCGTGAGAACCAGGGGTCGGTGGCCGAGCTCGTGAGCCTTGCCGTCGGCCGGTTGCAGCAGGCCGCGGCCGCGATCGCCTCCGAGACCGGCGAAGCCGTCGATCTGGGCACGGTGACCGTGCGCATCGCCGACAAACTGGTGGCGCCGAACACCGAGCAGGGGCGCGAGCTGGTCCAGGCCGACGCCGTCGCCGCAGTGGCGGCCACTGTCGGGTTCAACGATCCGACTGTGGCGATCGGAACACTCGATCCTCGCGATCCCATCACGATCGTCGTGACGGCACCCGGGGCGGTCGGCGCCGCAGTCTGAGCAGGTGTGGGAACGGGTCGTCCTGATCCGTTCCCATTTCTTTACCAATTGTAGTGACGCTCCTGGCGCGCCCTTCAGGTCCTGACTCGCAGTATTGCTTCACACAATGAAGTCAATCCTGGAGGCATCGAAATGAACCGCTTTGCAATCGGCACCTGTACGACGTTGGCGGCTGCGGCGCTCGCCCTTGGCGCTGGGACGGCCTCCGCGAAAGGTGGCGACCGATTCGTGCGCGCCACCGGCACCTGCTCGCCCGGTGTGACCGCCAAACTGAAGGCCAAGCATGATGACGGGATGCTCGAGGTCGAGTTCGAGGTCGACCAGAACCGAAACGGCGTCCGGTGGGGCTGGCGACTGCTTCGTGACGGTGTCGTCGTTCGTCGGGGAGTCGCCCGCACCCATGCGCCGAGCGGATCGTTTTCGGTGGAGCGGCGTATCGGCAACACCGCCGGCGTCAACCGCATCACGTTCCGTGCCGTGAGCTCCCGCGGCAAGACATGCCGCGCGACGCTGCGCGTCTGAGCCGTGGTGTTGCGGGGTCGCCCCAGGGTGACCCATCTCGGGCGGTGACCACCTCGACGGTCGCGGTGGGTCGCCGCCCGAATTCCGGTATTGCGACCACGGTTCGCGGGGCTTTGGCCGGTCATCGTCCGCAGGTGGGCCGAACGTCCTGATCGGTCAAACGGGGCGTCGATCCGGTCACCTGCGGGCAGGGTGCCTGGTTATACTGGCCCGGCTGCGGGGAGAGGCGACGCGCGCCGCGTCGTGACACTCCTTTGCCGCAAGGAGAAATCGGACCATTGACGGAGGCCCCGGATCGTACCGCCGTGCCCGAACGGGCTGAACGCGAGGATGTCGTGACCAGTGCTGCGTCGCCTGTGGCGAGCGCAAGCGTTGCCCGTCCCCTGCAGGTGGTCCTGTCCCTGTTCGGGTTCATGGTCCTGCTGCTTGCGTTGCCGTTCGTGCTGCTGCTCGACGGTTCCATCGGCAGCTGGCTGTTCGGAGCGGGTCTGTTCGTGCTGAGCTTTACGCTCGCGCTTGCGATCAACAAGGTCGCCGACCAACTCGACGACGTCCAAGCCATCGGCTTGATCGGCATCGGCTCGATCATCCGGGCTCTCTTCATCTTCGGAATTCTCTTCGTGGTGGCCTACAAGGTCGACCGCGAACTCGCGCTGATCGCCTCGGGTGTGTTCGCCGCGGCGTTCACCGCGGATCTCCTTGGACGCACGATGATCCACGCGCTCCGCGCGAAAGAACGAAAGGCGGCACTCGACCGATGACAGACGCGACAGCCACACTTGCCGAGTCGCCTGTGGAGCTCAAGAAGTCCGGCACCTTCAAGAAGGTCGCATGGGGCTTCGTCGGGCTTCTCGTCGGTTGGACGATCCTGGCGGCGTTCCTTGGACACAACGAGCCGCTGAAGGACGCCGCAGGCGAGGTGGTCTTCAAGCCGCAGGACGAGTTCGGACTCAAGACCTGGGTCAACCTCGACCTCGGTTGGATCGACATGTCGATCAACAAGGCTGTCGCGTACCTGATGTTGTCGTCGCTGATCTGCATTCTGGTCGGCATCTTCGTGGTGCGCGGCGGGCTGAAGATTCGTCCGACCGGCGCGCAGAACGTGGTCGAGCTGCTCTACGACTTCGCCGACAAGCAGATCGCCAAGCAGACTCTGTCGGGCACCATGCTTCGCAAGTACTACCCGTTCATCGGAACGATGTTCCTGTTCGTCCTGGTCAACAACATGATCGGCTTCGTTCCGCTGCCAAGCGGACCGCATGCGAGCCTGTGGGGCGTTCCGGACCTTGCGCTGTACGCGGCGACGGCCAACATCAACGTGACCGTCGGCCTCGCGCTGATCTCGTTCCTGGTGTTCAACTACGAGGGAATCAAGGAACACGGGGTCTTCGGCTACGTCAAGACGTTCATCCCGAGCGGGAAGATGCACCCGTTCATGAAGGCGATGATCTTCGGCATCGAGATGCTGTCCATCATTCTGCGCCTCGTCAGCCTCGCGGTGCGGCTTTTCGCCAACCTCCTGGCCGGCCACCTGCTCATCATCATGGCGACCGGGTTCAGCCTGCTTCTTGCGAGCTACGTCGGCGCGGTCGCAATCCCGTTCGGTCTCTTCTTCTACCTGTTTGAGTGGGTCCTGATCGCAGGACTCCAAGCGTTTATCTTCGCGATGCTCAGTGGCTTGTACATCGGTTTCGCCACCTCGCACGCGCACTGACCCCAACTAGAAAAGGACGTACCAAAGTGGCACTTGAAGGCGATGTTGTTGATGCGGCAAAGGCGATCTCACTTGGTCTCGCAACCGGCTTCGGCGCGATCGGACCGGGTATCGGTGTGGGTTACCTCATCGGTAAGACGATCGAGTCCGTCGCTCGCCAGCCCGAGCTTCAGGGTGAGCTGCGCGGAATCATGTTCCTCGGTGTCGCGCTGACCGAGGCGATCACCTTCTACGCCCTCCTCATGGGCTTCGTCGCCTTCTTCCTCTAGGTCGACGATGAACACACTGGTCAACAGCGTCACAGTGGTGGCCGCCGAGGGAGAGTCAGGGGACAACCCCCTTCTGTCGCTCAGCCCGGGACTCATGGTCTGGACCATGATCATGTTCCTGATCACGCTCTTCATCCTGAAGAAGTACGTGTTCGGGCCGGTCGGCGAGATGATCGACAAGCGCCGTCAGAAGATCGAGGACGACATCTCGCAGGCTGAGCGCAGCCGCGACGAGGCCGTCCAAATGCTGGAGAACTACAAGGTCCAGCTGGCGGATGCACGCAAGGAAGCCGACGAGCTTCGTGATCGCGGTCGCCGTGAGGGTGAGCGTGAGCGTGCGTCGATCGTGACCGCCGCCGAAGGGCAGCGTGAGCGCATCATGGCCGACACCAAGCAGCAGATCGATGCCCAGAGTCAAGCCGCACTGCAGTCCGTGCGCGGCGACGTCGCAAGCATCGCCCTGGCAGCCGCGGAGAAGGTCACCCGCAAGTCACTCACCGACGCCGATCACCGCCGTTTGGTGGAAGAGGCGTTGAAAGAGATCGAACTGTCCAACGGCATGGGGACCGTTCCCGCGTGAGCGTTGCAGCCACATACGCCGAGGCGCTCTTTCAGGCCGCAGCAGAAAAGGGCTCCGTCGCCGCGGTCGCGTCGGATCTGGACGCCCTTCGCGTGGCGCTCGCGCCGGACGGCGAGATCGCGCGCGTGCTGTACAACCCGCAGGTCGATTCACGTGCCAAGAAGGCCGCGGTCGCCGGCCTCGCCACGTCGGCGAATCCGCTGACCGTGAACCTGCTGCAGGTGCTGGTTGACCGAGGCAGGCTGGAGGAGCTCGGGGCGATCACCGATGCGTTTGCCGCACGGGTCGCCGCCGAGGGCGGTGAGATCAGCGTCGAGGTCACGACGGCGGTCCCACTTCCCGATGACCTTCGCGCGCAGGTTGTCCAGCGTATCGCCGACCAGACCGGCAAGAAGCCGGTGATCACGGAGCGGGTCGATCCCGAGATCATCGGTGGTCTGATCCTGCGTGTCGGCGGTGTCATGACCGACGCTTCCGTGCGCGGTCGCTTGACCGGCCTTCGTCAAAGCATCACCCGCGCGTAGCGCGAACCGTAGAACCACTCACCGAGGATTCGAGAGAACAGCCGATGGAGCTTCGCCCAGACGAGATCACAAAGGTCCTTCGCCAGCAGATCGAGCAGTACACAGGCGAGATCGACACCGAAGAGACGGGTACCGTGCTGCAGGTCGGCGACGGTATCGCCCGCGTCCACGGGCTTGAGAACTGCGTTGCCCTCGAGATGCTTGAGCTGCCCCACGGGGTCATGGGGCTCGCGCTCAACCTCGAGGAGGACAACGTCGGAGTCGTGCTGCTTGGTGAGGACACCCTCATCAAGGAGGGTGACCCGGTCAAGCGCACGGGCAAGGTCATTCAGGTTCCGGTGGGCGAGGCGCTTTTGGGTCGCGTCGTCGATCCGCTCGGCAACCCGATCGACGATCGCGGACCGCTGCAGACCGAGCACTTCCGTCCCGTCGAGTTCAAGGCTCCGGGCGTCGTGCAGCGCAAGGGCGTGCATGAGCCCCTTCAGACCGGCATCAAGGCGATCGACGCCCTCATCCCGATCGGTCGCGGCCAGCGCGAGCTGATCATCGGCGACCGCGGTACCGGCAAGACGACGATCGCGCTCGACACGATCATCAACCAGAAGGGCAAAGACGTCATCTGCGTCTACGTCGCGATCGGCCAGAAGGCCTCCACGATCGCGTCGCTCGTGCAGCGTCTGCGCGACGCCGGCGCGATGGAGTACACGATCGTCGTGGCCGCCACCGCGTCCTCAAGCGCTCCGCTCAAGTACCTGGCGCCGTACGCCGGCGCGGCGATGGGCGAGTACTTCCTGTACTCCGGCCGCCACGCACTGTGCGTCTACGACGACCTCTCCAAGCAGGCTGACGCCTACCGCCAGATGTCGCTGCTGCTTCGGCGCCCGCCGGGCCGCGAAGCGTTCCCGGGCGACGTGTTCTACCTGCACTCCCGTCTGCTCGAGCGTGCCTGCAAGTTGAACGACCAGCTCGGCGGAGGTTCCCTTACCGCGCTGCCGGTCATCGAGACCCAGGCCGGTGACGTGTCCGCATACATCCCGACCAACGTGATCTCCATCACCGACGGCCAGATCTTCCTGGAGAGCAAGCTCTTCTACCAGGGCATCCGTCCGGCCGTGAACGTCGGTATCTCCGTGTCGCGCGTGGGTGGCAACGCCCAGATCAAGGCGATGCGCAAGGTGGCGGGAAAGATGAAGCTGGAGCTCGCGCAGTACCGCGATCTCGAGGCCTTCGCGCAGTTCGGTTCGGAACTCGACGCCGCAACGCAGAAGACGCTCGCCCGTGGTGCTCGCCAGGTCGCAACCCTCAACCAGCCGGTGTTCCAGCCGTGGCCGGTCGAGGAGCAGGTGGCCATCATCTACGCAACCAACCTTGGTGTGCTCGATGAGATCAATCCGCTCGAGGTGCCGCGATTCAACGAGGATCTGCGTGGAGCCCTCCGCGAGGAGTCCACGATTCTCGCCACGATCCGCGACTCCAAGGAACTCTCAGACGAGACGTCGGCCAAGCTGGATGCGTTCCTGAAGCAGTTCAGCACCTCGCGCATGGGCCACAAGCCGGAGGATGCAGCCGATGACGCTGCAGCCAAGCTGGCCGAGCACGCCGCCGAGGAGACCGCAGCCGTCTAATGGCGTCCTCACGTGACATCAAGCGGCGGATCGAATCGATCCGCGGGACGCGCAAGATCACCCGCGCGATGGAGCTCGTGGCATCCGCCAAGCTCCGTCGCGGTCAGGACCGGATCGAAGCGCTGCGCCCGTACGCGCAAGCGATGCGCAAGCTGATGGCACAGTCGGCCCGTCAGGGTCGCTCGGTGTCGGGGCTTCCGCTGCTCGCGGAGCGGCCGGAAATCAAGAAGGGCATGGTCGTCGTCATCACCGGCGACCGCGGCCTTGCAGGCGCGTTCAACGTCAACATCCTTCGCCGCTCCTATGAGGTGGCCGAGCAGATGCGGGCGGACGGGGCCGAGCTGGTCCACTTCGTCGCGGTCGGCAAAAAGGGCATCGGAACACTGCGCTTCCGCGGCCTCACGGTCGACCGTACCTTCCAGGGATTTTCGATCAACCCCGGATACTCCGACGCCCAGCTGGTGGCGAGCCACCTGGTGGAGCGGTTCACGGAGTCCGGCTTTGACCGCGTCGTGCTCGTGTACAACGAGTTCAAGTCGGTCCTCGAACAGCGGGTCACGGATGAGCAGTTGCTGCCCATCCCGCGCCAGGTTGTCGAGGATGACGATGACAACCCGGAGACGGACGTCTCGCATTCCAAGGCGCTCGGCTTCTTCGAGCCGGATGCCGCCGAGCTGCTCGAACGGCTCTTGCCGACATATGTCGACACAACGATCTTTCGTGCACTGCTCGAAAGCGCTGCCGCGGAACTCGCGGCCCGCCGAACGGCCATGCGCAACGCCACCGACAATGCCGGTGAGCTGATTGACGCGTACACCCTTGCAATGAACCGCGCGCGCCAGGCCGCGATCACCCAGGAAATCCTGGAGGTCGTTGCCGGTGCGGACGCATTGAAGTAATCCACCGAACGAACCGACGAGGACCTGAGGAAATGGCTGACGCAACAACCGGGACGATTCTTGAGATCAAGGGTGTCGTGCTGGACCTGCGCTTCCCCGATGCGCTCCCGGCGATCTACAACGCCGTCGAGATCAAGCGCCCGGATGGCACGACGCTGATCGCGGAGGTGCAGCAGCACCTTGGCGACAACAAGGTGCGGGCGGTTGCGCTCGACACCACCGACGGTCTCGCGCGCGGCAGCGAAGCACGCGACACCGGCGCGCCGATCCTCGTCCCGGTCGGTGAGTCCACGCTGGGTCGCATCTTCAATGTGCTCGGCGAGGCGATCGACGAGGGCGAGGACATCCCGACCGATGTGCAGCGCTGGCCGATCCATCGTCCGGCTCCCGCATTCGATCAGCTCGATCCGACTGAGCAGATCTTCGAGACCGGCATCAAGGTCGTCGACCTGCTCGCCCCGTACGTCAAGGGCGGCAAGGTCGGTCTGTTCGGTGGTGCCGGCGTCGGCAAGACCGTGCTCATCCAGGAGCTCATCAACAACCTGGCCAAGGAGCACGGCGGTCTGTCCGTGTTCGCAGGCGTGGGTGAGCGCACCCGTGAGGGCAACGACCTCTGGGTCGAGATGACCGAGTCCGGCGTGATCGAGAAGACCGCACTGGTCTACGGTCAGATGAACGAGCCGCCCGGATCGCGTCTTCGCGTCGCACTGACCGGCCTCACCATGGCGGAGTACTTCCGTGACGAGGTCGGGCAGGACGTGCTGCTGTTCATCGACAACATCTTCCGCTTCGTGCAGGCCGGCTCCGAAGTGTCCGCACTTCTCGGCCGTATGCCGAGCGCCGTGGGCTACCAGCCGACGCTCGCCACCGAAATGGGCGACCTGCAGGAGCGCATCACCTCCACCCGCAAGGGTTCGGTCACCTCGGTGCAGGCCATTTACGTGCCGGCCGACGACCTGACCGACCCGGCCCCGGCCGCATCGTTCACCCACTTGGACGCCACGACGGTGCTCAACCGCGCGATCTCGGAAAAGGGCATCTACCCGGCCGTGGATCCGCTCGACTCGACCAGCCGCGCACTGTCGCGCACCGTGGTCGGCGACGAGCACTACGACGTTGCCACCCGGGTGCAGGAGATCCTCCAGACCTACAAGGACCTGCAGGACATCATCGCGATCCTCGGTGTCGACGAGCTCACCGACGAGCAGAAGATCACGGTCTCGCGTGCACGCAAGATCGAGCGCTTCCTGTCGCAGCCGTTCCACGTCGCCGAAGCGTTCACCGGTCTGTCGGGCAAGTACGTCCGCCTTGAGGACACGGTGCGCAGCTTCAAGGAGGTCGTGGAGGGCAAGCACGACGATGTGCCGGAGGCCGCGTTCTACATGGTCGGCGGTATCGAGGACGTCCTTGCGAAGGCCGAGTCGATGAAGGCAACGGCCTGATGTCGACCGCCGTCTCAAGCGACCGCCGGACGCTGAACGTGCGTCTGCTGACGCCGGTTGGCCCCGTGTTCGACGGCCCGGCCGTCATGGTCGTGGCTCCGAGCATCATGGGTGAGATCGGCTTGCTGCCGCGCCATGCGCCGCTCATCGCACATCTGAAGGTCGGGGAGACCCGGGTCACGCAACTCGACGACACCAAGCAGGTGTTCGCGACGAGCGAGGGGTACCTGTCGATCGAGGATGATCAGGTGCTGATCATGGTGTCGCACGCCGAAGAGGTTGGCACCATCGATCGTGCACGCGCAGAGGAGTCCCTCGAGCGTGCCGACGCGACGCTTGCTGCGGCCGGGGAGGACGAGGTCCTCATCAACGCCGCCCAGGCGCGCAAGCAGCGTGCCGAGAATCGTCTGAAGGTGCTCGATCGGGCCGCTTCTGGGCGGTCGACGACCGCTCACTGACCCCACGCGTCACATGTGAATGACCCGACGGGCCACCATCGCGTGGCCCGTCGTCATTTGGCCGATTCCAAGGTGTGCCGGTGGCGTCGGGACCACCATGGTGTGCGATGGGATGATCAGCGCTAGCCTGTTCCAACACTTCGTGGAGGTGTGCGAATGGGTATCTCCGAAAAGACCGGCTTTTGGACGCGCATGGTCGCCGACCAGGCCTTTCGTGAGGCGGTGATTGAGGATCCGCTGCGTGCACTTGCGCGGGTCGACGACGTGGACGTCTCGCCGCAGCAGGTGCGCCAGCTTGAGGAGATGAGTCACGGCGATCGACGTGAGTTGGTCACGGAGGTCGTTCGGGATGCGTTCTTCAAGGGCGCCGTGGCCCGCTGGGGGCCCCTCGGCGACGACGGCGCGCTCGGCTCGCCTCCGTCGGGTGACGCCCCCGGTTCCAACGGCCAGTCCGACTAGCTCACAGGGCGACGGAAGCGACAGTGGCTGCCCTTCCGGTCGGCTGTCCGTTCCGGGGTGGCAAGTGGCGTGCGGCCGCTCGAATTGGCCACTTGGCCATTTGGCGAGCGGAGCCATCGACTGCGTCGGCCAGGAAACGTCCTGCAAAACGGCGGGTTGGGCGACTGGGTGGGGCGGGTGAAACGGTGTCCCCGGGTGTCGCCTAAGACAGCCAAGTGGCCAACTTGGGTGGGTCCTGCGCCTGCCGTGACCGCATCGCCCGATGGTGGCCCGAACTGCACTTGGCCATTTGGCGGCGGTAGCTGGGAATCGATCGGCTCACAAATTGCCTGGAAAGGAGGGGGTATCGCGACTCGGCCGGCCGATGGAATGGTTTCTGCAAGTGTCGAGTGCGTCAGCCAAGTGGCTGACTTTGTTTTGTGCCTGTACCGGCCGTGACCGCATCGCCCGATGGTCGGCCGAATTGGCCACTTGACCATTTGGCGGTCCGGCCCGATGGTCTGCGAGGCGGACTGGCGGATGGCGCGGGGAGGATGACTGATCACGCCAACCTGCCAAGTGGCCAATTGGCCAGTTGTCAACATCCGGGCCGGTCAGGGCAGGGGCGGGCGGGGCCTGCTTTGATCTCACCAATGAGCGCACTCATCTCGGCAGCGGAACTTGGCAAGCTGATCGGCGACGACGACCTTGTGATCATCGACGTGCGATGGACCCTCGGCGGGCCGCCCGGTCGTGACGAGTTCGATGCTGGGCACATCCCCGCAGCGCACTACGTGGACCTCGATGACGAACTCGCCGCGGCACCCGGCGACGGTGGGCGCCACCCGTTGCCCGCCGGTGACGACGTCGGTGAGACCCTTCGGCGGTGCGGCGTTCATGCAGACACGCACGTAGTCGTGTACGACGAGAAGATGAGCATGTCGGCCGCACGGGCATGGTGGGTCTTCCGGAATGTCGGCGTCGCCCGCATCTCGGTACTCGACGGTGGTCTTGCCGCGTGGATCGCAGGTGGGGGAGCCCTTGAAACGGGGCCGCAGGACCCAGCCGCAGGCACATTCGAACCGTCGGCGCCGCGACTGGCGCAGGTGGACGCCGAGGCGGCCGCATGGATCGCCGAGAACGGTGTCCTGCTCGACGCGCGGGCGCCGGAGCGCTTCCGCGGCGAGGTCGAGCCGATCGACCCGGTCGCCGGGCACATCCCTGGCGCAGTGAGCGCGCCAACAACCGACAACCTCAACGAGGACGGCACCTTTCTCGATCGGACATCGCTGCAGGAGCGCTTCGCCGCGCTCGGCATCGACGACGAGACGGTCGTCGGGTGCTACTGCGGCTCGGGGGTCACCGCCGCCCACCAACTGCTTGCGCTCGAGGAGGCCGGCATCGACGGCACGCTCTACCCCGGATCATGGAGTGAGTGGGTTCGCGATCCGTCACGGCCGGTGGCAACCGGCGACGGGTCCAGCACGTGAGAGTGCCGCTGTCGATCCTCGACCTCGCGCCGGTCGCCGACGGAATGTCGCCGGGCAACGCTGCACGAAACACGCTCGACCTGGCGCGCCGTGCCGACGCGCTCGGCTACCACCGCTACTGGCTCGCCGAACACCACAACACCCCGGGCATGGCGTGCCCGTCGCCCGCACTCATGATCGGCCACGTCGCACAGGTGACCACCCGAATCCGTGTCGGCGCCGGCGGCATCATGCTGCCCAACCACAGCCCACTCCAGGTCGCCGAGAACTTCCGGCTGCTCGAGGCGCTCCACCCGGGGCGAATCGACCTGGGACTCGGCCGAGCGCCGGGAACCGACCAGATCACCGCACACGCCCTGCGGCGGGGACAAAACACTCAGGAGTTCCCGCACCAGTTGGCCGAACTGTTCGCCTTCACCGGTGACGGCTTCCCCGATGACCATCCCTACCGCCACGTTCAGGCGGAACCGTCGGAGGTGCCGCTGCCTCCGGTCTGGATTCTCGGCTCGAGTGACTACGGCGCCGCCGTGGCCGCGGCCTACGGGCTCGGGTTCGCGTTCGCACGCCACCTCAACCCGCGGGGCGCCGTCGAAATCATGCAGTCCTACCGCGACGCATTTCGCCCATCAGCGACGCTGCCTGAACCGAAAAGCATTCTCGCAGTGGGTGCTGTCGCGGCCGACGACACCGAACACGCGACCAGCCTCGCGATGTCGATGGGTCTCGGCGTCGTGCGGATGCGCCAAGGGCGCCCTGGCAAGTTGCCGAGCCCTGAAACCGCAGCCGCACATGACTGGACCGACGCGGAGTCCGATCAGCTGCGTCGCTACCTGCGTGCACATGTGCTGGGCTCGGGAGCGGAGGTTGTCGAACAGCTCACCGCCCTTGCCGAGGAGACCGCCGCCGACGAGGTGATGGTGATGACCTCGCTGTTTGACCACGCGGCCCGGTGTCGCTCCTACGACCTGATCGCGGCGGCCGCAGGGCTCAGCGGGACGGGCGAGTCAACGACGCCAGCAGGCGCTCCACACGCCTGACCCGCCGGTCCTGAGGGCCGACAATCCGTCGGACCCATTCGAGCACTTCGGCGCCGTCGAGCGTCTCGGCCAGCGCGAACGCGATCTGTTCGATGTCGAGCCAGTCCTTGCGGCGGTCGAACGCGACCTTGCAGACCACCAGATGCTCCGGCGAGAGGATCGGAATCGTCGTCTCGCCGAACGGCACGCGGCGGATACGTTTGCGGCATGCGGCGTGAAATGGATCGTAGGCGAAGAAGAGGTCGATCGGTGTGCGATTCCACGGGACACGCGCCTGGCCATCTCGCTTGGCCGCCGCGAGCGCCGCGCCGCGATCCACCTGAGCGCCGAGGGCGCTCAGCGTGTCGAAGGTCTTCCCGGCCCGTGACGGCGACACGAACACGTTGACGTCGACATCGATGGTCGCCCGGGGCTCGGCGTAGTAGGCGAGGGCCAGTGCGCCGCCAAACGCGTGACTGATTGATGCCGCTTCGAGCGCCTGATCGATCAGGACGATCTTCTCGTCCAGGAACGGTGCACTCACCGGTGAGCGGACTGGATGCGCGGGAAGCGCCGCTGGCGACGTCGACGCGGTGGTGGGAGGCGATCGGTCATGCGAAGCAGATCACGCAGCGCATCCCCACGGTCACTGGACGAGCGGCCCATCCAGTCGAACAGTGGCGGAATGGAGTCGGGAAGCGGCGACGCGTCCGGGCCGAGCTGATGGCGAAGCGCCTGGGCGATGACCGGTGGAATCTGCCCGCCGACCGCGATCGCCCGCATCAGCCGCCCCGCGAGTGCCAGTGCGTCGGGCGCGACATACTCGGCTCCTCGTGCCGCGGCGCGCGCGATGACGACCTCCCGGTCGAACGGCCGAAGCGCTCGTCCTTCGGCGTGATCCAGAACCCCGTCATCGAGCGTGCGAAACGTGGCAAGTGTTCGTGCTCGCGGACCGTGCGCGGTGTGCACACTCTCGCGGATCTCGAATCGCCCATCGGCTCGACACACGACAAATGCCATAGTGGGCAGATTACCACTCGTCACGCGGATGGCGAATCTGAGACGATAGCCCGATGAGACACTTTCGCTTGCCTGTCCTGGGTGCGACGCTCATCTGCGCGAGTGCGGTTCCCGCGCACGGCGCCACCACGGATCTGCTCCCCGACCTCGTCCAGGCGCCACCCAGCGACATCACGGTGACACGCATCGCCGGGCGCGATCGCCTGGGCTTTCGATCAGCGGTGCACAACGCGGGCCGCGGTCCGCTCATCGTCCAGGGACGTCGCCCGGACCTCTCGACACGCGACATGCAGGCCTTCCAGATCGTTCGCCGCAGCGATGGGACGGCTCGGCGCCTGACAACGCCCATCGGACTGTTGCGGTACGTCACCTCCGTCGACCACTCGCACTGGCACTACCGACCGTTCGAGCGGTACGCGTTGCGCACGCTCGATGGCACGAGCGTCGGCCGGGATGCCAAGAGCGGCTTTTGCCTCGGTGACCGCTACCGGGTTGCGCGGGTCACTGGTGCGCTCGTCACACCGCGCTACGTCGGCCTCTGCGGCCTGCGCCGCCCGGGACTGCTCCAGGTGCGCCAGGGAATCAGCGTCGGTTGGGGCGACGACTACGGTGCGTTTCTCGAGGGGCAAAGCATCGATGTGACCGGCGTGCCCGCCGGAACGTACCGCCTCGTGCACATCGTGAACGCCTCCGGTCGGGTGCGCGAGGTCACCAGGTCGAACAACACCGCGTCGGTGCGAATCGCCCTGTCACGCTCGGGCGGGCGACTGACGGTGCGCGTGCTCGGCCGGTAACGCGTTTAGCGGCCGCGAAGGTCGGCGGCCGCGGACGCGTCACACACGACGGTCGTCCCAGCCGAGCGCAGCAGGCTGGCAGGCGTCCCCGGATCCGGTGAGCCGAGCGTTCGGGCGAGCGCATCAGCCTTGCCCGAACCCGTTGTCACGAGCAGCCGATGGGTCGCCGCATTGATCACCGCAAGACTGAGGCTGACACGTTCGGGTGGCGGCTTCGGGGAATTTCGGATCGGCAGGCAGACGTCGGTTGCGGTCAGTGCGGTGGAATTCGGAAAGAGGGAGGCGACGTGCCCATCCTCTCCGAGGCCGAGCATGACCACGTCAAAGCGCGGGACGCCCGCAGCGTCGAGCGGCAGGTGGCGGCGGATCTCGTCGCCGTAGGCACGTGCCGCCGCCTCGACCGGCAGGGTGGTTGGAACCAGATGCACCATGGCAGCGGCGATCCCGGCAGGCTCGACCAGGTACGCACGTGCGAGTTCGGCGTTGGCGTCCTGCGCGTCCGGGGGCACCATGCGCTCATCACCGAACCAGAGGTGCACCGACGGCCAGTCGACCGGCGCGCTCGCCAGCCGCGCGTAGGTCGCCGCGGGGGTCGACCCGCCGGCGAGGGCGACGTGCACCGCAGCGCCCGCCGCGCCGGCGTGGGCGATCCAGCCGGCGAGTGCGGTTGCGGCCTCGTCGGCAACGTCGGCCGCGGTCTCGAGGATGCGCAGGTCCTCAATCACGCGACGCCGCTCCGTTCGATCCGTCCACTGCGGGGCGAAGGCGCAGAAACAGCGCGTCGCCCGCCTGAAGCAGTGCATGAAGACGCAGATCGATTCGCTCGAACGGGCCGCGGGCAAGGCGCGGGCCGTCGCCGATCAACGCCGGGGCGAGCGACAGGCACAGCTCGTCCACGAGCCCGGCTTCGGCGAGCGCGCCGTTCAGCGTCGGGCCGCCCTCGCAGCCAATCAGTCGGCAGCCGTCGGCCCCGAGCGCGCCGATCGCTTGGCGCATGTCGACATCGGCGTCGCCGGCCACGATCACATCCGCCACCTTCCGTGCGGCACCGATCAACTCGGTCGGCGCGGACGCGCAGGTCACGATGACCGGGCGTGCGCGAGCGTCGCGAAAGAACGGGGAGGTGAAATCGAGGCCCATGCTGCGGGTGACGACGGCGATCCGCGGCAACGGCGCCTGCCCGCGATCAAGGCGCGCGTTCACAAGGTGCGGCGTCAACTTGGCAGGCCCGTAGCCCTCGGCGCGCATGGTCTGTGCACCCACCAGGACGATGTCCGCGAGGGACCGGCAGGCCAAGTAGAAGGCGCGGTCGGCATCCCCGCCAAGTGGGCCGGACCGCCCATCGACGGCGACGACCCCGTCAAGGCTCTGCACCATGCAGATCCGTACCGCGGGACGTCCGGCGACCGTCGGCGAATCGGCGAGCGCCTCAAGCGCGGTCACATCGCCGCCATGGGGCAACGATGGGACCAGCTGGCGCATCAAGTGGTGGGAGCGGGGGTGAACGTGATCGTCACCTCGGTGAAGCCGAGCGAGGACAACAGGGACGACAACAGCGTACGGGTATTGGCACGTGCACGCTCGATGACCTGCGGGTCGGCGGCCGCGGCGGCGCGAAGCTTCGTGTCCGCCAAGGAGTAGATCGCGCGCTGATCCTCGCCACTGCCGAACGCACTTGCCACGCGATCCACCACGCCTCGCTGGCGGCTCACGAGATAGCTCTTGTCGAGATCGACGTTCGCGTCGAAGTACACCGGATCGGGAAGTGTGATCTTGGCGGTCGTTCCGTCCACCGTGATGGCCGTGGGTGGGAGGTTGGTGAGGTCGACCCCGGCATCGACACTGCCGACCGCCACGAACAGGTCGCGTTCGCCTTTGATGAAGTCCGGCAGGAACCGAGTGTCCTTCTCCACGTCGATGACGATCTGAAGGTTCGCGCTCGCCGTGCGAAGCTCGCCCAGGTCGCTGATGGACTTCAGGACCGCCGGCTGGCTGCGGTCGTGCGTGGTCTCCGAGAATGGATTCAACGAGCCGGGAAGGACGCTCACGAGCCACATGGCGATCGCCAGGCCGACGACGACGCCGATCACTGCGAACATCAACTTGACTGATTTCACGTGTCCTCCGACGGACGCCGGTGCGAAGTCCTGCGCGTCGCAACCACAAGTGTGGTGCCCGTTTTTGCGTGGCGGAAAACCCGACGACGCGGGACGGCGATCGTCAATGCGCCCTTAGACGCGCCGCCGTCCGCCGGGCTTCGAGAACGCCGACTTGCCACCGCGATGGGTCGAGTACAGCACCTTTGCGGGCGCGGTCTTGAGCCCTTCCTCTTCGAAGCTGTCGCGGTGCCCGAGACGGTTGGCGACGCGGCTGAGCTCGGCCGCCTCGTCAGGAAGGACAAGCGTGACGCCGGTGCCGGTACGTCCTGCACGTCCGGTCCGCCCGACGCGGTGAACGTATCCCTTGTCGTCTTCCGGCGGGTCGTAGTTGATCACGTGGGTGATGTCGTCGAGGTCCAGGCCGCGAGCGGCGACATCGGTCGCCACCAGTGTCGACACCTTGCCCGACTCGAAGCGCTTGAGTGCGCGCTCACGCTGCCCCTGCGACAGGTCGCCATGCATGGCGACGGCGTCGATGTCGTGCTTCACGAGGCGCTCGGCGAGTCGGTCCGCGCCGCGCTTGGTGCGAACGAACACGAGCACGAGCCCGTCGGCGGCGAAGATCTCCTTGACGAGTGTCTCGAGCTTGTTCTCCGGTGTGACCGGGATGAACCGGTGCTCCACGTCGCCGGCACGCTTGTCGTCCGGAAGGTCGGCTTCGACGTACGCCGGCTGATCGGTGTAGGCGCGCGCAAGGATTCCGACCTCGCCGTCGAGCGTGGCCGAGAAGAACATCGTTTGGCGTTCCTTCGGCAGCATCTTGACGATGCGGTCCACCTGCGGCTGGAAGCCCATGTCGAGCATCCGGTCGGCTTCGTCGAGCACGAGCGTGTGGACGTTTTTCAGGCTGATGAGTTTGCGCGAAACCAGATCGGTCAGACGCCCGGGGGTTGCGACGAGGATGTGCGCCTTCGCCGCACGCTTCGCCTGTGCCGGCAGGGGAACGCCGCCGTAGACGGCGGTCACGGACAGTCCGCGCGCCGTTGCGATCGCGTCGAGTTCCTCGGTGACCTGAGTCGCGAGCTCGCGCGTCGGGACGAGGATGACGACGGCACCAGCGCCATCATCGGGCTCGGTCAGTTCGACGACGGGAATGCCGAATGCGAGCGTCTTGCCGGAGCCGGTGGGCGACTTTGCGAGAATGTCACGCTCGTCGAGCGCGTTCGGAAGAACGAGGTTCTGGATCTGAAATGGCGCGGTGATTCCGCGGGCCGCCAGCGCGGCGACAACGGGCTCGCTGACGTCGAGATCCGCAAAGGATCGAGACATTGGGTGCTCCTTCTGGTGCGATTCGAGATCAGTCGACTCGACCACACGGAAGAGAAGCCAACCCCACGGATTCGACCCGATGCCGAAACCTGCCGACGATCGTAGCGCCTCCGCCGGATATCAGCGAATTTGAGGCGTCGGCGACCGGGGTCCGGCCGCCGACACTCGAACCTGGTGTCCTAGCGGCCCCCGGGGCCCGGCAGGCTGTGAAGGACGCGCACCAGCAACTCGTGCAGGGTGTCGCGCTCGTCCTCGCTGAGCGTTGCGAATGCACGCTGCTCAATGTCTTGGACCGTCGCCAAGCGCTGCTCGGTCAACGTGCGGCCCTTCTCGGTGAGCATGACGCGCACCGACCGGCGGTCGAGTGGATCACGCTCGCGTACGACGAGCTGTTCGCGCTCCAGGCGGTCGATCATGCGGCACATGGTCGGCGCCTCGACGCGCTGGCGGCGCGACAGTTCGGCTTGGGAAACGCCGTCCTGCTCGCTCAGGCGATACAACACGGCCAGCGCCTGGGCGCCGAGGTTGTCGAGCATTCCTTCGGCCAGCGTACGAATGAGTCGTCCGCTGACGACCAGCGTCCACGCCAGCGACGACTCGACAGTCGGCTGCGTGTCGCGGGTCCGGTTCGTCGGATCCTGAAGACGGGACGGCAAAGTTGCAGTAGTCATGGCAGTTCTCGGTTCGCTGCGATTCTGGTTCGGTGAGCAGTTGCCCACGATGCGCGCCCCCGGCGGCACATCGCGAACACATCGTTCAGTGACTTGCGTGTTGAACTACAGGTTCCCTTCCCAACGATTATCGAAACCTCCGTTTTGTTTTTCATTGAAATAGATTGCAAGGGTGAGCTCATCCCGCCTCGCCCACGTCTCGCCGCGACTGTTGCGCATCATGATCCCCGTCATCGTCCTGCTCGGCGGCCTGACGGCTGAAATGGCGCGCCGCGACTACCGCGCGGCGTCGTGCGACGCCGCCCACGAGTTGGAGGCCAGTGCCGCATCGGCCGCGCGGGGACTCGATCGCTTCCTGCACGATCGCTTCGAGATGCTGAACACGCTGGCACTCGGGCCGTCGTTCCTCGACGCCAACACGGCGGCGATCGATCGTCAACTGAACGACATGGATGTGGGTGCCCGGGGGTTCAACGGAGGGATCCGGTGGCTTGACCGTGACGGGGTGGTTCGCGGCGCATCCGACGCGAACGCGCAGCTGAACGTGTCACTGGCCCGCCTGCAGGCGGTTGCCGCCGTGCGGGCGACTCGCATCCCGTCCGTGCAGATCGTCTACGGGCCGCGCCTTGACGATCCGATGGTGCTCATCGCCGTTGCAACGTCCGACGCCGACGGGGTGCTGAACGGCGTGATGGTCGGAGCGATGCGTCTCGATCAACTTCGCCAGCTCCTGCCGGCACTCAACCTGCGTGCCGCGACGTTGACGATCGCCGATGCGCAGGATCACCTGTTGATGGGGGGCGAGGTGTCGGTCCTCGACCCCGTTGCCGCCGCGGCGCCGTACCGGGCGATGCTCGCGTCGCGATCGGGCAGCTACGAGTCGGCGACGGACCTGCGTGGAACCCGTGACTCGACGCTGGGGTACGCCTGGATTCCCAGTGCCCGCTGGCTCGTCACGGTGAGCGAGCCGCGATCAACGATGATGGCGACGGCCCGTCGCACGCTGACGGTGGAGTGGGCGCTCGTGGCGCTGCTTGCCATCGGGGCGATCGCCGCCACACTTCATGAGGCACGACGTCTCAGTCGTGCGAGGGAAAACGATCAGCGGCGCCGTCTCAGCACTGCTCGGCTGCGAATCGCCGCGGCCCGCCTGATCTCGGCCGGTGAGCGCGAGACAGTGGGGGCGACGGTCGGCGAGGCGATTCGGGATGAGCTCGACCTGCCCTGGTGCGCCATTCTCGACGTGGCCGACCCCACCAAACCGACGGTGATCGCCGGTGCGGGTCCGGTTCCGTACGAGGTCGCGTCGCTTCAGATCGAGGCCGGAAACCTTCACCGGTACGCGGGGATGGAAGGTGTCAACCTGACCGAACTGCAGGGCGTGCAAATCGGCGGGGACACCCTTCGGGCGATGGCTGTGCCGATCGGCCACCGTGACGCCGGTCAGGTGGCGGTGCTGTCACTGCCGCGAGGGCGTTCGCTCAGCGACGCGGAGCGTGCATCGGTCGCGGCCATCGTGGAGTCGGCGGCGCAGGCGTTCGACCGAGCCCGACTCATCGACACCGACCGGCGCGTACGTCGACGCACGCGGATGCTCGGCCGTATCGAGGGGGATCTGCTGGCCCAAGAGGGCGTCGCCGCGCGGACGCGGCGGATCGTCGAGCTTCTCGTTCCCACCTGGGCCGACTTTGCGACCATCGAACTTCAGGGAGCGCGCAAGGTCACGCTCGTCGCTGCCCGTCACCGCGTGCCCGGTCGGTTGGACGCGGCCCGCCAAGTTCGTTCGGACGAGTTGGAGCTGCCCACGGGCGATCGCGCCGTGCTCGGCGTTGTTGCGACACTGCCTGACGCGCTTGGCCCGGCATCGGTGATCTGCGTGCCGCTTCGGGTGGACGGGCAGGGGATGCGCCTGGTGGTCGGGCGCACGCTCGACGGTCCCCTGCCGGCCTTCGGAGATCGGGACTGCGACTTTGCCGATGGGATCGCGGTGGGCGCCAACTGTTGGACGGGCCGGCGCTGTCTCTTATACACATCTCCGAGCCCACGAGACTAAGGCGAATCTCGTATGCC
>CALMXK010000046.1 GCA_937871165.1 uncultured Actinomycetes bacterium
TGATACGGCGACCACCGAGATCTACACTAGATCGCTCGTCGGCAGCGTCAGATGTGTATAAGAGACAGGGATATCCCGGTTCTCCGCGAGCACCTGACCGACGACGTGGACTGCGTGATGGTGTCGGCCGGCGACTCGGGCCCACTTTCCAATGCGCTGGTGAGCGTGGCCCGCGACGAGCAGCTTCGTCGGCGCCTTGTCACCGCTGGCGCCGCGACGGCCGCACGTTTCACATGGTCGGCGAGCGCCCACGCCCATGAAGACCTCTACACGCGGGTTCTGCGGGACTTCGGGGAGCTCGTGCGCTCCCGGTGATCCGGTCGCCAGGCGGACGCCGCGGCGCTTCGGAGGCGCTCGTGGGCGAGAACAGGAGCTTCAAAAGTCGCAAATGAGATTTCCGCACCGCACGCTGAGCGGCCCGAATGAAAATCTCATTTGCAACTTTGTGCCGACGCCGCTCGCAAGCGAATCACGGGCTGGTCAGCGCGTGCTACGGATGCTGTTCGGTCTCTGAGTCTGAGGTGAAGCCCTGGGGCGGGGCAGCCTCGGGGCTCGGCACCCATCCACCGGCCAGGGCGCGGCGTCGGCACAGCGTGCAGACCGAGCGGCGGTAGATCCGCCGGCCAGGGTGGTCAAGCAGATGGCAGACCTCGCCGGCGAGCATTCGGCGCCCGCATACGTCGCATACCCTGCCTTCAACTGAAAAGCCTCTGCTCATTGCACTTCCGAGTATCGGCAGGGTGAGATCCTCATGACGGTTACTGTAGACGCGACCTGTCACGCTCGCCCGAATTGGTGTCATCGGCGGGTAGGATGCACCTCCATGTCGACGCTTCGTGACCACGAGATTCTTGCCGCCACTGTGGTACTGGTGCTGCTGGTCATCATTGGCCTTGCACTGCTCATCGTCCGGGCTCTGGGATTGTTCCGTGCCGCAAAGACCGCCCAGACGCGAGTTGGCGGGCCGATCCGCGCAATCTCGACAGGGCTGCAGAGCGCCGAGCAGCGCGTCAGCGACCTGCAAGCCCACCAAGAGGATCTGACGGCGACGGTTGAACGGGTGGGAGTTCAGGCAACCGAGCTTCAGCGGCTGCTCGGCATTGCCGGGAGCGCACTCAAGATCCTGCGCGCCCCGCTGAAGTATCTCGGTAAATGAAGCCCTCACGCGTCGCGATTGTCGACCAAGGGTCGAACTCAACGCGCCTGTTTTTGTGCGAGGGCATCGCGACCGATGGGCCGATTGGTGAGCGGCTCACCACGGTGACCGCCCTTCGGCGTGGTGCCGGCCCCGACGGGAGCGTCACCGACGACGCCCTCGATCGTGTTGAACAGTGTCTCGCCACCTACGCCACCCGCATCGCCACGTTTGTCCCGGATGATGTCGTCGTCGTCGGCACCAGCGCGGTACGGGATGCACCAAACAAAGCGGCGATCGTGGAGATGGTGAGAGGCCTGGTGGGGGTCGATATGACAGTGCTCACTGGACCACAAGAAGCTGAACTCGCGTACGTCGGTGCACGACTCGGGGTGTCCGGGGACGGGCCGGTGACCGTCATGGATATCGGCGGCGGCTCCACCGAGCTGGTCCGCGGAGGACCTGACGGCCCGCACTCGGCCGTCAGCATGGACATCGGCTGCGTGCGTCACACCGAGCGCCACCTTCACGAGGATCCACCGAGCGTTGAACAGGTCGAGGCACTGTGCGAGGAGGTTCGCCAGACAGCGCGCCAAGTGTTTGACGTGATCGGCGGACAGGCCCCGCTGATCGGCGTCGCTGGCACCATGACGAGCCTTGCAGCGATGCACCACGGTCGGTACGACCCGTCTGAGATCCATGGCGCAACCATCACGCTCGATCAGGCGCGCGGACTTCTTGATCGCGTGAGCAAACTGCCCCTTTCCGAACGGCGTGAGGTCCCTGGCCTGCACCCCGATCGGGCTCCCGCGATCGTCGCAGGGCTCTGTATCGCCGTCGGGGTCATGCAAGCCGATGGTGCCCAAACGGTCCGTGTCAGCGAGCGCGATCTGCTTGACGGCGCAGTCCTTCGATTGACCGAATTGGCACGGTAGACTCGTCCGGTGTCGACGAATGCACAATCGGAGGGCGAGCGAGACGCGGAGGCGATCAACTCGATCGACGGACTGGCGGATGCCGTCAAGTCAATCTCCAGGGGCGAGGACGAGCGACGGATGATCTTTGCCAAGGGCGAGAACTACCGCCATATCCGTCATGCGCAGATTTTGGATCGTTGGCCGATCATCGCCGAACCATGGGCCCGCAAGATCGAACAACGACGCCTCACCTTAGATCGCACGCCAGGGGCAGCGACCTTCGGGCGATAGCGCCAGCCGGAGTGGCGGAATTGGCAGACGCGGAGGACTTAAACTCCTCTGCCTTCGGGCATCCGGGTTCAAACCCCGGCTCCGGCACTCTCGAGACGACGCGGCAGTCGACTTTAAAAATGGCAATTGAGATTTTGCCGCCCGACCCAAGGCCTGGCGAGCGAGCGGGCGTCGGCGTATTGACACACATTCGGTGAGTTGCGACACACAATCCACCTGATTTGTGACACGGCGACACACCCTCCTCTGGCAGGTTGTCGCAATGCGAGGGCGTTCACGATTCCGAACTGACCGACTGCCGACGTCGCACTCCGGCAGCTGCGACATCTGCACGAGCGCAGTCGGGGTCGGGTTCTTCTTCATGAGCCCGGCGGTGTCTGCGCAACTGTGCGTCGTTCACCGTGACGTGAACTACTTGCGAAGAGCCGGTGGGCAAGTCTTCATCGATGCCATGGTCGAGCGCTGGAACAGCGACACAAAAGGGGTGTCGCCGCGTCGGCAGGCAGCCCTTGATGCCCATCGGCTGCGTGTTCGAACGACTGCGTCCCCGCGCCGACGCCCCGGTTCGTACTCGTGGCCGCTACTTCGACTCCATGCCGAGTCGCTCTTCTCGAAAGGACACGACCCGAACGTCGTGATCGAACGTCTGCGGACCATGTACCGCGAATCGCTTGCACAGGTACCGTCCATTTGCACGATGCGCAGATGGTTCATGCAGGCACGCTGGCTCACCGACCCTGCCCGATGGACAACCGCCTATGCGTTGCGCGGCGTTATCCGTCGCCGGGGCGGGGCGCGAAACCCCGGTCGGCGCACGTTCCTCGACATCACCTTCCAGCACTTTCCCGATCTGCACGAGCAACGTCGTCCACCCCCGTTTTGAAGGGGCCTACTCGGTGGGCGTCGGCGAAATCCACTTCTGGGTTGGTGGGCTCCATCGGCTGATCGCATCGATCAAGGCATCGGGATCCGTCTCCTGGATCAATGCGGCCAGGTGTTCCTCGCCGAGAAATCGCTCTGCGACGATCTGATCAAGGAGGCTGCGCATCGGCGCCCAATAGTCGTCGATGTCGTAGAGGGCGACAGGCTTGCTGTGGATGCCAAGCAGCTGCCACGTCCACGCTTCAAAGAGCTCATCCAGCGTGCCGACGCCCCCGGGAAGCGCCACCATGGCGTCGGCCAGATCGACCATTCTGGCCTTGCGCTCGTGCATCGTGTCAACAACTTCCAGGCGGGTGACCCCGTGGTGGGCAACCTCACGCTCGACAAGCGTCTTCGGCGTAACGCCGATGACTTCGCCTCCGGCGGCGAGTGCGGCATCGGCCACGACGCCCATCAGGCCGACCTTGCCACCGCCATAGACAATTGCGTGGCCCGCCTTTGCAAGGTGGGAAGCCAGCTGCGCGGCTCCCGCGGTGTAGGTCTCCTTCGCACCGACGGCCGAGCCGGTGAAGATCGCGATCCGCACCTAGCGGCCGGCCCCATGGCGAAATTCCACCACGTCTCCGTCATTCATGACGTACTCCTTGCCTTCCATCCGTACCCATCCCTTCGCCTTGGCTGCGGCCATCGAACCGGCCTCCAAGAGCTGAGCGAATGAGACGACCTCGGCCTTGATGAACTGCTTCTGGAAGTCGGTGTGGATCACGCCCGCCGCTTGCGGGGCAGTCCATCCCTTGCCGATCGTCCAAGCACGGGCCTCTTTCGGCCCTGCGGTCAGGTACGTCTGGAGCCCAAGCGTGTCGAACCCGACCCGGGCGAGCTGATCCAGCCCTGATTCGGTGACACCGACCGACTCGAGTAGCTCCGCTGCGTCCGCTGCTTCAAGCTCGGTCAGTTCCATCTCAAGTTTTGCGTTGAGGAACACGGCCTCCGCGGGAGCGACCAATGTGGCAAGCGATTCGCGCACGGCGGCATCGCCAAGCTGCACCTCGTCAAGGTTGAAGACGTAGATGAACGGCTTGGTTGTCAGCAGCTGAAGCGCGCGTGCCTGCTCCATGTCGATGCCGGCGGACTCGCCCTTTGCAAACAGCGTGTCACCGGCCTCCAAAATCGCGAGCGCTGCCCGCGCGTTCTCAAGGGCCGGTTGGTTGTCTTTGCTCGTCCTTGCATCGCGCTCAAGGCGCGGAATGACCCTCTCCATCGTCTGAAGGTCCGCCAACACGAGCTCCGTGTTGATGGTCTCCATGTCGCCGGCCGGATCGACCTTGCCATCGACATGCACGACGTTGTCGTCGTCGAACGCGCGAATCACCTGGCAAATCGCATCAGCCTCGCGAATGTTGGCGAGGAACTTGTTGCCAAGACCCTCGCCTTCGGATGCCCCGCGCACGATCCCGGCGATGTCGACGAACGACACGGTCGCAGGAAGTATCCGCTCACTGCCAAAGATCCCGGCCAGCTGATCCAGACGCGGATCAGGGAGTGGAACGACGCCGATGTTTGGCTCGATCGTGGCGAACGGATAGTTCGCAGCGAGCACGTTGTTTCGCGTCAGTGCGTTGAAGAGCGTCGACTTGCCGACATTGGGCAGTCCGACGATGCCGATTGTGAGTGCCATCGGTGGAGGAGCATAGGGCAGCACGCAACAGATCTGCCCATCGGCGGCGAGCGCCGGGATATCGCAAATGAGATTTTCGACAGTGCCGAGCGCTGGGCGAAGCAGACAAGTACCCAAAATCTCATTTGCGACATTAACGGCAGCCGCGTGCTTGTGCTCGTGCTCGTGGGCGCGAGCGGCGACGTAACGGCCTCCGCGTGCTCGTGGGCGCAGGCGGCGACATTAACGGCAGCCACGTGGGCGCAATCGTGGGCGCAATCGTGCGCGCAAGTAGCGCCAGCCACGTGTGCGCGGAAGCGACGGCCTGCAACCGGAGCGAGCGGGAAGTGCGGTTGGTCGGGCCGAAGCCCGACCAACCACCCGCACCTATCCGGCGATACCTTCCCGGTTTGCGATCAAGTGATCGACCACCGATTGATCGGCAAGCGTCGACGTGTCACCCAGGTTGGACAGGTCGTTCTCCGCCACTTTCCGAAGCAGGCGGCGCATGATCTTGCCCGAGCGGGTCTTCGGCATGTCGGGGGTGAACTGGATGACATCCGGCTGCGCGATCGGGCCGATCTCCTTGCGCACCCAGGCCACAAGCGCCTTGCGAAGATCATCCGTCGCCGTCGTGCCCTGCATCAAAGTGACGAAGGCGTAGATCCCTTGCCCCTTGATGTCATGCGGGAAGCCGACCACAGCGGCCTCCGACACCTTCGGATGGGCCACCAACGCACTCTCCACCTCGGCGGTGCTCATCCGATGGCCCGAGACGTTGATGACGTCGTCGACACGACCGGTGATCCAGTAGTAGCCATCCTTGTCGCGCCGCGCGCCGTCACCGGTGAAGTACTTGCCCTTGTACTGGACGAAGTACGTCTCCATGAACCGCTTGTGATCACCGTAGACCGTACGCATCTGGCCGGGCCACGAATCGGCGATCACCAAATGGCCGGTCGCCGCGTTTCGCTCCTGCACCGTTCCGTCGGGATCGACGATCTGCGGCAGCACGCCGAAAAACGGTCGTGTCGCCGAGCCTGGCTTCAACTTCGTCGCACCCGGCAGCGGACTGATCAAGATGCCGCCGGTCTCCGTCTGCCACCACGTGTCCACGATCGGGCGCCTGGAATTGCCGACAGTGCGGTAGTACCACTCCCACGCCTCCGGGTTGATCGGCTCGCCCACCGAGCCCAACAGGCGAAGCGACGAGCGCTTGGTCGACTTCACCGGACCGGAGCCCTTGTTCATCAGCGACCGCAGCGCAGTCGGAGCGGTATAGAAGATGTTGACCTTGTGCTTGTCGATGACCTGCCAAAACCGCGACGCGTCCGGATAGGTCGGAATGCCCTCGAACATCAGCGTCGTCGCCCCGTTCGCAAGCGGTCCGTAGACGATGTAGCTGTGGCCGGTCACCCACCCAACGTCGGCGGTGCACCAGTACACCTCGCCTTCGTGGTAGTCGAAGACGTACTCGTGCGTCATCGCCACGTACACCATGTACCCGCCGGTCGTGTGCACCACGCCCTTCGGCTTGCCGGTCGACCCGGACGTGTACAGGATGAACAGCGGATCCTCGGCATTCATCTCGACGGGCGGGCAGTGGGCACTCACCGAGTCGGCCGCTTCGTCGAACCAGACGTCACGCGAGCGCTTCATCGGCACCTTCGCGCCGGTATGCGACACGACGATGACGCGACTCACGCCACCCGGCACCTTCTTCAGCGCCGCATCGACGTTCGCCTTGAGCGGAACCGAACGTCCGCCGCGTCGGGCCTCATCGGCGGTGATCACAAACTGCGATTCGCAGTCCACGATTCGGCCGGCGAGCGACTCGGCCGAGAAGCCGCCAAACACCACCGAGTGGATGGCACCCAGACGTGCGCAGGCCAACATCGCATAGGCCGCCTCCGGGATCATCGGCATGTAGATCGTCACACGATCGCCCTTGGTGACACCATTCGCGCGAAGCACATTCGCGAACGTGCCGACCTTGTCGGCGAGCTCCCGGTAGGTGATGTGTCGGGTCGCCGCCTTCGGATCATCCGGCTCCCAGATGATCGCGACCTGATCCGCGCGCGTGGCCAAATGCCGATCCACGCAGTTGTAGGCCGCGTTCAACGTGCCGTCCTCGTACCACTTGATCGAGACCCGCCCAGGCGCGAACGACGTGTTCTTCACTTTGGTGTAGGGCCGAAACCAGTCGATGCGGCGACCGTGCTCACCCCAAAATGCATCCGGATCCTTGATGGATGCCGCATACATCTTGCGGTACTTCGCGTCGTTGATGAGCGCCCGCTTCGCCCACGCATCCTGAATTGCGTACACACGCTCGGCCATCGTCGAGACCCCTTGGTTGTACACCAGTTGTCGCAATATATGGATCGGCGGGTGTGGAGGCGAGCTGCGACGTGGCCGACGCGGCCGGTACGATTGCGCCATGGAGCTCCATCCCACTGAACGGTTGATATGGCGCGGCCATCCCGCAGCCCGAGCGTACGTCGGCTGGTATGCCAAGTGGGGCATCCTGGCGATCCTTCCGGCACTCGTCACAACGCTGATGCGTTCCCAGGACCGGGGGATCGGGATGGCCTACTGGAAGTGGGTCGCCCTGAGCGTTGTGCTGCTCGTGCTCCTTGTCGGCATTGACGTCGTGCGCCGCGCGACCATCGACTACGTGGTCACCGACCAGCGCATCCGCATTCGACGCGGCACCCTGTCGCGGCATGAGCAGTCGACGAACATCGAAAAGATTCAGAACATCAACACCTTTCAGAGCGTGCTCGGTCGGATGCTCGGCATCGGCGACGTCGAATTCGGGACCGCCGGCTCAGAAGTCGCCGACGCCAGCCTTCGGTTCGAAGGCATCGCCCGCCCACATGAGCTGGTGGCACGCCTCGAAGGACACCGCACCCGCGATCAGGAGACCACCACCACGTGATCGACGATCTGCGCACCCCGCGCCGTGCGCTTGAGCGTCTGATCGACGGCAACGGTCGGTTTACTTCCGACGCGGCGACCGTCGGCGACGTCACCCACCACCGCAGGCTGCAGATCGCCCGCGAACAACGACCGTTCGCCACGTTGGTCGGCTGCAGCGACAGTCGTGTCGGGCCGGAGCAGCTGTTTGGTTCGGGGCTCGGCGAGCTGTTCATCGTCCGAAACGCCGGCAACACCGTCGGCGACCATGCCCTGGGATCCATCGAGTACTCCGTGGCGATGCTCGGTGTGCCGCTCGTCGTGGTGCTCGGCCACGAACGGTGTGGTGCGGTGCTCGCGGCGCTTGACATGCTGCAACACGGCACTGTCAGCCCGGGCGCGATCGGATCGCTCGTGGACGCGATCATCCCGGCCATCGCGCCGGTCGTCGACGACGTGGCCGATGCCGACCAGCTTGTTGCGAACGCCGTGCGGGCCAACATCCGCGCCACCGTCGCGCAGCTGCGCAGCTCGCCGGAGCCGATCATCCAGCAGCCGCGAAGCGACGGCGAGCTGTGGATCGTCGGCGCCTACTACGACCTGACGAGCGGTCACGTGGACTTCTTCGATCTCGAACACGATGGGTGACCTGTCAGTCGGTGCCGACGGGCACGCCCGCTGCGCGTGGTGCGTCGCTCACCCCGAGTACGTGGCCTACCACGATGACGAGTGGGGCAGACCGGTCACCGACGATGGTCGCTTGTACGAGAAGATGTGTCTCGAGGGTTTCCAGGCCGGGCTCTCCTGGCTCACGATCCTGCGCAAACGCGACGCGTTTCGCCGTGCCTTCGCCGACTTCAAACTCGATCAGGTGGCGCGCTTCGACGACGGTGACGTGGAGCGGATGCTTGGCGACGCCGGCATCGTGCGCCACCGGGGCAAGATCGAGGCGGCGATCGCCAACGCCGCCGTGGTGCGCGAGATCCAGGCGGTCGAGGGGTCCTTCGCCGATTTCGTCTGGGCATTCGCGCCGCCCGACGCACCGGTGCCCACACGCTTCGCCGATGTGCCCGCCATCACCGAGGCGTCGACGGCGCTCTCCAAGGAACTTCGCCGTCGCGGCGCGCGATTTGTGGGTCCCACAACGATGTACGCACTGATGCAGGCGATGGGGATGGTCAACGATCACCTGTCCGGGTGCCACGTCCGCGACGCGGTCCAGACCGAGCGCGAACTGTCACACAAATCAGGTGGGCGACGCTAGCTTCGCCGGGCGTAGATCAGCTCGGTGACGGCGGCCAGGTCGCCGGTCGGGCCGGGGACCGCAGCCAGGAGCTCCAGGGCGCGCGCGTGACATTCGGTGGCCAATCGGCCCGCCTGCTCCAGGCCGAACACGCTCACGTACGTCACCTTGCCTTGACGCTCGTCCGAACCGGTCGGCTTGCCGAGGGTATCCTCGTCGCCTGAGACGTCCAGGATGTCGTCGACGATCTGGAAGAGCAGCCCGATCTCACGGCCGAACGTGTCGAGCGCGGCCTCCACGGGCGTGTTCGGCGCGGCGGCGATCACAGCACAGCGGATCGAGGCGGCGATCAGCCGGCCCGTCTTCAACAGGTGGACCTGTTCCAGCGCTCCGGGCGAGGTGCTGCCATGGTCGCGAAGGTCAAGGAACTGCCCCCCGACCATGCCGGTCACGCCCGAGGCACGCGCCAGCTCCGAGACGATCGCCATCCGCACCTGCGCCGACCCCGGCTGCAGATCGCACACCAGTCGGATCGCCTCCGCGAACAGTGCGTCGCCCGCCAGGATGGCGGTGTCTTCACCAAACGCCTTGTGGCAGGTGGGGCGACCGCGGCGCAGGTCGTCGTCATCCATCGCCGGCAGGTCGTCGTGGATCAGCGAATAGGTGTGGATCAACTCGAGTGCGGCCGCAGCCGGCAAGAGCGTGGTGGGTTCCAGATCGAGCGCCTCGGCCGTTGCCAGGCACAGGACCGGACGAACGCGCTTGCCGCCTGCAAGCAGCGAGTAGCGCATGGCCTCGACCAGCCCGTCGACGCCCGCAGGGGCATCCGGATGCCAGCGGTCGCCGGCCGTGAAGTTGATCTCGGCGAGATACCGATCGACCATCTGTTGCAGGTGCGTCGGGTAGCCGGTGGTGCTCGAGGTCATTGCGGCTCATCGTAGTGTCTTTGCCGCGTGACGATCGCACGCCTGGGCATGGTCAGGTGCCGCGTGTGTCACACGACTAGAGTCCGCGCTCAGAGCACGAACCACGCACCCGGTGCCGACGGGTCGCGCTCCTTCACCGTCCAGGCGAGCCGTTCGCCGAGTCCAAGTGAGTTCCGATGCGTGCGCTGATCCTCCATGGTCCCAACGATCTGCGTCTCGAACAGATCCCCGACCCGACCCCGGGTCCGGGAGAGGTCGTGCTGCGCACCGAACGCGCGATGACGTGCGCCACCGACGCCAAGATCTTACGAAGCGGGCGTCATCCGGCGCTCCCGCCGGTGCCTGCGCCGTTCGGTCACGAAGTCACCGGGGAAGTCGTCGCGGTCGGAGCGGGGGTTTCGTGGCCCACGGTGGGAACGATGGTGGTGGTCGCGAATTCCGCACCGTGCGGTGTGTGTCGGTCGTGCCTGCGCGGGCGCCTGGGGCTGTGCGAGGACCTGACCTACCTGTGGGGCACCTTTGCGCAGTTCGTACGCATTCCCGCACGCATCGTCGCCGTGAACATGATCGAACGTCCGGCTGATCTCGCACCTGATCTGGCGCCGATGGTCGAACCGCTTGCGTGCGCCATCAACGGGGTCTCGCGATCAGATGCGGCTGCGGGTGACGAGGTGGTCATCCTGGGCGGTGGGGTGCAGGGACAGTTCTTGACAGCGTGCTTGGCTGCTCGGGGATGTCGCGTGACGCTGTGCGACCCGCACGAGTCGCGCCGTCAGCTGGCGCTGCGCTTCGGCGCGGCGGCCGCCGTGGACGCCCCACGCGACGACGCGGGCGTCGACGCCGTGCGTCACGCCGCCGGTGGTCGGGGTGCGGACATCGTGTTCGAGGCGATCGGCCGTCCCGAGACCTGGCAGATCGCGGTCGCGGTGGCCGGCCGCGGAGCCGAAGTCAACCTCTATGGGGGATGCCCGATGGGCACAACGGTGACAGTGCCCACCGAGCCGCTGCACTACCAGGAGCTGCGGATTCAGGGCACCTACCACCACACGCCGCAGGCGGTCCGTCAAGCACTGGCGTTCCTCGTGCGGGCTTCCGTGCCGTTCCATGAACTCGTCGGCGACCCCATTGGCCTGGACGATGTTGCCCACGTCCTTGCCACGTCTGGCCCGAAGCGCCCCGTCATCGTCTGATCGGGGCGCTCGGGGACGGTGCTTCTACTTGAGGCGCTTGGCCAGACGCCGAAGTTCGGCCAATCCCGTGGCCTCTTCGCGCAGGCGGGCAAGCTCCTGGTCCTGGCGCCGGACGGCCTTCGCGAGCTCGTCGAGCGCTGCAGTGGCCTTCGCGAGGGCCGCTGAGACATCCGTCGTTCCGGTGGCACGGCCACGACCGGGGGCCTCGCCACGACGACGACGTGGGCGCAGGCTGACTCCGCGCTGACGAGCCACGCGGTAGTAGTTGGCCGCAACAGTTCCTTCTTCGCGACCACTGTTCGTGGAGATCTCCTTGAATGCTTGGGACTTGTTCATTCCGGATGCGACAAGGCGTTCAACCTCGTCGAAGATCTCATTCCCGACACTTCCGCGGGTCGGGCGTTCGTTGCTCATATGTGTGCCTTGGTAAATGTTGCGTGGACAGAGAACTACACGTATCGGTAGTCGACGAACGATAGCCTGGAATCCCCGTCGTTGTCTATTGCCATGGGGATATTTACAGATGGCATTCCGTAAATCATCCCGATGATGTTCGGAATGTACAACATGGCGGTTCGTGTTCGCGTGTGCCCGGCGTCGTGGTAGGTCAATTCGAAGGCAACACTACGAACCGCAAAACGGTGTTCTGATGTCCCGCACAGGGCTTCACCACGCGACTTCGAGTGCCCGCACGCGGCGGCTGGCGGCGAGCGTGCAACGCCGGTGGGTTGCAGTCGTCCGATCCACTTGCAACAATCTCTTGGCACACACCGCTCGAGCAGGCGGTCAGCAACTGCTCACGCTTGGGCCACCTCACGGTGGCTCAACGCGCATTTGGGGGCAAATCGTCCTCATCGTCGATGGGCAGGGATGCGATCAGCTCCGTGGCCCGGGCGTGCTGCGACTGGCGCACCAACACGACTCGTGGGCCTGCGGCGAGAAAGTCGGGAACGTCGAACGCCAGGGCCCGCCGCGAGTAGCTGTCGATGCCCTCCTCGCCGAGGATGTTGCAGATGAGGTCGGCGAGTGGGCCGTGCGGGGCGTGGGTGAGCGTGACCCACTCGTCGGGCGTCGCGCGTGCGTCGGGGTCGTTCATGTCGCCTCGGGACTTGAGGGTGGTGGTCAGGTGGCGCATGCGCCTCATCTGTAGGTCGGCGATGGCGTGCGTGGTGGTGGTCGTTTGCCACGACCGATCGCGAGCGCCAGGGCGACGCCCGCGGCAAAGCCGACGATGTGGGCCCAGTAGGCGACACCGCCGCCGCCTTCGGTGCCGCTTTCGCGCGAGACGTAGAAGAACTGGAACGCGAAGTACGCCCCCAAGACGATCCATGCGGGCAGTCGGAGCGGAATGATCGTGACGAGCGCAAGGACCCGTGCTTTCGGGAACATGACCAGGTAGGCGCCGAGGACGCCGCTGATCGCTCCGGACGCGCCGATGAGCAACGACTGCGAGTTGGGGTCCGCGATGATCTGTCCGACGGCCGCGGCCACACCGCACGCCAGGTAGAACGGCAAGAACTTGATGCGCCGGAGCCGGTCCTCGACGTTGTTTCCGAAGATGAACAAAAAGAGCATGTTGCCGAGCAGATGCGCCCACCCGCCATGGATGAACTGATGGGTGATCAGCGTGATCCAGCGCGACTCCTTCGTGTTCGCCTCGATGCACGCGTCGGCGGGGGTGGCGTCGCTCCCACTCGTGAGTCGGTCGGGAACCACGCCGAATTGACACACCAGCGCCGTTTGCGACGCGTCGAACTCCGACTGGCTGCGGAACTCGAGCGGATTGGGCTTGGTCGACTGCCAGGCGAAGATCGCGACGTTCAGTGCGATCAGGATGTAGGTCAGGATCGCCAGTCGGTGCGTCGGGTTGTCGTCGTGCAGTGGAAGCATCGTGTCCTCCGGAAGGGACCCCCGCGTCAGTCCGCCAGGATGTGTGCCAGCAGGGCCGCCTGGGTGTACAGGCGGTTGTGTCCCTCTTGCCAGACGGCCGAACGCGGCCCGTGGATCACGTCGTAGGAGACCTCCACGTCATGGTGGGCGGGGAGGGGGTGCATGGCGATCGCGTCGGGTGAGGCACGGTCGAGCAGCGCCTGATCGAGCTTGTACGGGCCGAGGGCGCGCACCCGCTCGGCCTCCCGCTCTTCGTCACCCATTGAGACCCAGGTGTCGGTGTAGATGGCGCGGGCATTCTCGACCGCCTCGACCGCATCGCGCATCACCGTCACCGATCCGCCGCGCTCGCGTGCCACACCGTCGGCCCACGCGACCGTTTCCATGTCCGGGTCGTACCCCTCCGGGCACGCGCACGTCACATGCATGCCGAGCTTGGCGCACACGATCGCAAGCGACAGGTAGCAGTTGTTGCCGTCGCCGACGTAGGCGACCTTCAGACCCTCGAGCGCGCCGAACCGTTCGCGCAGGGTCAGCGCGTCGGCAAGTGCTTGGCACGGGTGGTGGTCGTACGTCAGGGCGTTGATGACGGGGATGGACGCGTGCTTTGCCAGGTCCACGAGCTTCTGGTGCGGACCCGTGCGGAGCACGATTGCGTCGACGATTCCCGACAAGATCAGCGCCGTGTCCTCGATCGCCTCGCCTCGCCCGAGCTGGGTGTCTCCGGAGGAGAGGTAGATCGCATGCCCGCCCAGGCGCGCCGTGGCCGCCTCGAACGCCACCCGGGTGCGCGTGGAGTTGCGCTCGAAGATCATCGCGACGACGCGGTTGTGCAACCAGGTCGGCCACTCGCGCCACGGTGTCGCCTTCAACGCCGCCGAGAGATCGAGCACCGCTTCGATCGCTTCGGTCGAATGGTGGCGCAGTGTCAGCACCGACCGGCCGGCGAGTTCGGGATGAGTGGCTGGGCGCTCCATGGTGGTCACATTCCTGGTGTTGATGGTGAGGCTGATGTCGAGCGGCGACGTGGCCCTGCGCCGCGGATTGGGCGCGCGCACGACACTACCGGGCAAGCGCACTTCGCTGTGGCGGCCCGGTGGCGAAGATCCAGCCGAGGCCGTCGATATCGTCCGGTGCGCATGATCACCATGCCCTCCCGCACACCCACGATTGACGGTGAGCACCGGACCCTGGGTCCATCGGTGCTGCTCGTCGGCCTCCTTGCGGTCTGTACCGCCGCCACGCTCATCCAGCCCGCCACGTTTTGGCCGCTGATGGTGCTGCCGATCGCATTCTCGATGCCGCTCGCAGGGTTTCCCGGTCTCGCGTTCGCAGGGATCGTGTCCGGGATCGCATTCGGAGCGGTCGAGGACCGCACGGGAATTCCCGTTGCGGCGCTGGTCGTGGCGTGGTGCACGACGGTCGCCGCCGCGCTCCTTGTCGGTGCGCGATACACAAAGGTCTATCGGGACTACGAGCGCATCGCAGGCGCATCCATGCGCGACCGGCTGACCGGGCTCTACAACTTCGCGTACTTCTCCGACGCCCTGCGCCGCGAGTGCCTGCGTACCACGCGCTACGGCGGCAGCCTGTCGCTCGTGCTGCTCGACCTCGACGGATTCAAGTCCTTCAACGACACGTACGGGCACGCGACCGGCAACGTCTTGCTCGCCGAGGTTGGCGCTGTGATGCAAGAGAACCGTCGCGGCACCGACATCGTGGCGCGGTTTGGCGGCGAGGAGTTCGCCCTGCTTGTGCCCGGTCCCGCGTCGATGGCCGCGGAGGCCGCCGAACGTATTCGTGTCGCCATCTCGCGCATCGCCGTGGACGTCGGCAACGGTGAGGTGGATGGACGCACGATCTCCGCAGGTGTCGCGTCGTTCGTGCACGGCGACTCGCCGGACGCGTTGGTGCAGCAGGCCGACCAGGCGCTCTACCTGTCCAAACGGCGTGGGCGCAACCGTGTGAGCGTCTCCGGCGCGACCGAGCTTCGCGACGCCGTCGGCGCCTGAGCGGCCGATGGTCGATAATCGTGCCCATGGGACTTCTCGCCGCAGCTGATCGTCGCTTGGGTCGCGCGGTGCGCGAACGCGTGGGGCGGCGTCCCGGCCTCGATCGCACCGCACGGTTGGCGGGCACGCTGCTCGCCCCGGCCTTCGAGCTGCTCATAGTCGCGCTCATCGCGGATCGCCCGACACGGGCGGCCGGTGTGCGCGCCGGCGCGTCGGCGGTGGCCGCTGCGGCGGCGGCCAAAGGACTTCGGGACATGATCGACCGGCCGCGCCCCGGCGAGCGCAGCGACGGCGGGTTCCCCAGCAGACACGCGGCGGCCGCCTCGGCGATCGCGCGGTCGGTGGGGCACTCCAACCGCTCCCTCGGTCGCCTGGTCGGTGCGGTGGCGGCGATTGGGCTGGTGGGTCGGGTGGTGAGCGCGGAACATGATCCCGCCGACATCGTCGCAGGCGTCGTCGTGGGGTGTGCGGCAGCCGGGGCGGTGGCCGCGGTCAGCGACAGCGTGGTGCCCCGTCTGCCCGGCCCGGTGCGCTCGTGACGATGTCGCACCGGTAGGCTCACCACGTGGGCGACGATTACACACCAGCGGCTCATCCGCGGCGCGCCCGCTTCGTCGCCATCCAGTGGATCAGCGGTCCGCTGTTCATGATCGGTCTGCTCGGTTTGCTTCGTCGGCAGTTCGACGACTTCTTCAGTGCGCCGGGCGTCTCGATCGTGGGTCTTCGCTCCACACCGTTCGGTTACCTGGTGCTGTTCATCCTCGGTGGGGTCGGGATCGCGGCGTTGCGCTCGGAACGCCTGGGCGCCCGCTACCTGCCGATGATCGCAGCCGTGTTGGCCGCGCTGGCGGTGATCGGCCGGCTGGCCGGGGGGATGGACGCGGACGGCCTCGCGTTCAACGGTCGGATGATCGGGCTGCTCATCGTGCTCGCCGCTGCCGCTGCCGTCGTGGCACAGCTCGAGCGCCGGGCGCGCTCAGCCCTCAGCTGAGGCGAACGAGCGCGTCCAACGCGACGCGGCACGTCTCGATGCCGGCGATCTCGCGCTCTTCGGAGGAGAGCCACCCCGGCTCCGCCCCGACCAGCTGATTGGAGATGGTGACGACGCAGCCCGCGCGAACGCCATGGCGTGCGGCGAGGCTGAACATGACCGCCGCCTCCATCTCGACCGCCAAAATGCCGCGCGCCTGCCACGCTTCGTTTCGTCCCGGCTCGAGGTCGTAGAAGACGTCGGTACTGACGATCGTGCCGTGGTGCACGGTGCGGTTGGACGCCTCTCCCGCCGCGGTCAATGCGGCGATGACCGCGGGATCCGGCGGTGGCGCGACGCCTCCGCTCATCGCGAGGCCGGCGCCGTCGTCGGCGACGGCCTGATCGGCGACGATCAGCGACCCCGCCTCAAGGTCGGTCTGTAGACCACCGGCGGTGCCTGCGCGGATCAGCGTTGTCGCTCCCAGCTCGATCAGCTCATGGACGACGATGCCGGTGCTGCCACCGCCCATTCCGGTGGTCTGGATGGTCACCTCGACGCCCTTGTAGCGCCCGGTGAACCCAAGGAGGGCCCGGGTTCGGGTGACGCATTCGGCGCCCTCGAGCAGCTCGGTCGCGACCAGGGTCGCGCGGTCCGGATCACCCGGGCACAGCACGAGCGGCGACTGTTTATTCGGCGGTGTTTGCAGATGAATCGGCATTGTGGTGCACACTATCGTTATGGCCGTTGACTCTGAAGGCGAGATCGCGCGTCGGATCGCGCGCCGAGGAGTGATCTCGACGTCGGCGCGGGTCCTTGTCCTGGTGTCCGGTGGCCCGGACTCCATGTGCCTGCTCGACGTGGTGAGCCGAGAACATCCCGGGCGCACCGGCGTGCTCACCATGGATCACGGCCTTCGCCCTGAGGCGGGCGACGAAAGCGCCCTCGTCGAGCGCGAGGCCGCGGCCCGCGGCTGCCCGGTGTGGGTCGAGAACCTCGCGCTCGACGCCGGACCGAACCTGCAGGAGCGGGCACGTGAGGCGCGCCGGGCGACCGCCGAGCGGATCGCCGACCAGCACGGCTATGACCTGATCGCGACGGGCCACACGGCCACCGACCAGGCCGAGACGGTGCTGTTTCGCCTGGCCCGCGGCACCGGTCGCACGGGTGCGATCGGGATGCGCGAACGCGCTGGACGATGGGTTCGCCCGCTGCTTGTGGCGACCCGCGATGAGACCCGCGCCTGGTGCGAGACGGCCGGCGTGCCGTTCGTGGACGACCCTTCCAATCTGGAGATGCGGTTCTCGCGTGTGCGAATCCGCGAGTCCGTGCTTCCCGCGCTGCAGGCTGCGCATCCGGGAGCCGTCGCCGCGCTCAACCGGTTCGCCCTCCAGTTGGCAGACGAACAGGATGTGCTCGACCACGTCGTCGACACCGCATGGGATCGCTGCGTGATGGGAGACGGCCTCGCAGTGGCGCCGCTGGTCGCGCAGCCGCCGGCACTCGCCCGGCTCGTCGCGCGACGTCTGCTGCAGCGCTCGGGCGTCGCGGCCGACGAGCGGTGGGTCGAAGCGGTGCTCGCCATGGCACGTGACGGTGCGGGTGTGGCCGACATGCCGGGCGCCCGTGTGGGTGTCATCGGCCCCGTGATCGGTGTCGTTCCCGCCCCTTCGCCGTCCCCTGACCCGGCGCCGCTCGGCGTGCCCGGCGAGGTGCGGTTTGGCGAGCGTCTGATCCGCGCCGCACGTGCCACCGCGACCGAGCCGTCACCGACAGCCGTGAGTCTTCGCCATGCGGGCGATCTTCAGGTGCGCGCGCCACGTCCCGGTGACCGGATTGCGCTGGCGGGCGGTGGACATGCACGGGTCGGGCGCCTTCTTGCCGATGTGGGGGTGGCGGCCCACCTTCGTACCCAGGTGCCGGTCGTCGTGGACGGCGGGCGCATCGTCTGGGTCGCCGGGTACCGTGCCAATCCGCAGGTGCTGGCCGCACCTGGTGACAATGCGATCCGACTGGAGCTGGTGTGAACGATCCACGAATTGGCGACGTGCTCATTTCGGAGGAGCAGCTTCAGGAACGTATTCGTCAATTGGCCCAGCAGATCTCGGTCGACTACGCGGGACGGGAAATCCTCGTCGTCGGCGTGCTGAAAGGCGCGCTTCCGTTCATCGCCGACCTGGTGCGCAAGCTGTCGATCCCGTGCACCATGGACTTCATGGCGGTCTCGTCGTATGGCTCGGAGATGCATTCGTCCGGCGTCGTTCGCATCCTGAAGGACCTCGACGCCCCGATCGCGGGCAAGCACGTGCTGCTCGTCGAGGACGTCATCGACTCGGGACTCACCCTGTCGTACCTGATCAAGAATCTGACCTCGCGTGATCCGGCATCGCTTGAGCTGTGCACGCTGATGGCCAAGCCGAACCGACGCACGCTCCCGGTGGAGCCGAAGTACGTCGGCTTCGAGATGCCGAAGACCTTCGTGATCGGCTACGGACTGGATTTGGACGAGCAGTACCGTCAGTTGCCGTACATCGCCGCGCTGAACATGCCGGACGCCTGACCCGCCGAAGGTCGGTGCCGCAAGGAACGCTGCTATCCTCGGCTGAGTTTTTGGTCGAGCAGAGGACGAACCCCTGAACCGCTTCCTGAAGAGCGCCGCCTTCCCAATCCTCATCGTGCTGTTGCTGGTCTTCGTTGCCGCGAAGATCTTCGCCGGCAGCACGACCACGCCGGGCGAGGGATACAGCAAGTTCGTCACTTCGCTGAACGCCAATGAGGTCACCTCGGTCGAGCTGGATCCGGCGCGCAACAAAGTCACCTACCTCGTCGGAACCGACAAGAAGAAGCGCACCACCGGTTTCCTTGATCAGCAGGGCGACGGCCTGATCGCCATGATCGAAGCCGCCAAGGTGCCGAAGGTCGACATCAAGCCGCGCGCAGGCTCCACCTGGTGGAGCGTCCTGATCGGTCTTGCGCCCTTCGTGCTCATCATCCTGATCTGGGTGTTCCTGATGAACCAGATGCAGGGCGGCGGATCGAAGGTGATGAGCTTCGGCAAGGCGCGCGCCAAACGGATGACCGCCGACTCGCCGAAGATCTCCTTCCGTGATGTCGCCGGTGCGGACGAGGCCGTCGAAGAGCTCCACGAGATCAAGGAGTTCCTGGAGAACCCGAAGAAGTTCCAGGCCCTCGGCGCCCGGATCCCGAAGGGCGTGCTGCTGTTCGGACCTCCCGGCACCGGCAAGACCCTGCTCGCCCGTGCTGTCGCCGGCGAGGCGGGCGTGCCGTTCTTCTCGATCTCCGGCTCGGACTTCGTCGAGATGTTCGTCGGTGTCGGTGCGTCGCGTGTGCGCGACCTGTTCGAACAGGCCAAGGCGTCGTCGCCGTGCATCATCTTCATGGACGAGATCGACGCCGTCGGACGCCATCGTGGCGCCGGGCTCGGCGGCGGCCACGACGAGCGCGAACAGACGCTCAACCAGCTGCTTGTCGAGATGGACGGCTTCGAGGCGAAGGACAACATCATCCTGATCGCCGCCACGAACCGACCGGACATCCTCGATCCGGCACTGCTTCGTCCCGGTCGCTTCGATCGCCAGATCGTCGTGGACCGGCCCGACCGCACCGGTCGTGAGGCCATCCTGCGCGTCCACACCAAGGGCAAGCCGATCAGCAAGGACATCGACCTGGATGCCCTGGCCGGTCAGACGCCGGGCTTCACCGGTGCCGACCTTGCCAACCTCGTCAACGAGGCGGCCCTGCTCGCAGCGCGCCACGGCAAGCGTGTCATCGGTTCGGATGAGCTCGAAGAGGGCATCATGCGCGTGATCGCCGGTCCGGAGAAGAAGTCGCGTCTGCTCTCCGAGAAGGAGCGCAAGGTCACGGCCTTCCACGAGATGGGTCATGCGCTCGTGGGCCACTTCCTGCCGAACGCCAACCCGGTGCACAAGATCTCGGTCATCGCCCGCGGCCAGGCACTCGGTGTCACGGTTTCGATGCCGACCGAGGACAAGTTCACCACCACCAAGGCCGAGTTCGAGGACCAGATGGCCATGCTTCTCGGCGGACGCACGGCGGAAGAACTCGTCTTCAGCGAGATCACCACCGGCGCCTCCAACGACCTGGAGCGTGTCACGTCCATCGCGAAGTCGATGACGATGCGTTTCGGCATGTCCGAGAAGCTCGGACCGCGGGTGCTCGGCCACAACCATGGCGCGCCGTTCCTCGGTCGTGACATGCACAGCGAGCCGGACTACTCCGAAGAGATGGCCCGCGACATCGACGCCGAAATCCGGCGCATCATCGAGGCGGCCCATGTGCAGGCACGCTCGATCCTGAGCGAGCACCGTCAGCAACTCGACGATCTGTCGGAGATCCTGCTGCGCCGCGAGACGATCGAGCGCGAGGAGTTCCTCGGGCTGCTCCAGGGGCTGCCGGAGGACGAGGTGTTCAAGGCCAAGGACGAGCGCGAGGCGCGTGCCCGTGCCGAAGCCGAGCGTGAGCTCGGTCAGGTGCAGGAGACTGAAGAGCGTCCCTCGCCCGCGTCGCCGCCCTCAAGTCACGGCCCGGCGGTCCCCGAGGCCTGATTTCTCGATTCGCCCGTACCGGTCGGCGCCGACCGACCGGTACGATGGCGACTATCGACGATCCCCTTCAGTGGTTGCGTGCCCCGTGCGTGATGGGGGTCCTGAACGCCACCCCCGATTCGTTCTCGGATGGTGGACGGCATCTGGCTCCGGCCGACGCCCTCGCGCGGCTTGCCGCGATCGCGCTGGAGGGTGCCGCGATCTGCGACGTCGGCGCGGAGAGCACCCGTCCCGGTGCCGCCCCCGTCGCCGACGGCGAGCAGCTGCGGCGCCTCGACCCGATCCTCGAGGCGATCGCCGGGGGATCGCCGGTCCCCATTTCGATCGACACGGCGAGTGCCCACGTCGCGGCGGTCGCGCTTGATGTGGGTGCCGTGCTCGTGAACGACATCACGGCCGGACGCGGCGACAGCGCGATGTTCGCGACGGTCGCCGCCCATGGTGCGGCCATCTGTTTGATGCACATGAAAGGCGACCCGCAGACCATGCAGGACGCCCCGGTCTATGACGATCCGGTCGGCGAGGTCTGCGCCTTCCTGGAGGAGCGCCTTCGCCGCGCCGTCGACGCCGGCATCCCCGAAGCGCACGTTGTGCTCGATCCGGGCATCGGCTTCGGCAAGCGCCTGTCGGACAACCTGGCCCTGCTTGCGCACATCGACAAGGTGGCGGCAATCGGGCGGCCGGTGGTCGTCGGCGTGTCGCGCAAGCGCATGTTCGAGCCACTCATCGGCCGACCGGTGCAGGAGCGCCTGGCGGGGTCGCTGTCGGCGGGCTTGGCCGCCGTGAGGCGTGGGGCGGACGTGTTGCGCGTGCATGATGTGCGCGAGACGTGCGATGCGTTGAACGTACTGCGAGCGATCGAGGAGGCGCGATGAGCGATCATCTGACGGTGTCCGTACACGGCATCACGGCCCGGGGCCACCACGGCGTCTTTCCGGGTGAGCGTGCCCGCGGTCAGCGCTTCATCGTGGATCTGGACATGGTGATCGGCGACACGGCCTCGGTTGAATCGGACCAGCTGGACGACACGGTCGACTACGCGCAGATCTCGGCGATCGTGGTCCGGCTCATCGAGGGCGACCCCGTCGACCTGATCGAGCGGCTCGCCGGCATGATCGCCGACGCGGTCCTGGCGGACGACCGCGTGAGCGAAGTGGTCGTGTGCGTGCGAAAGCCCGAAGCGGAGCTGCCGGTCGTGGCAGGCGAGGCCTCGGTGACCCTCAGGAGAGTTCGCTGAGGTACTGGCTGGGACTCGGCGCCAACCTCGGCGACGCCGTCGCCACCCTGCGCGCTGCGCTGCACGAGCTCGCGGCCCGCGAGATCGCCATCGAGCGTGTGAGCTCGCCATATCGCACCGCTCCGCGCGACGACCCCGACCAACCCGACTTCCTGAATGCCGCGGCACAGGTGCGAAGCGACCTGACGCCGTCGCAGCTGCTCGCCGAGGTCAAGGCGATCGAAGTCGACCTGGGCCGAACGAAGACTCGCCGGTTCGGTCCGCGGACGATCGACGTCGACTTGCTGCTGTGGTCCGGCGGGGAGTGGCAGGACCCGCACCTTCGCGTCCCGCACCCGCGACTGCACGAGCGCCGCTTTGCGCTGGTGCCGCTCCTTGAGATCGCTCCCGATCTTGCGATGCCCGACGGCACCCGCCTTGGCGACCTGCTTGCGCGCCTCGACGGCGATCCGGATCAGTCGGTGGAGCCGGTTGGCGAGCTCGTGTTGTGGACGGTGCCGCCGGCGTCGTGAAGGCGCGCGGCGAGCGCCTGGTACATCGCTCCCATCCGCGGGGTGTCGGGTTCCACATCCACCCGCCAGCCGTGCGCCAGGAGCGCGTCACGGGTGACCGGCCCGACCGCGGTGACGAGCACCGACGTGTGCGGCTGCGCAACGTCCAGGCCGCTTCGTTCCATGGCCGCCATCAGGCCGTTGACGGCGTTGGCGCTGGTGAACGTGATGGCGTCGATCGCGCCGTCGCGGGCCATCTGCGCCAGCGCGATCGCAGGCTCGGCGTCGGCGGGCAGATCGATGGCGTAGGGATGGATGGTCTGGACCACCGCGCCGGCCGACCGAAGCTCCGCGACGATCGGATCGTCACCCGGTCCGCTGCAGATGACGAGCACCGGTCGTCCGCGCACCGGCAGATCTTCGAGCAACAGCCGCAGGCCGGCGCTGCTTGGCGGGTCGGCAAGCAGATCCACGCGCAAACCGAGTCGGCGCATCGTGTTGCGCGCCTTCGCCCCGCGCGCCACCACGGACGCGTCCTCCAACAGCGCGCGCAGCGCGCGCTCGTGTCCGGTCCGCTCGGCGACGGCCAGCGTGTGACGTGCGCCGATGCCGGTCATCACGATCACGAACTGCGGAGCCGCGTCCATGGCCGCGGCGAGCTGGGCCTCGACGAGCTCATCGTCGGCCGGCTGGTCGCAATCGATGCTCGATCCGATGACCGGGACCCCGCCGAGTGCCCGGACAATCGATGCCTGCTCGTCCGCGCGCCGAGCCGCGGTGATGCCGATCGTGGCTCCGTCCATGGTGAAACCTTAGCCGTGTCGCCAGGTGTCGATCGACCACCGCACAGGGTCCGCTAGACTTTGAACATTCGCGCCTCCTGATCCCGGGGGCGCGCTTTTCATGGTCCGGGGAGGGCGCGTGTCGCACGCGGACGAGCTTGAGGAATATGACGCGGAGCTGGAACTGCAGCTGAAGCGTGAATACAACGACGTGTTCCCTTTGTTTCGCTACTGCGTGATGACGCAGGAGGCGACCTACCTGTGCAACTCCATCAGCCGTGAGCTCGTGCCCGACGTGCCGTTCCCGTTGTTCCACCTGACCATGGACGACGTGTGGGTGTGGGACAAGAACCGTCCGACGCGGATCATTCCCCGCGTCGACGTGCACACCAGTCAGGACCTGTTCGTCGAGACGTTGAAAACCGACGGCGACCTGCCGGATCTCGTGCAAGGCGACGGGGGAGCGCGCTGATGCTGCTCGCCATCGACGTCGGCAACACGCAGACGGCCGCCGGGGTGTTCCAGGGCGACAAGCTGCTGCACCAGTGGCGCACGTCGACCATCCGCACCGCCACGCTGGACGAACTCGCCGCCGAACACGACTCCATGCTGCGCCTTCGTGGCGCGAGCCTCGGTGACGTGGACCACATGGTCGTCGCCTCGGTCGTGCCGTCGCTGACCACCGGCTACCGGGACCTGTCGCAGCGCTACATGGACGCGCCCGCCCTGGTGATCGGCCCGGGTGTCAAGACCGGCATGCCCATCACCATCGACAACCCGCACGAGGTCGGCGCGGATCGCATCGTGAACGCGGTGGCGGCACACAGCCACTTCGGAGGGGCGTGCATCGTCGTCGACTTCGGTACGGCCACCAACTTCGACTGCGTGTCGGCTGCCGGGGAGTATGTCGGCGGAGCGATCTCCCCGGGCATCGAGGTGTCGATGGAGGCCCTCGCCGGGCGCGCCGCACGCCTCCTTCGCATCGAACTGGTCGACCCGGGCGCCGCGATCGGCCGCTCCACCGTCGGCGCCTTGCAGTCGGGGATCCTCTACGGCACGGTCGCGATGGTCGACGGCATGTGCGAGCGGCTGAAGGCCGAACTCGACCCTGCGGCTGTCGTTGTGGCGACCGGCGGCCTCGCCGGCCTGATCGTGCCCCTGTCGCGCCAGATCGAGGAGTACGAGCCCACGCTCACCCTGGACGGGCTTCGCATGATTCACGACATGAATACGGCGCCCGGGCGGGGTCGCTGATGCGAAAGCGGATGAACCGCTCGTTCGCCACTCGCCTGGACGGGTGGGATCTGCCTGAACGCGAGGGCCGGTGGCCGCTTGCCGAGCCGTTTGCGATCGGTCGGCTCACCATTCCCAACCGGGTCGTCCAGCCGCCGCTCGCCGGCATCGCCAACTGGGCGTACCGCGCCCAGTCGCGCCGCCACGGGGTGGGTCTGGCGGTCTCGGAGATGGTCTCGTCGCACGGCATCGTCCATGACAACGTGCGAACCAACGACATGCTCGACACCACGCGCGATGAGGGACTCGTCAGCATCCAGCTCTTCGGTGCGAATCCCGCCGTCATGGCCGACGCGGCACGTCGCGCCGCCGATCGCGGGGCGGATCTGCTCGACATCAACATGGGGTGCCCGGTCAAGAAGGTCTGCAAGACCGGCGCCGGCGCCGCACTGCTGACCGACCCGCAGGTGGGGGCCCGCATGGTGGAGGCCGTGGTCGGTGCCGTGGACATCCCGGTGACGGTCAAAATGCGCCGGGGAATGACACCGGCCACCGCGGCGCCGATCGAGGCCGCGCGTTCGCGCCACTGCGCCGCGCCGCCAGCGATGTCGGCGCTGGGCGAGCAGATGCCGGATGCGCCTCCCGGTGCCGCGGCAGTGGCCTCGCCGGCGCTGGCGCTGCGCGGCGAACCGATCGAGATGCTGTCCGAGCTGCGTTCCATGCGTGGCCTCATCGAGCAGCGTTTCGGTGCGCTGGCCTTCATGGAGAAGCTGCAGCGCCAGCCACGCCAGGCGATGCTGGCGCAGCAGCTGCTGGACGCCGGCTTCTCGCCGGCCCTGGTGCGCAAGCTGCTCGAAAGCCTGCCGGCCGATGTCGACGGCAGCAGCTGGGCGGCCCAGGTGCTGGAGCGAAACCTGCACACCGCCGAGCGCGAAAGCGCGCTCGAGGATGCGGGTGGCGTCTATGCCTTGATCGGCGCCACCGGCGTGGGCAAGACCACCAGCACGGCCAAGCTGGCCGCGGCCTTCGCCACGCAGCATGGCGCGGTCAACCTGGGCCTGGTCACGCTGGACGCCTACCGCGTGGCGGCGCACGAACAACTGCGTGCCTACGGCCGCATCCTGGGCGTGCCGGTGCACACCGCGCACGACCGCGCGTCGCTGGAGGACCTGCTCGACCTGCTGTCGGGCAAGAGGCTGGTGCTCATCGACACCGCCGGCATGGCGCAGCGCGACAGCCGCACGCGCGAACTGCTGGAGATGGTGTCGCACCGCGCCATCCAGCGCCTGCTGGTGATCAACGCCTCGGCGCAGGGCGAGACCATCGAGGACCAGCTCGCGGCCTATGCCGCGCCCAACTGCAGTGGCGTCATCCTGTCCAAGCTGGACGAGTCGGTGAAGCTGGCGCCGGCGCTGGACGCGATGATCCGCCACAAGCTCAAGGTGGTGGCGGTGGCCAACGGCCAGCGCGTGCCCGAGGACTGGCATCGCCTGTCGGCCAGTGCGCTGGTGCAGACGGCACTGAAGGGCGGCGGCAGCGCGGCCTGGCGGCTGGACCGCGACGATGTCAACCTGATCTTCGCCGGCGCCCGCGTGCCGGCCGCCGAACTGGCGGCTCAAGCTTGACGCCGATGCCCGCCCGCCACCCCGCGGCCGCGCCCGTGCGCGGCTTCCAGAAGGCGTCCATGCGCATGCCGCTGGACCAGGCCGACGGCCTGCGCCGGCTCTTCGCCGGCCGCGGCCGCCACGTGCTGGCACTGGCGGCGAACCCCCACGTGCCGTTCAGCGGCGTGGTGCTCGACCGCGTGGCCGCGGCGCTGGCCGCACAGGGCCGCGAGGTGCTGGTGGTGGACGCTGCCGCCAGTGCACCGCTGCCGCACGAGCTGGCGCGCGTGGACCTGGCGGCCTGCATCGAACGCCTGGCGCCGCGCGTTTCCTACCTGCCGGCGCGTGGCCTGCCGCTGGCCTACGTGGACACCCGGGGCTCGGCCGGCGCCTTCATCGAGGCGCTGCAGCTGGCCGCTCCGGTTGCCGAGGTGCTGCTGCTGCACGCCGAAGGTCCGGACCTGGCGCGGCTGTTCCAGCGCCGCGCCGTGCGGCCGATGCTGATCGGCGCCGACCATCCCGAGAGCATCAAGCACGCCTATGCCAACTGCAAGTGGCTTGCGCGCCGCTGCGGCCTGCTGAGCTTCGACCTGCTGCTGGCGGCGTCGCCGTCTTCGCCGCGGGTCCGGGGCATCGCCGCCAGCCTGGGCGGCTGTGCCGACACCTTCCTGGGTGCCGCGCTGCGCGACTGGGCGTTGATCGACCCCGCCGGCGATCCCGGCGCAGCCCCCGACGACACGCTCCAGCGCCTGCTCGGGGCACAACTCGAAGTCGACGATCTGCCGGCGCCGGGGCCTGCCGCCGCGGCAGGCCCCTGGCCGGCAGCCGCCGGCCCGATCCCGCACCGAACCGCATTCCGATAGAGGCCGACACCATGTACACCGCCAAGGGACAACTCGACGCCGGCGCACTGCTCAAGCAGTACAGCCCGCTGGTGCGGCGACTGGCGCACCAGATGATCGCCAAGCTGCCGGCCAACGTGGAACTGGACGACCTCATCCAGGTCGGCATGATCGGCCTGAGCGACGCGCTGAGCCGCTTCGACGCCGCGCAGGGCGTGCAGTTCGAGACCTTCGCCACCCAGCGCATCCGCGGCGCCATGCTGGATGAGTTGCGCGGCAACGACTGGATGAGCCGCGGCGACCGCCGCCACCAGCGCAGCATCGAGACCGCGGTGCACAAGCTGGAGCAGCGCCACGGCCGCGCCCCCAGCGAAAGCGAGATCGCGCGCGAGATGGGGCTGTCGCTCACCGACTACCAGGAACTGCTGGGCAAGGTGCGCGGCACCCAGCTCATCTATCTGGAAGACATGAGCGGCGACGAGGCCGACGACGACTACCTGGACCGCCACGTCGCCGACGCCGACGCCAACCCGATGGCACGGCTGCAGGACCAGCGCATGCGCGAGGCGCTGGTCGAGGCGATCAAGAACCTGCCCGAACGCGAGCAGTACGTGATG